>NZ_JAAKMV010000008.1:0-184238 GCF_049170575.1 Aeromonas sp. 604282 | reverse complement strand
GGTCGTTACTGGGATCGAACCAGTGACCCCCTCCTTGTAAGGGAGGTGCTCTCCCAGCTGAGCTAAACGACCTGGGAATTCTGTCTCCACCGAGTGGAGAAAATGGTGGGTCGTGCTGGATTCGAACCAGCGACCAATTGATTAAAAGTCAACTGCTCTACCGACTGAGCTAACGACCCTCACCACGACCAGTTCCGACTGCATTACTGCTTCGGCTCTGACGGCGGCCTATATTACGGATTTAAATTTCCGGTGCAACAGAAAATTCGTAATTTAAATCCGTTTGCTCACTGTGCGTACAAATGCAGGCTGTTTTTACAGTAGCGTTACGAAAACAGTGACATACAGCAATGTTACAGCTTGGCCAGACTCTGTTTGGCCAACTGGGCCGGCGAGGTGTTGGGATAGCCCTTGATCACCTGCTCATAGAAGGATTTGGCTTCCGCCTTCTTGCCATCCAGTTGCGCCAGCATACCCAGCTTCAGCAACGCATCGGCTCGCTTGGGGGATTTGCTGTATTTGTTGGCCACGGTCGAAAACTGGGCCGAGGCTCCGGCTCTGTCACCCTTGTTGAACAGCAACTGGCCGAGCCAGTAGTGTGCATTGGGAACATAGCCCGAATTGGGGTACTGCTTGATGAAGCCCTGGAAAGCCGGAATGGCTTTGTCGTAGTTCTTCTCTTTGAGCACCATGTTGACCGCTGCGTCGTAGGCCTGATTCTCATCCTGATTAGTTGAGTAATTGGCGGCAGCAGCCGGTGTGGCAGCAGCAGGGGTCGGGGCGGCTGGAGCAGCTTGCTGGCTGCTGGCAACCTTGTCGAGCTCCTGATAGAGCTGACGCTGGCGCTCTTGCGACTGTTCCATCTGGTAGGTCTGCTGCTCCAGCTGACCACGCAGCTCGGAGACCTCCCCTTGCAGGGAGTCGACCTGTTGCTGCAATTCGGCTTGCAGTCGCAGACGGGCATTGAGGGTGCGCTCCAGCAGGGCAACCCGATCTTCCAGGCTACCGGTGGGCACGATGGCACCGTTGTTGCCGCTAAGGACAACCCCACCACTTGAGTCACCGCCCAGATCGCTGACCGGTGCCGCAGCTTGCGCATTCAGAGCAACCATTACGGCCAGCGCAACGACAGCTTGCTTGTACACAGATTTCATTCGGATCAAACCTTAGCGTTTAGTACAGATAAAACGGCCAGCGCCATCGTCGCTCGCATATACAGATTTCATTCGGATCAAACCTTGGCGTTTAGTGCAAATAAAACGGCCATCGAAATGGCCGCTTGCATATAAACGAACTTCGTTCGGTTTAAACCTTAGTAAACCAGAACCGCGCGGCGGTTTTTGGCAAAGGCATCCTCGGTGTGAGACAGATCCAGCGGCTTCTCTTCGCCATAGCTGACGATGGAGAGCTGCTCGGCCTGCACACCCAGGGTTTGCAGATACTTGGCAACAGCCTTGGCACGACGCTCGCCCAGAGCGATGTTGTACTCCGGAGTACCGCGCTCATCGGCGTGACCTTCGATCAGGACTTTCACGCTCGGGCGCTCGCGCAGGTAGCTGGCGTGGGCATCCAGCAGATCAGCGTACTGACCCTGGATATCGTAACCGTCGAACGGGAAGTAGATCACGTTGTCACGCTGCAGTGCTTCGAACTTCTGACGCATCTGCTCTTCCGGGGACAACATGCCGTTGGCGCCGCCGGTTTGTACACCGCCCATGCCGTCGGTCATACCTGATTCAGCGCCAGCGGCGTCGGAATCAGAAGAAGAACTACAAGCGGCCAGGGTGAACAGTGGCAGTGCGATGGCCAAACCCTTGAGCAGTTTATTGAGTTGCATGCTATTTCCTTAAACCTTTATAACAAAACAAAAAACAATTGGATTTTTATCAATTCAAGAAGGGCGACCAAGCTGGTGCACGAATTTCACCGCTACTGGTCGGAAGCACAGCCTTGAAGCGACCATCAGTCGACACCAACGCGAGACTCTTACGACCCTGATAGATGGTGGCATAAATGATCATGCTGCCATTGGGAGCCACACTTGGCGACTCATCCAGAGCACTCTGGGTAAGGACCAACAGGGCATTGTTTTCCATGTCCTGACGGGCAATACGATACTGTCCCTGAACACGGGTCACCATCACCATGATTTTGCCATCAGGAGTGATGGATGCACCCTGGTTGGATTCACCTTCCCAAGTCATCCGGCGAGTCATACCAGTCGCCAAATTTACGCTATAAATCTGGGGTTTGCCACCACGTTCAGAGGTGAACAACAAATTTTGCCCATCCGGCATCCAGGAGGGTTCGGTGTCGATCACACGGCTGGTTGTGACGCGGGTCAGCTGCTTGCTAGCGACATCAACCACATAGAGGTTCGGTGAACCATCTTTGGAGAGAACGATAGCCAGACGACGACCATCCGGAGACCACTCCGGCGCCCCGTTGATACCGCGGAAACTGGTGATCAGGCTGCGCTGCTGGGTGTAGATATCCTGCACGTAGATTTCGGACTTCTGGTTCTCGAAGCTCACGTAAGCCAGCTTGCTGCCATCCGGCGACCAGGCCGGAGACATCAACGGCTCGCGGGAGCGCAGCAAGGTCTTCTCGTTGTAACCGTCGTAGTCAGAAATACGCAGCTGGTACGGGAACTGGGTACCCTGCTGTACGGAGACATAAGCCAGACGGGTCAGGAAGGCACCGCGCTCGCCCGTCAAACGCTCATAGACGATGTCGGAGATACGGTGGGCAAACTGGCGCATCTGGGCACCCGGGATGGTCGCCATACGGCTATCCAGAATGTAACCGTTGCTCTCGCCACCTTGTGCCTTGGCCAGCTGGCCTTTCAGCACATCGACCAGCTCGAAGTTCACCTTGTAGGTGCCGTCACCGACTGCCGAAATGGAACCCACCACCACGGCTTCAACCCCTTGGGAGGCCCAGGGAGCGAAGTTGATCTCGCTGCTGCTGCTCGGGGTTTGCGGCATCTGGCCACGGGCCAGCGGCTTGAACTTGCCGCTGCGCATCAGGTCGTTGGAGACTACTTCCGCGATGTCCTGCGGCAACTGTCCGTTGCCTTCCCACTTGAAGGGAGCAACGGCGATGGGGCGTGCGCTATCAATACCGCCGGTGATGACGATGTCCAGGGCCGCCTGGGCACTCTGGCCCAGCAACAAACAGCCAACCAAAGCAAAAAATACTTTTCTGATCATGGCTTAAATACTCGGTTCCAATAAAGATGAGAGGTTAAATTCCTTTCTCGGCGAGAGGTTGCCAACCGGAGGCAAGCAACCTCGTTTTATCACGCTTAGATACTCGGTTCTAACTTCAGGTTAAATTCCTTCAACATCTCGAATGCCGCAGGATCCTTGGGCACTGGCAGTTGATTGGCTTTCAAGACAGCCGCCTTACCCGAACGACAGACCGCCGGGTCACCCTGGCCGTTATCTACCGATATGACAAAGCCACTGCTCGCAAGACGTACGCCGATAGTACATGTTTTGCCCCGCATGGTGGGATCCAAAATCATATACCGCTCAACAGTGGCCTTGATGAGCGCCGCATACTTGTCGACCTCACCTTGTGCCGCTGCAGAGGCAGCCTGGCTGCGGGCATTGGCTTCAGCCGCCAGCTGCTGCTGCATCATGGCTTCCATCTCTTTTTGCAGTCTGGCCTCCTCGGCCGCTTTGCGTTTGCGTTCTGCCGCGATCTTGGCCTGCTTCTCGGCTTCAGCCTTGGCTTTCTTCTCTGCGTCAGCTTTTGCCTTTTTGGCTGCCTCTTCCTTGGCCTTCTTCTCAGCCTCGGCTTTGGCTTTTTTCTCAGCCTCTGCCTTGGCTTTCTTCTCTGCCTCAGCCTTGGCCTTCTTGTCAGCTTCCGCTTTCTTGGCTTTGGCCTCCTCGGCTTTAGCCTTCTCTTCCGCCTGTTTTTTCTCGAGCTCTTTCTTTTTCTTCAGCGCCAGTGCCTTGGCCTCTTCAGCAGCCTTGCGCTCGGCTTCCGCCTTCTTGGCCTTCTGCTCTTCCAGCTTGCGGGCCTCCTCGGCTTTCTGCGCCTTCTCTTCCGCCCGCTTCTGCTCGGCAACTTTTTTCTGCTTCTCAGCCTCGGCCTTGCGGGTCGCCTCTTCTGCTTCTTTCCGCTTGGCCTCGGCAATACGCAGCCGTTCCTGCTGCTGGGCTAGTTCGCGTTTGGCAAGATCCGTATCTTCCTTATCCTTCTCTTTCTCTACCTTCTGCGGCTTGGGCTGAGCTTTCTGCTGCTGGATCTGCTTGGCCTGCTCGTTGAGGAAGTTCTCATCAAGCATGACGGCATTGACGATCTGCCCCTTCGATTCGGGTCGTTTCGGTTTGCTGAAATCGAGCCCGACAAACAGGATGATGCCGATGATCAGGTGCAGCAGAAACGACGCGATGAGATAACCGGAAATACCACGCTTCACATCCATCTCCGTTAGTTCACCGGATCTGTCATCAGGCCAACCTGAGGCACACCCGCATTCTTGAGGGCCACCATCAACAGGATCACCTCTTCGTAGCGCACGGCCTTGTCACCCGCGACCACCACGGGGGCATTCTGGTTGATCGCCAGATAGCCCATGGCTTTTTCGGTGATGTATTGCTGCATCGCCTCTGGCGTGCCACTTGGCACCGGCTCGTCATCGGCTTCGCCAGCCTTGATGACATACTCGCCTTCGGTATTGACGCTTACGATGAAGGGCGGCTTGGCATCTTCCGGCAACTGCTCGGACTCAGCCTGCGGCAGATCCACCTTGACCCCTTGCGTGATCACCGGCGTGACCGCCATAAAGATGATAAGCAGCACCAGCATGACGTCGATATAGGGAACCACGTTGATCTCGGCCACCTTCTTGCGCCGGATCCGCTGATAGGTTTGCATTACTGATCACCCTGCTGCTGAGCAATTTGACGGTTCAGAATGGTGGTGAACTCGTCCATGAAGTTGGCGTAGGCGTTCTCCAGCCGCTCGACCTTGTTGGAGAAGCGGTTGTAGAAGATTACCGCCGGGATAGCGGCAAACAGACCCATGGCGGTCGCAATCAGCGCTTCCGCGATACCCGGTGCCACCATCTGCAGGGTGGCCTGCTGCACCTGACCCAGGGCGATAAAGGCGTTCATGATCCCCCATACGGTACCGAACAGACCGATGTAGGGGCTGATGGAGCCGATGGTCGCCAGCACCGGCAGGTTGGATTCCAGATCATCCACCGCACGGGAGAGGGAGACGCGCATGGCACGGTAGGTACCATCCATCACCGCATCCTGACCACGGGCCCCGGCCTTGAGCAGGCGGGCATACTCCTTGAAGCCGGAGTAGAAGATATCTTCCATGCCTTCGATATCATCGCGGCGGGAAGAGGACTCCTGATAGAGGCGATTGAGATCGACCCCTGACCAGAAGCGATCTTCAAACTGTTCCGATGCGAGATTGGCCGCCTTGATCGCCTTGGAACGCTGGATAATCAGCGCCCAGGAGACAATAGACATGCTCATCAGGGTGATCATGACCAGTTTTACCAACAGGCTGGCTTGCCAAAACAGGCCAATAAACGAAATTTCAGCGTGCACTTAACAGCACTCCCTTGATTTTTTCAGGTATAGCTACAGGTTTCATTTGCGGATGACTTACACAGGCTATCTGTACCAAAGCCTGGGTGACGAGTCGTCCATCAGCCGCCAGGATCTGCTGCGAAAAACGCAGGGATGCGCGTTTCACTTCAATCACTTGCGTTAATACATTCAATAGTTCATTAAAACGGGCCGCCGAGCGGAAATCGATCTCAGTTCGGCTCACCACGAAGGCATATCCCTCCTGCAGCCAGACGTCCTGTTCGACCCCTTTGGCACGAAGAAACTCGGTGCGAGCACGTTCCATAAACTTGAGATAATTGGCGTTGTAGACGATGCCCCCGGCATCGGTGTCTTCGTAGTAGACACGTACCGGAAACTCAAAGACTTCCCCCATAACAATCTGTGATCCATTCGACAGTCAGATGGGGGGCTATCATAGCGCAGGGCTGAATAGGAAAGAAGCAGGGGGAGACAGGGAAATCCTGCCTCCCCCCGTTTTTTATGAAAGGAAATATGAATGTGTCAGCCAGAGGCCATACAACAAACTGGGCCAGGCGAGCCAGGGGTTGAACAGCACACGTCCGGGCAGGCTTTTCAGATGAAAGCCAAGCCCGTTAAGTACGCCACAACAGACGGCCCACATCAGCCAGGGAGCAAGCCAGAGACCATGCTCGCTGGTGTTGGCCGCGATCAGATTGGGGGCCTGTAAAATAGCGACGGCCAACAAGGCCGCCGCGAGTAACATCAACCCCTGCCACGGCTGCCGCTCCAGTGGAGCGGCCAGCCTGGCGAGTCGATCACTTGTTTTCATCGATCTGACGATCCATGTTCTCGGTGTGTTCCAGCCACAGCGCATTGATGATGCCAAATGCACAGGCCAGCAACAGCCCCAGGATCCAGGTGAAATACCACATTGTCAGCGCACCTCTTAATAGAGAGATTGTTGGTTATCTTCGATGTGCTTGTTGGTTACCCGGCCAAACATCTTGATGTAAGTCCAGATGGTGTAACCCAGCACAATCGGTACGAAGACTGCTGCAGCCACGGTCATCACCTGCAAGGTGTTGAAGGAGGCGGTAGCATCCCACATGGTCAGGCTCAGTGACGGCTCAAGGCTTGAGGGCATCACAAACGGGAACATGGAGAAACCGGCAGTGAGGATGACCCCGGCAATCGCCAGCGAGGAGCTGGTAAACGCCAGCCAGCCGATGTTCATACGGGCAAACAGCGCAGTCAGCAGGCTCATGGCAAGACCCAGTACAGGGGCAGCCACCATCCACGGATAGAGGGTGTAGTTGTTCATCCAGGCGCCAGCCTGCAGGACAACTTCCTTGTTCATCGGGTTGGATACTGCGTCAGTCGCGGCAGCCTTGACGATGACATACCCTTCCATACCGCTTACCCACCAACCCGCGGCAGCAAACAGCACCAGGGTCACCAGTGAGCAGATCATGGCGGCAGTGCGGGAACGCGCCAGCACTTCACCATCGGTCTTCATCATCAACCAGGTTGCACCCTGGGTGAGCAGCATGAACAGGCTCACAAGACCAGCCAGAATGCCGAACGGGTTCAGCAGGCCAAAGAAGTTGCCGTGATAGGTCAACATCATGAACTGGTTAAACTCGAATGGAACGCCTTGCAACAGGTTGCCAAAGGCCACACCAAAGACGATGGGCGGTACGGCGCTACCGGCGAACAAGGCCCAGTCCCAGTTGCTGCGCCATTTGGCATCAGCACGCAGCGAGCGGTACTTGAAACCGACCGGACGCAGGAACAGCGCCATCAGCGTCAGGATCATCGCGATGTAGAAGCCGGAGAAGGTCGCGGCATACACCATCGGCCAGGCGGCGAACAAGGCACCACCGGCAGTGACCAGCCAAACCTGGTTACCTTCCCAGTGCGGCCCCATGGTGTTGAGCATCACGCGGCGCTCGACATCTTTCTTGCCGACGAACGGGAGCAGTGCGCCTACCCCCATGTCGAAGCCGTCAGTGATGGCAAAACCGATCAGCAGTACGCCGACCAGAGCCCACCAGATGACACGCAGAGTTTCGTAATCAAACATGGTCGCTCTCCTTATGCCTTGATCTGTTCAAAGTGATACTTGCCAGTCTTCAGGCTGCTGGGGCCAAGACGGGCATACTTGAACATCAGGTACATCTCGATAACCAGAAGTACGGTATAGAACAGGCAGATACCGATCAGAGAGAACCAGATCTCGGCTGCAGGCAAATTGGATGCAGAGAGGGAAGTCGGCAACACCTCTGCAATGGTCCACGGTTGGCGACCATATTCAGCAACAAACCAGCCAGCTTCGATCGCGATCCACGGCAACGGGATACCCCACAGCAGAGCCTTGAGCAGCCACTTGCGCTTGCCGATCTGGTGACGGGCACTGTCATAGAAGGCCATACCAATCAGTACCAGCATCAGCATGCCGACGGCAACCATGATGCGGAAGGCGAAGAACAGCGGCAGTACCTGCGGGATGGAGTCATCCACAGCGGCCTTGATCTGCTCTTCGGTCGCATCGGTCACGTTGCTGGTGTAGCGCTTGAGCAGCAGACCGTAGCCCAGATCCTGCTTCACTTCGTCGAAGCGAGCACGGGTCTCGTCAGACTTGTCACCGGATTGCAGCTTGGTCAGCAGATCGTAAGCGGTCATACCGTTACGAACGCGCAGTTCGTGCTCGCTCTTCAGATCCTTCAGACCGGTGACCTGACCGTCCAGAGAACGGGTCGCGATAATACCAAGCGCATAAGGGATCTTGATGGCGTAGTCGGTGCGCATCTCTTCCTGATTCGGAATACCGAACAGGGTAAAGGCGGCCGGAGCAGGTTCAGTTTCCCATTCGGCTTCGATAGCGGCCAGTTTAACCTTCTGCACTTCACCGGTCTCGTAACCGGATTCGTCACCGAGGATCAGCACGGACACGATGGAAGCCATACCGAACGCGGCGGCAATGGCGAAGGAGCGACGGGCAAACGCCACATCACGATTCTTCAGCAGGTAGTAGGAGGAGATACCCAGCACAAACATGGCGCCACAGGTATAGCCAGCCGCCACAGTGTGGACGAACTTGACCTGGGCAACCGGGTTGAGCACCACGTCAGCGAAGCTCATCATCTCCATCCGCATGGATTCAAAGTTGAACTCGGCACCGACCGGGTTTTGCATCCAGCCGTTGGCAACCAGGATCCAGAGGGCGGAGAGGTTGGTACCCAGTGCCATCAACCAGGTGGCAGCCAGATGCTGATGCTTGCTCAGACGATCCCAACCAAAGAAGAACATACCGACGAAGGTGGACTCCAGGAAGAAGGCCATCAGCCCTTCAATGGCCAACGGAGCCCCGAAGATATCGCCGACATAATGGGAGTAATACGCCCAGTTCGTCCCGAACTGGAACTCCATGGCCAAGCCTGTGGTAACCCCCAGGGCAAAGTTGATACCAAACAACTTACCCCAGAATTTGGTCATATCCCGGTAGATGGTGTTGTTGGTCATCACATAGACGGATTCCATGATCGCCAGGAGAAAAGCCATTCCCAGCGTCAGGGGTACAAACAAAAAGTGATAAAGGGCCGTCGCAGCGAACTGGAACCGCGATAGGTCTACCACATGCTCAGCAATCATGATGTTTCCTCACCGATTATTGGCACGGCTATTTTAAGTTTTAAGGACAAAGCTTCCGTTGGGGGTTATCGAATGGGCCCCATTGAGACGCATCACAACAAAACACTTTCAGTAACCACCAATATTAACAACAAGGCAATACAGGAAAACAAATAAAGCTAATGTTTAACAATTACAAAACAATCAGCTTCAATTTATTCTCGCCCATTATGACCGGGTTTTTATATCACCTTTATTTGATTGAAATCAATGTAAAAGGACCCGAAATACATGGCTTTCAAAGCCATGTTTAATCTATTTCACGATTATTGAAGAGAGCCAGATCACAAAAGATGATAAAGCGTAAAATATTGATTTAAATCAATTTAAGAATTTAACATCCGGCTACCTCGTTTAATTTGAAAAGTGTCGATAACGCGCCTTTTTCCATGTTATCCGGGTCAGTCAATCTGATTCAAAAATCCAATTTAAAACTGCAAATAATGCATACTCATGCGAACCAATTTCATCAAGCAAGGCATTAGATAAACTAATTTGAAGGTTGCAATTTTTCTTGTTTGTCCAGGTCGATTCGAACTCCTACAATGCGCCTCGCAGTGAGGGCATCCCCTTGGATACAGGCCGGTTAATCCGGGTTCACGGTACGTATTCGACCATCAATTTGAACCTGTCTATTGGAATCGAAGATGAAAAAGTTTGTTGCTAAAACCATCCGTTACTACAAGCTTTCCTTTGTTCAGCTCTATCAACTGAACCGACTCTGAGAGCTCGCGACGGCTCACCTGTTTATTTTCCGGTCTGTGTCCAGACGCACTCACTGTCTGTGAACATCCATCCTGAATTGTCTTTGCCCACCGCATCCGCCGTGGGCTTTTTTTGGCCCGCATAACAAAAAACCGCCTTTGACGGCGGTTTCATGTTCAAACGACTGTTTTTACTTCTCATCTGGTCGCTGAAGACCGAAATGAGCGTAGGCTCGTGTGGTCGCAATCCGTCCTCTGGGTGTACGTTGCAGATACCCTTGCTGGATCAGATAAGGCTCCAGCACATCTTCGATAGTATCTTTCTCTTCCCCGATCGCGGCGGCCAGATTATCGAGACCCACCGGCCCCCCCATAAACTTGTCTATCACAGCCAACAATAACTTGCGGTCCATAAAATCAAACCCCTCGTTATCGACATCCAGCATATCCATGGCGCGAGCCGCGATGGGACCATCGATGCGGCCATCGGATTTCACCTGGGCAAAATCGCGCACCCGTCTTAACAAGCGGTTAGCAATCCGCGGAGTACCACGGGAGCGACGAGCGACCTCGATGGCTCCATCCTCTGTCATATCGAGTCCCAGACAACGGGCGCTGCGGGAGACAATATCGGTCAAGTCCTTGACGTTGTAGAACTCAAGACGCTGGACGATACCAAAACGATCTCGCAGCGGGCTGGTGAGTGAACCAGCCCGGGTGGTTGCGCCGATCAGGGTGAAGGGGGGCAAATCCAGCTTGATGGAGCGAGCCGCTGGCCCCTCTCCGATCATGATGTCGAGCTGGTAATCCTCCATTGCCGGATAGAGCACCTCCTCCACCACCGGGCTGAGACGGTGGATCTCGTCGATGAACAATACATCGTTCGGTTCAAGGTTGGTGAGCAATGCAGCCAGATCACCCGCTTTCTCCAGCACCGGGCCGGAAGTGGTCTTGATATTGACCCCCATCTCGTTGGCGACGATGTTGGCGAGGGTGGTCTTGCCCAGACCGGGCGGGCCGAAGATCAGCAGGTGATCAAGCGCTTCACCCCGCTGACGCGCCGCTTCGATAAAGATCTCCATCTGTTCGCAGACGGTATCCTGACCGGTGTAGTCAGCCAGCTTCTTGGGGCGGATGGCCCGATCAATAATGTCATCCTCACGGGCGGCACTGGCCGAGATGAGGCGGTCTGCTTCAATCATCAACTACCTCACACAAGGCTACGAAGAGATTCACGGATGATATCTTCCACCGACATACCCTCTTTGGCGATCTTGCTGACAATCTGGCTCGCCTGTTGCGGCTTGTAACCAAGGGCAACCAGCGCACTGGCTGCCTCTTCGGTCACACCCGGCGCCCGCAATTCAGGCTCACTGGCTGGCAATGTGACCATGGCGGGGGAGAAGAGATCATGGCTGACCCAGCCCTTTAGACGATCCTTCATCTCGACTACCAGCCGCTCGGCGGTCTTTTTGCCGACCCCCGGCAGTTTGACCAGGGAGCTTATCTCTTCACGTTCGACACTCAGCACAAACTGGGTAGCGGTCATACCGGAGAGAATAGCCAGTGCCAGTTTGGGGCCAACCCCATTGGTCTTGATCAGCTCGCGAAACAGCGCCCGCTCCTGTTTGTGGTTGAAACCATAGAGCAGTTGGGCATCTTCCCGCACCACAAAGTGAGTATGGATGGTCGCTTCCCTGCCGATCTCCGGCAAATCATAGAAGCAGCTCATCGGCATCTGCACCTCATAGCCAACCCCACCCACTTCCAGCAGGACCTCGGGGGGCTGCTTCTCAATGACAATGCCTCTCAAGCGACCAATCACGGCTCTCTCCTCACCAATACAGCTATTCGTAAATTGGCTCATAGCATAAAGAATAACTGGATAAGTATCCAGCACATGGCGGCAACCTCAGAGTAGCCAGAAAGCTTTTTCGCCAATTGGCTACCATGCTTGATCTGGTTCAGCCGGAGTGTACGGGATGTTTCTGCACCGGGCCGGACTCCGAACGGGCATGAACACTACACTAAACTCGTTCGGAACCGAAATTGATGCAATGCAGATACCAAGGAAGGCCATCATATGAAAATTGTTACCACCGCCAATCTGGGTCTTGCCATCTTGCTCGGCTGCACGCTGGGGATGGGAGCCGTGGGCTGGTATGGCAGCCAGCGGCTTGCCGATCTGCTCGCCTATGTGTTGGGAAGCGCCTGGCAGACCGCTGACGGGGCCATGGAGGGCTCCATCGAACTGGGCAATCAACAGTTACAGATTCAGAAGATGCAAAACGGCACCCCGCTCAATCGTGCCGAGCTTGATGCCGCCAAAGCGGCAACCGATGAGGCACTGGCTCGGGTCAGTCAGGGGCAGCTCATTGATGGCGCAGCCCTTTCGTCCATGGAGCAACAGAAGCAGGCCTATCAACAGCAACAAGAGAAGCTGTTGACGCTCTATCACGCCTACACAGAGGCGGATCAGGCCCTGCATCATAACGCCGACCTGATGGCCCGTCTCTCGACGCAGCTGGAGGAGATCGGCGATGGGGCGGTAGAGACGCTGACCCAATCCCCCGACCAGACCATCAGCTGGAACAGTGGCCTCTCTACCCGCTGGGAAGCGGCCGACGGGGGGATGGAGTCCAACATCGGCTTTTTGCGCCAGCTCTATGCGCTGGAGAAGATGCGCAGACAGGGGGTCACGGCGGCGATCAAGGCCGAGCTGAAAGAGGCGACCGATTTCTACCACGGAGCGATCGACAGCATGCTCGGCACCGGACTGTTCGATATCGAGGGCTCCGGGGAATTTGCTGGCAAGACACTGTCCGCAGAGTATCGCGCCCTGCTGACCCGACATCAGCAATTGATGGGGCAGTGGATCGAGGCGCTCGGCAACTATCAGACCCAGCAGGCTCTCTATGAGGCCAGTGCCGACCAGCTGAAACAACAACTGGTTGCCATCGAGGCGAGCGGTGATGCCACCGTCGAGGATCAGGTCGTCCAACTCAACGGCATCATCAGCCAGACTCGCTCCCTGCTGCTGGGCGGCCTGTTGCTGAGCCTGCTCATGGTCACCCTCTGCGGCTTCTGGCTGACCCGCAAGCTGGTCACCCCGCTGCTGCAGGTGGATAAACGGATGCAGGATATCGCCGCCGGCGAGGGAGATCTCAACGCCCGCATCAACCTGCAACGGGATGACGAGATAGGCTCGCTTGCCAACAGCGTGGATCGCTTCATCGAGAAATTGCAGAAGATGATCAGCTCCACCATGGACAATAATCGGCACTTCAGCGAGCACGTCCACACCTCGGTCAACCGGGTGGAGGCGATCAGCCAGAGCAGCCGCCAGACTGCCGAACATGCGCTGGCCCTGCACCACGACAGCGAACAGATGGTACAGGTAGCGACCACCATATCGGACAACTGCAGCATGGCGGCCCACAATGCCAATGAGGTGCGCCAGCTGACCACCGAGAGCAGCCAGTATGTCGCCTCCGCCAGCGCGGGCATGCAGCGGGTGGTGCAGGAGGTGGGCGAGTGCGCCGTCGCCATCAACGCCCTCAAGGAGCAGGCAGGCCAGATTGGCCAGATCATCTCCACCATCAGCGGCATCTCGGAGCAGACCAACCTGCTGGCCCTCAATGCGGCTATCGAAGCAGCCCGCGCGGGGGAGATGGGACGTGGCTTTGCGGTGGTCGCTGACGAGGTGCGCACCCTGGCCAACCGCACCGCGGCCTCAAGCGCCGAAATTAGCCAGGTGATCAGCAGCATCCAGCAGCAGACCGAGAGCGCCTATCTGATGATGCAGCGCAACCTCAAGACGGTGGAGTCTGGCATGCAAGACTCCGAGAACACCAAGCAGATCCTGTTCAAGGTGGAAGGGGCCATCGACCAGCTGGCCGATATGGTGCAGCAGGTGGCCGTGGCCACCGGGCAACTGTCACACACCCTCAGCCACTCCTCCGACAAGGTCTCGGGGATCAGCCTGCAGGCCAGAACCGGCGAACAGGAGGCGCAGGAGTGCCTGTTGCTGGCCTCCTCTCTCCATCAGGCCAGCCTGCAGCAACAGCGCCTGCTCTCCCAGTTCCGGGTATAGCCTCTGTATCGAGAAGCTGTAAAAACACCAGTCCGTAGAACGGACTGGTGTTTGACACTCAATCGCACGGAGCCTACCCTCGCTATCCGCCAATGAGCGTCACCGACATCACCATGGATACAGTCTGGCGGACTAGCCTCCAAACGCCAGCTTGCCCGCCAGACTCAGCATGATGATGCCGACCAGCAGATCGATCCCCCGCTGTACCCCCCCTCTCGCCAGCCAGGGCGCCAATGCTGCAGCTCCCAGCGCAAGTGAGTAGAACCACACCAGCGAGGCGAGCATGGCACCGGCCGCAAAGGCCGGACGCAGGTGCTCGCTCACCTGACTGCCCAGCGAGCCGAGCAGCATCAGGGTATCGAGATAGACATGGGGATTGAGCAAGGTGACCCCTAGCGTCATGGCCAGTACACTTCTGGCTTTCATCCGTTGCGAAGCGTCGGCCAGTCCTCCCTCCTGCCCATACCACGCGCTGCGCAGGGAGCGCACACCAAACCAGCCGAGAAACAGTACGCCCCCCCAGGTGAGCAATATCATGCCGATCGGGCTGGCGGCCAGCAGATTGGCTCCGCCAAATACCCCTATGGCGATCAGAATGAGGTCGCAAAAGCTGCAGAGTGTGGCGCTCAGCAAATGATGGTTGCGATGGATACCCCTGCTCAGCACAAAGGCATTCTGGGCGCCGATAGGGATGATCATGGCAAGACCTATGGTGAAACCTTGCAGGGTCGTGGTCAGCAGCATCGAAAATTCCGTTCGAAATGATGAATGAACGGCACTATAGCGAGTCCGGCTCCTTCTTAGAAATTCATTGATTTACTGGTTCATTCATTTTGCTAATGATGAAGCGCTTCTATTAAATCCCGTGTCAATTACCGGATCTGACAATTGTGACCCTCAGACAGCAGCAGGAGAATCTGTGGTATCTGAGACTCGGACTACTGAAGCACTCTGGGGAAATTGGTGACCACCACCTGCTCCAGATTGGGCAGCAGCAAGCCGGTTCCCACCCCTTTGGCAATGGCCTGGTAGCGGTTCATGGAGCCGGTTTTGCGGGTGACCTGATTGAGATGGTAATTCACTGTGCGCTCCGTGATGCCGAGAATGCAGGCAATCTCGCTGGAGGTCTTTCCTTCACTGGCCCAGAACAGGCACTCTGTTTCGCGCTCGGTCAGGGGCTCTTTGCCCACACTGTCCATCATGCTGAAACGCACCACCCGGATCGCGGCATCGAAGATGTAGTTGGACATCCATGAGAGGATGGGCGACGACTCCAACAGCAGATCGCTCGAGGCGCGTTCCGAGGTAATGAAGGAGAGAATACCGTTCTCCCCGGCGGCACCGTGCAAGGGGAAGGAGATGCCGTTGCGCAGCCCGAACTCGGCTGCCAGCCCCATCACATCCATGCTTCCCTCTTGCAGAAAGCTTGCTCGCTCATCGAGGCGATTCCAGTAGATGGGCAAGGTCTGCTTGCGCGCCAGCTGGATCACCGGATCACATGCCAGCATGTTGTTTTCGGTATAGGCCTGCACCCAGGAGTCAGGGCAGTGATTGAACAGCACCACCTTGGGTCTTTGCATCGACATCGGCAGGATCAGCGCGAAGCGGTAGTAGTCGTAGCCCATCCCGAGCGTGAAGTGACCGATCAGCTCGGCCAGACGGTTGCCATCCGTCACCGAAGTGAAATGTTCGAGATACTCAAGCAGTTGGTCTCTTTTCATATGAAAGCCCCCTTGGCCAGACATGTGATTATAACGGCGAATAGCAAGACAGAGGGCCCATAATGTTGGTTTTCAAAGGAAAATTGAGAGAGCATCCACGAAATGAGGTAGAGGATGAACTCTATCGCTTTCGAAATCGCGTCTTTTCCGACCGGCTCGGCTGGGATGTAGAGTCCCATCGGGGACTTGAGCGTGACAGTTTTGATACGCCAGACACCCATTGGGTGCTGATCGAGGATAAGCAAGGGCTATGCGGCTGTATTCGACTGCTCAACTGTGCCGATGCCTATATGCTGCCCACCATCTTCCCCACCGCCCTTGCCGGTGAAAGTGCACCGCGTACCCCCGATGTCTGGGAACTGACCCGTCTTGCCATCGATGCCAGCCGTGCTCCGCGGATGGTCAATGGCGTCAGCGAGCTCACCTGCGTCATCTTTCGCGAAGTCTATGCCTTCGCCCATGCTCACGGGATCCGGGAGCTGGTCGCTGTCGTCAGCCTGCCGGTAGAGCGCATCTTCCGCCGCCTCGGCCTGCCCATCGAGCGCCTCGGCCATCGCCAGGCGGTGGATCTGGGGGCCGTGCGCGGGGTGGGGATCCGCTTCCATCTGGATGAACGCTTCGCCCACGCCGTTGGTAAACCTCTGCTGGGCCACTATCAAACCAGCCACTCTCTACTGCAGCAACCATCACCGGCGCTGGCAACGCAGCCATAAAAAATCCCGGGAAAACAGACCCGGGATAAACAGATCGCTATGAGCCCGCAGGCTAACCCATGGGTCAGCGGGCAGTATCCTCCCTCAACAACCTGATCACTACTGTCAGAAATCACAGCGTAACGGCCCTGTCACCACCCATTGTTGTCCCCTGCCGAGTGACGTAGAGTCAGCCCAGAAGCAACGCAAGGGAGGGAAGATGAAAGAGCTGGACTACAAACTGCTGCGGGCACTGGATGCGGTATTGCAGGAGCAGAACTTCGAGCGGGCCGCCAAATCACTGCACATGACCCAGTCCGCCATCTCCCAGCGGATCAAACTACTGGAGCAACAGTTTGCCGAGCCGCTGCTCATCCGCAGCCAGCCGTTGCAGGCGACCCAGCTCGGCCAGAAGCTGCTGGCACACTATCGTCAGGTCCACCAGCTCGAGCTGGAACTGGCTGGTGAGCTGGCTCCCGCCACACCACAAGCCCCCATCCGGATCAGTATCGCCGTCAATGCCGACAGCCTGGCAACCTGGTTTTTGCCCGCCATCGCCCCCTTGCTGGAGCAGCATCCCATCGAACTCAACCTGCTGGTGGATGACGAGTGCCGCACCCTCGACAAGGTACGCGAGGGTCAGGCCTTTGGTGCGGTCAGCTTGCATCCCCAGCCACTGGCCGGTTGCTGCGTCGATGATCTGGGCGAAATGAACTATCTGCTTACCGCCAGCCCCGCGTTCGTGGCGCGCCACTTTCCCCACGGTCTGACCCGGGAGGCGCTGGCCAAGGCTCCGGCAGTGGCCTTCGATCAACGCGACGACATGCATGTCAGCTTCATGGCGAAACACTTCGGGCTGGAGCCCGGCGGTTATCCCTGCCACACGGTTCACTCGTCCGAGGCCTTTGTCGCCATGGCCGAACAGGGCCTGGCCTATTGTCTCATCCCCGAGTTGCAGATCAGAGGCCAGCTCGCTGGCGGGTCACTGCTCAACCTCAGTCCCAACCATGTTCTGACAGAACGCCTCTACTGGCACCGCTGGGTACTGGAAAAGGGGGTACACAAGCAGCTATCCCAACGTCTCATTGACTATGCCAGATCGCAGTTGAAACCACGCTGAGCAGGCCATTCACCTTGGCTTTGCAGGGCTAAAAACGTATAGTGCTGGGCGATCCTTCATCAGGTCTTCACCCAGGTTTTCACTTCAGGTTCCTCACTTATGTTCCAAGACAATCCGCTGCTGGCCCAGCTCAAGCAACAAATCCGCGAAAACATCCCCAAGAAAGAGGGTGTTATCCGCGCCTCCGATCGGGGCTTCGGCTTTCTGGAGGTCGATGAGAAGACCAGCTATTTCGTGCCACCTCCCTACATGAAGAAGGTGATGCACGGTGACCGGGTGAGCGCCCTGATCCGCACCGAAAAAGAGAAGGAAGTGGCCGAGCCGGATGCCCTGCTGGAGCAGTCCGTCACCCGCTTCGTGGCACGGGTCAAGATGTTCCGCGACCGTCTCAACGTGGTCGCCGACCACCCGCTGATCAAGGATGCCATCAAGGCCCGCGTCAAGAAGGGTCTGGACGAAAAAGAGTTCAAGGAAGGGGACTGGGTGGTCGCCACCCTCAAACGCCACGCGCTGGTTGACGGCAACTTCTCTGCCGAGATCACCCAGAAGATCGCCGCTCAGGAAGATCACAACGTGCCTTGGTGGGTGGTGCTGGCGCGCCACAACCTGGCCCAGGTCGAACCAGCTGATCTGCCGGAGTGGAAGGTGATCGAAGAAGAGGAGCTGCCCCGTCGTGACCTGACCAAGGTGCCTTTTTTCACCATCGACGGTGCCAAGACCAAGGACATGGACGATGCGCTGGCCATCACCAAGCTGGACAACGGCTGGGAGCTGCTGGTCGCCATCGCCGACCCGACCGCCTATGTGGCCGAAGGGAGCGAGCTGGACAAGGAAGCCGCCCAGCGCGCCTTCACCGTCTATATGCCGGGCCGCAACGTGCCGATGATCCCGCGCACCCTCTCCGACGAGCTCTGCTCCCTGAAAGAGGGCGAAGAGCGCAACACTCTATGTGCCCGTCTGCTGATCGCCGAAGATGGTCTGCTGCTGGAGGAGACCGAGTTCTTCGCCGCCCGCATCTGCTCCCACGCCCGCCTCAACTATGACGACGTCTCCGACTGGGCCGAGCATGGCAAAGAGCTGGATATCGACGCCGGCGTGCTGGCCCAGCTGCCGCTGATGAAGGCGATGACCGAGGCGCGCATCAAGTGGCGCACCGAGCATGCACTGGTATTCCCGGATCGTCCCGACTACGACTTCGAGCTGGGCGAGAATGGCGAAGTGCTGGCCATCCACGTCGAGCCACGCCGCATCGCCAACCGCATGGTGGAAGAGTCGATGATCGCCGCCAACATCTGCGCCGGTCGCGTACTGGGCAAGAGCGTCGGCTACGGCATCTTCAACGTCCACACAGGCTTTGACGAAGAGTCCCTCGACGGCGCCATCGACCTGCTGAAAAGCGCCGAGGCCCCGTTCGAACGTGACGAGATCGCCAGCCTCTCCGGCTTCTGCGCCCTGCGCCGCTGGATCGACAACCTCGATACCCGCTGGCTGGATGGCAAGATCCGCCGCTTCCAGAGCTATGCACTGATGTCCTCCGAGCCGGGCGCACATTACGGCCTGGGTCTGGATGCCTACGCCACCTGGACCTCACCTATTCGAAAATACGGCGATATGGTCAACCATCGTCTGCTCAAAGCGGTCATCGCGGGCAAAACCCCGGGCGAGCGCCCGAGCACCGAGCTCACCGAGCACCTGACCGCCTGCCGCCGCCTGCACCGCATGGTGGAGCGCGACATCGGCGACTGGCTCTATGTCCGCTACCTCAAGGCCGATGCTGGCACCGACAAGGTGTTCAACGCCGAGATCATCGACGTGATGCGTGCTGGCCTCAAGCTGCGTCTGCAGGAGAACGGCGCCGTGGTCTTCATGCCTGCCCGTCATATCCTCGACAACAAGGATCGGCTGGAGTGCAACTGGGACAACGGTCGCGTCTATCTGGACAAGACCGAGGTGGTCTACGAGCTCGGTCAGATCATTGAGGTCAAGCTGACAGAAGCGGTGGAAGAGACCCGCTCCCTCATTGCCAAGCCGGCGGTGGAGCTGGTGCCGGGTCCGGCACCGGAAGCCCCGTTGGCAGAGAGCACGTCAGCCGATAGCAGTGAAACGCCAGCGCAGCCAGCCTCCCAGGCTGAGTAAGCCACGCAGAGTCATCGAATCTGCCC
The DNA here is from genome assembly GCF_049170575.1 of Aeromonas sp. 604282. NCBI lineage: Bacteria > Pseudomonadati > Pseudomonadota > Gammaproteobacteria > Aeromonadales > Aeromonadaceae > Aeromonas > Aeromonas sp. 604282. The sequence goes on along the minus strand of NZ_JAAKMV010000008.1, from coordinate 164,492 downwards.
GAGAGCCCGCCATCGTGCGGGCTCTTTTTTGCTCCACATCTGCCATGCACGCTGCTACAGGTGGCGCAACTACGCACAGTTTTCGCCATAATTGGCAATAAAAGCAGTGAATGTTTCCACACATAACCTGGAATGCAACCAATATGTGCGACACATCTCCTTTCTGACATATTAATCAAAGAGAAATATGTTTATACTCGCTTGGGTACAATCCAAGGGATACTGGTATGCAGGAATGGGACCCGGAACACTTCACCAACTTCGCTCAGTTATGCGAAGTGAGCCTCGCCACCATCCGTGAAAAGACCGATGCAGAACGCCTTTACCTCTGGCTGAGAGCTCCTGAAGCACAGCTCTACAGTTTTCAGCTGGATCAGGGCGTGATCGAACTGGATCTAGCCCAGCTAGAACAGCTAACACTACCCCACCACCTGATCGACAAGGCAATGGACAAGGGACAACTGGTGATCGAGCAGCTCCAGCCACCGCCAGATCCTGGCGAAAATGTGGAGCCCGCCCAGCCACAGCTACGCGCCTGTTTCCCTCTCAAACGTCACATGAAACTGGAAGGGGTCATCTATCTGGAGACCCGCCGCCGCATAGACCGCCTCTCCTCCCACCAGCGCCAGGGCATCCAGCTCCTTATTCACTATCTGACTGCCGAGCTCAGCAATCACCTGCTCTCCAGCCAGGTCAATCAGGAGCGGGACCAGCGGCTCCATACCCAGACCGATCTGGTACAGAGTCAGGCACTGCAGGGCTCCTTCCTCACAATGTTGCAGGCGCTGCACATGGTCAGCGTCACCCTCTCCCGCTGTCGCAGCGAGAACGATCTGCTGCGGGACGCCGTGCTGCTGGCCCGCAAGGAGCTGCAGTTCGATCGGGTCGCCATCTTCCTGATCGAACCCGATGGCAAAACCATGCGCGGCACCTGGGGCACCAGTGAAGAGGGAGAGCTGGTAGACGAACACGACTTTGTCAGTCCTATCCCGGATCACCCCACGGTGCAGGAGGCGCTCAAGCGCAAGGATTACGTGCTGGTGCTGGAAGATACCCCTCTCTACTACGAGAAACAGCAGGTGGGACAGGGCTGGAACGCCATGGTATCGCTCTGGGATGGCGCCATCCCCATCGGCTGGATCGCCGCCGACAACCTGCTGTGGCACCGCCCGCTCAAAGCCTATCAGAGCGAGATCTTCAAACAGTACGCCGCCATCCTGTCACAGTTGTTGATCCGCCAGCGCACTCAGGAGCAGCTGGAGCAGCTCAACCGCCAGCTGGAAGCCCGGGTCGCCGAACGCACGATACAACTGGCCGAAACCAATAGGGCGCTGGAAGAGGCCAATCAACGCCTCTCCCTGCTCTCGCTGGAAGATCCTCTGACTGGTATCGCCAACCGGCGCCAGTGGGACATCACCATGCAACGGGAGTGGGAGTGGGCACGGCGCACCCAGAATCCGCTGGCGGTATTGATGATCGATGTCGACGACTTCAAGGCCTATAACGATCACTTCGGTCATACCAAGGGGGATGAGTGCCTGCAGCAGGTAGCCCGCGTACTGCGGGAGGCCGAGCGACGCTCTACCAATCTGGTGGCTCGTTATGGCGGAGAAGAGTTCGTCATCCTGCTTTGCGCCCCACAACCCGGTGAAGCCGAGCAACTGGCCGAGAGGATCCATGCCGGACTGGCGCAATTAAAACTGCCCCATCCCGCCTCGCGGGTTGCTGATTTCATTACGGTTAGCATAGGCTTTAGCTATCTGGTTCCCTCCCTGGACGGAGCATGGCAGACCCTGACTGAACAGGCTGACCAGGCGCTCTACCACGCCAAGTCACAAGGGAGGGCCCGCACTCTGGCCTATCGGTGAACCCATGCTGTTGCGTCGCTACCCCATCTTCAATCGTCGCCTGGCTCTGGTGGCCTACGGCATCGACTATCAGCTCAGCTCACCGGCCGAATGGCCTTCACTGGCGCAACATTGCCGCCTGCTGGCACAAGGGCGCCAATATCTGGTGCCTTTCACCCACGAGCAGCTCGATGAACAGCGCCCCCTGCTGTTTGATCAGGATGCGATCCCGCTGGTAGAGGCTTCCAGCGAACGGCTGCCCGCCTCCTTTCCGGTGTTGGAACAATGGCGAGACAGTCGACGCCGGCTTGCTGTACATGGGGTCAGTCGTGAGCCACGCTGGCTCGGTGCCAGCCGTCTGCTGGTATTCTGGATGGGGGAAGAGGGGATCTGCCAGCCCACCGAACACAAGCGGATGGCCCTCGATATCGAAACCTGGGAAGATTTTCTCCCGCTGCGAGAGGCCGGAGTCGACTTCTTTGCCGGTGGTTTTCTCGCCCGCCCCGAGCTGGTCAATCAACGTGCCACCCAGCCCGACATGGCACTTGTGCAGCAGATCCTTCAACTTATCTGCCACGAGGAGTTCTCCTTTGCCCAGGTGGCTCGCCTGCTGGAGCAGGATGCCTTGCTCCCGGGCCAGCTACTCACCTATGTCAACGCGCCCGGCTTCGATCATGCAGCCCCCATCACCTCGGTTTCCCGCGCCCTCTCCTATCTGGGAGAGCAGGAGATCCGCAAGTTTGTGCTGATCAACGGCCTGGCCCGGGTGAGCCAGCATATGCCGGAGGCCTCTACCCGAATGGCCATCGCTCGCGGCCGCTTCTGCGAACTTATCGCCCTCACCGCCCTCGACAAACGCGAAGCAAGCTGGGCTTTTCTGGTAGGGCTGGTACTCGATGGTTCCCTGCTATCAGAGTCGCTGAAGGCCCACCTGCCCAACAACGTAAAGCGAGCCATCGAGCGGCACGAAGGGCCGCTGTTCCACCTGTTCCAGCTGGTCAGGACCTATGAACAGGGCAACTGGGCTCTGCTGGAGCAGCTGGCACCGAAATACCAGCTCGACCCGACCAGGCTCACCCCCGTCTATTTTCAGGCGCAAATGTGGGGGCAAGCGTTTCTCACCAGCTAGGTGATGGCAGGCCGGGGAGGCTCTGGCTAGAATGGGCTCCCTTTTTTCAGAGACTGACCCGCACCATGACACTTTCCGGATTCCAAGGCCTGATCTTTGACCTGGATGGCACCCTGGTCGACTCCATGCCGCTGCATCTCGCCGCCTGGGAACACACCGCCCGTGAATTTGGTTTTCGCTTCGATGCCGACTGGTTCTATGAACTGGGCGGTATGCCGAGCCGCAAGATCGCCCTGCTGGTGACACAGGAGCAGCAGATCCCCCTCGACCCGCTCGAAGTGAACCGCTGCAAGACTGCCCACTATGTGGCCAACCTGCACAAGGCGACCGTGTTTCCCGCCATGCAGACACTGGTCGAACGCTATCAAGGTGTCATTCCGATGGGGATCGGTACAGGTTCTCCTCGCATCAACGCCGAAGCGGTGCTGCGCAATACCGGGCTGGATCGCTACTTTAAGGTGGTGGTCACGGCCGACGATGTGGAGCTACACAAGCCCAATCCGGACACCTTCCTGCTGGTCGCCAGCAAGCTGGGGGTCGAGCCATCAGGCTGTCTGGTGTTTGAAGATACCGGTATCGGGGTACAGGCCGGAGAAGCAGCGGGTATGCAGACCTGCATGGTCAAAGCAGGTAAACCGATCGGCATAGCGATGTAGTGCAGAAGAATATCGCCCAACAAGGGGCGATAACCGGAGCTGGATCTCATACGGGACAGGGTTGAGAATGAGAGCCAGCTCCGTCAGTCGCTGACGCTGGACACGTCGGCGCAGAGGGTCGGAAAGAACGATTACTCGTTGTTGCCACCGCCCTGATTGTCATCATAGCGGCCCGGCGCACCATGGGGGCGCGGCGCCATAGAGACACGTGGCTTGCGGGCACGCTGGATGTTCACTTGCGGACGGCCGGTGTGCATGGCGATGGTAGAGATCTTGGCTTTGTAGACCAGTTGCTGGTTGCCGTGTGCATCGGTCAACAGCACACTGTACTGATCAAAACCGCTGATAGTGCCTTCCAGCTTGATGCCGCTCACCAGAAAAATGGCGACCTGACTGCGGTTCTTGCGCAACCAGTTGAGGGCAGAATCTTGCCCATTCCCGAGGGAGAAGGCTTGCTCAATCGTGGAGTAGCTTGGGGATTCAGTTGTCATAAATTATTGTCCCGCGGAAAAAAGTGGCGTTTGATTGTGCTAAATGGGCACAGCCTTGTCAAAGTCATTCTCACTCCCGCCAATAATCACGCCACCGCAGGACTGGTCGCAGACCGGGACAACTGCGATAATCGCCGCTTCCGGTTCTCTTGCGAGCCAAATCTGGGGTTTTATCTTGCATTCGGCTTCACACCAACACCACGCCAGCTATGTTCATGATGCCACCGCCTGCGAAGAGTGTGATCTGCTGATCCCGGCCACGCCGCTCGAGGTGGGACAGGCAAGCAGTTGTCCTCGCTGTGGTCACACCCTGAGCCGTCATCTGCCGCAGCAGGAGTTGCGTCCCATCTCCTACGGGTTTGCGGCGCTCATCATGTTCGTACTCTCCAACTCCTTTACCTTCATGTCCTTCTCGGCAAAGGGGATAGGCCAGGAGATGACCTTTATCCAGTGCATCTCGACCCTAGTAGACGAGGGCTACCTGTTTCTCGGCGCCGTACTCAGTATCACCCTGATCGGCCTACCGCTGGTCTACATGGGCTCCATCATGCTGGTGCTGTGGCGTATCGACAAGGATTTGCACAACAATGCCCTGCGCTCTCTCGGCCGCCTGCTCTGCCGGATCAAACCCTGGCTGATGGTGGATGTCTTTCTGGTGGGGGTACTTATCTCGCTGGTCAAACTGATGGGGATGGCCGACATCCATATGGGCTTGTCGTTCTGGGCCTTCGTCGGCTACACGGTGCTGCTCATCAAGATGATCTCCTCGCTTGATCAGATGTGGCTCTGGCAGCGGCTGTTCGGTCCCACCGAGCCACGGGAGATAGACCCCGAAGCCGGGGCGCTGGAATCCGGTCTGGTGGGCTGCCATATTTGCGGCGCCCTGAGCGAGGCTGGCACCCACAGCTGTTCCCGCTGCGGTAGTCACCTGCACGCCCGCAAGCCGGGCGGCCTGAACCGTACCTGGGCGCTGCTGTTCACCTCCGCCATTCTCTACATTCCGGCCAACGTCTATCCCATCATGGATACGGTGTTTCTCGGTGATGACAGCCCCTCCACCATCCTCGGCGGCGTAGTGCTGCTCTGGGCCATGGGATCCTATCCCATCGCAGCAGTGATCTTTTTCGCCAGCGTGGTAGTGCCGCTGGTAAAAATCGTGGCGCTGTTCTGGCTCTGCTACATGGTACAACGCGGCCATGCCGAGTCGCCGCTCGGTAAACTCAAACTCTATCGCATGACCGAATTTGTCGGACGCTGGTCGATGATCGATGTCTTCGTGGTGGCCATCCTTGCGGGCCTGATCCGGCTCGACAACCTGATGACCATCTACCCCGGCCCTGCGGCCGTCGCATTTGCTGGTGTCGTGCTGATCACCATGGTTGCCGCCATGAGCTTCGACTCGCGCCTGATCTGGGATTTACAACAAGGAGAACGCGAACGTGAGTGAGCGTAAAACAAGGTGGAAACCGGGCTCTGACTTTCTGAGCTCCGCCGCCGCAATCTGGATGGTGCCGCTGCTGGCGCTCTTCATCGGTCTCTGGATGCTGTTCCAGCACTGGTATTCGCAAGGCCCCAGCTTCACCCTCACGGTCGCCACCGCCGAGGGCATAGTCGCAGGCAAGACGGTGATCCGTTCACGCGAGGTGGATGTCGGCCGCATCGAGGCCGTCGAGCTGAGCGATGACTACAGCCATGCAGTGCTGAAAGGACGGCTGACTAATGCGGCCTCCGGCATGCTGCGCGATGACAGCCAGTTCTGGGTAGTCAAGCCCAGAGTGGGCCGTGAAGGGGTCTCCGGCCTCAGCACGTTGCTCTCAGGCGCTTATATCGAGCTTGCCCCGGGCAAGAAAGGTCGGGCGCGGGACGAATACGTCATGCTGGACAAACCGCCCCTCGCCTCGCTGGATGCCAAAGGGCTACGGCTCTCCCTCACCAGCCGCGACGCCCGAGCTCTCGGGGAAGGCTCTCCCATCAACTATCAGGGCTTTACTATAGGTCAGGTGGAAGAGGCGAAGTTCCTGCCCGAGAAGAGCGAGATGCAGTATCAGATCTTCATCAACGCCCCTTACGACATTCTGGTGAGCAGCAACTCCCGCTTCTGGCTGACCCCGGGCTTCGAGGTCTCCATGAGCAGCGAGGGGATGAAAGTGAAGATGGACTCGCTGGAAAGCCTGGTCGACGGCGGTATCACCATGGGCCTGCCTGCCGGCTGGTCTCCGGGTGAGCCGGTCAAGCAGCACGACGAGTTTACCCTGTTCCAGGATGAGGCTAGCGTACTGGCCGGTAGCCTGGATCAGTTCATCGACTACGTCTTCCTGTTCGACGACAACGTGGCGGGCCTTCACCCGGGCGCGGCGGTGCAGTACCGCGGTATACGGGTCGGCACCGTCATCTCGGCCCCCTACATGGTCGAGGAGAAAGGGGTTCGCATCTTCCAGAACCGACAGATCCCGGTGCTGGCCCGCATCGAAGTGCAGCGTCTCTCCCACCGCTATGCCAAGGCGGAGAAGGATCAGTGGCGCGCCCTATTCAGCAAGCAGTTCAAGGAGGGATTGCGTGCCAGCCTCAAGACCTCGAGTCTGCTGACCGGTGGCAAGATCATCGATCTCAACTTCTACCCAACAGCTCCCCGCTTTGATCAGGTCAAGCTGGCCGGTTATCAGGTCTTTCCCACCGTGCAGGGTGGGCTGGATCAGATCGAGCGCAAGGTGAACCTCATCCTCGACAAGTTTGTCGACATGGACATGGCGACTACCCTGACCAAGGTCAACAGCTCCCTCTCCACCCTGGATGGCACCCTGAAAAACATCAGCGCCCTCAGTGCCAATCTGGACAAGCTGACCGGCAAGGAGGCGACCCAGCAATTGCCAGCCTCGCTGAACGAGAGCCTCAAACAGTTGCAGGAGACCCTGCAGGCCTATGACGCCCAGTCGCAGACCAATCAGGATCTGCGTCAGTCGGTGCAGACTCTCAATCAGTTGATGCGCGAACTGCAGCCGCTGGTGCACTCCCTCAACGAGCAGCCCAGCTCGCTGATCTTCGATCGCGCGCATCCATCAGACCCTGAGCCCAAGCGAGGCAAACAATGAAAAAAGAGATCCTGACGCTGGCTCTGCTGGGCCTGCTGGCGGGTTGCAGCAGCCAGCCAAGCCTGCACTACTACTCGCTCGATGCCGACAGTCAGCAACCCGTGACGGCCCCGGCCCAACCGCAGCACCAGCTGGTGCTGCGCCCGGTGGCGCTGGCCAGCCAGCTCGACCGGATCAGTCTGGTCTATCAGCTGGAAGGGCAAGAGCTGCACTTCACCGAGTACCATCGCTGGGCCGGTGCGCTGGACGATCAGCTCAACCAGCTCACCCTCAATGGCCTCTCCAGCCGCCTGCCGGGCTGGGTGGTGCGGCAGGATGGCGCCCGCAAGGGGCCGGTGCTGACCATTCTGGTGGAGCGCTTTCAGGGCCGTCATGACGGCAGCGCCGTACTGAGCGGCCGCTGGCGCCTGCTGGCGGAAGATGGCACCGTGTTGCGCGATGCCCCCTTCCGTCAGGAGCGGGGGCTGCCAGCCGATGGCTACAACGCACTGGTGAACGAACTGGGTCAGGGCTGGCAACAGCTGCTCGACCAGATCGCCGCCGAGGTGCGCCAGAGCGCCAGCTAATCGCCCATCCGCCGATTGCAGAGATAAAAAAACGACGCCAGCTGGCGTCGTTTTTTATGGGCAAGAGTCGGGGGCGACTTATGCCTTGGCAGGCAGGCTCAGGCGGGCAACCGCTTCCACATGCATGGAGTGCGGGAACATATCGACCGGCTGCACCTCGTCCAGCACGAAGCCCTGCTTGACCAGCCAGGCAAGATCGCGGGCCAGGGTCTGCGGGTTGCAGGAGACATAGACCAGACGACGGGGCGCCATAGCGACCAGGGTCTGCAATACGGCCTTGTCACAGCCTTTGCGGGGCGGATCCATTACCACCACTTCAGCGGTCACGCCCTGAGCGTGCAGCTCGGGCATCAGCTGCTCGGCCTTGCCGACGTGGAATTCGGTGTGCTCGATGCCGTTGAGGGCAGCGTTGCGGCGGGCATCGCTGATGGCGCTCTCCACCGACTCGATCCCGACGACCTTGGCGGCCTTGCCAGCCAGGAACAGGGAGATGGTGCCGATACCGCAATAGATGTCGAACACAGTCTCGTTACCGGTCAGCTCGGCATACTCGAGGGCGCTGGAGTAGAGCACATCGGTCTGGGTCGGGTTGTTCTGGAAGAAGGATAGCGGCGAGATCTCGAACTCGAGTTCGTGGATCTTGTCGCGGATCACCCCTTCGCCGAGCAGCACCCGGTTGGTGGCGCCCAGAATGCGGTTGGTGCGCTCATCGTTGATGTTCTGCACCAGGGTAGTGACCGGCAGATCGCTCAGGGCTGCCAGCAGCTCGGCTTCGAACGGCAGCTCCTCGCCCAGCGTCACCAGCACCACCATCAGCTCGCCGCTCTTGAAGCCCTTGCGGGTCATCAGGTTGCGCACACAGCCTCTGTGGTTCACTTCGTCATAGGCGGCGATGTCATGCGCGCGCATCCAGTTGCGCACCCGGGCGTTCAGCTCCACATGCAGCGGATCCTGCACCGCACAGTCATCGGCGGTGATGAGATCGTGGGAATGCTTGCGATAAAAACCGATCTCGGCACCGGCGTCACAGCCACGCACCGCATATTGCGCCTTGTTGCGATAGGCGAACGGGCTCTCCATGCCAAGGATATCCTTGACCGGGGTGTCACCCAGCCCGACCTGTTCCAGTGCGCTCTGCACCAGTGCCTGCTTGAGCTTGAGCTGGGCCGGATAGGCCAGCGGGCGCACCTGACAGCCACCGCACTCGGTGTTGGGGCAGAAATCGGCAACCCGATCGGCGGAGGGCTGGAGCAGCTCGGCAACCTTGCCGTGCAGATAGTTCGGCTTGACCTCGGTCAGCTCCACCAGCGCCTGCTCACCGGGCAGCAGACCTTCGACAAACAGGGGGCGATCGAACAGGCGTCCTTTGCCATCTCCTTTGTCGGTCAGTTCCAGGATCTCGATCTGGTGTTGATGTCCCACTAACGGCATGAGCGGCTCCAAAAGTACTAAAAATGGGGGGTGATGAACGCGGCAAAGCCATGCCCATCGAGAAAAGGTGGCAGAGTTTAGCGGAGATCCGGCCAAATTGCAGGCATAAAAAGCCTGCTTGTTGCAATGGTCATTGCCCTGACCATCTGCCGGGCGTGGCCACCTTTCGGGTTGCGGCAAATTTAGCCCTTGGGCCATAACGCCCAGCCTGTTAAAATTCCGCCCTTGAAATTATCCTGGGCCCCGCGCCCGTTCTAGCTAAGGTCTACCGCGATGCGTACCAGCCAATATCTGCTTTCCACTCTCAAGGAAACCCCCTCCGACGCTGAAGTTGTCAGCCACCAGCTGATGCTGCGCGCCGGGATGATCCGTAAACTGGCCTCCGGCATGTATGCCTGGTTGCCAACCGGTCTGCGGGTACTGAAGAAAATCGAGAACATTGTTCGCGAAGAGATGAACAATGCTGGTGCCGTCGAAGTCTCCATGCCGGTGGTACAACCCGCCGAGCTGTGGCAGGAGTCCGGCCGCTGGGATGACTACGGTCCCGAGCTGTGCCGTCTGACCGACCGCCACAACCGCCCCTTCGTACTGGGCCCGACCCACGAAGAGGTGATCACTGCGCTGGTGCGTTACGAAGTGAACAGCTACAAACAGCTGCCGCTCAACCTCTACCAGATCCAGACCAAATTCCGCGACGAAGTGCGCCCCCGTTTCGGCGTGATGCGTGGCCGCGAATTCCTGATGAAGGATGCCTACTCCTTCCACATCGACAAGGAATCTCTGGTAGATACCTACGAGAAGATGCACGCTGCCTACTGCAAGGCGTTCACCCGCATGGGTCTGAACTTCCGTCCGGTGCAGGCCGATACCGGCTCCATCGGTGGTACCGGTTCCCACGAATTCCAGGTGCTGGCAGAGAGCGGTGAAGACTTGATCGCCTTCTCCGATAGCTCCGATTACGCCGCCAACATCGAGATGGCCGAAGCCCTGGCACCGGCTGGTGAGCGCGCTGCTGCCACCGCAACCCTGACTAAGGTTGCCACCCCGAACGTCCACACCATCGACGAAGTGGCCGCTTTCCTGAACGTGGCACCGACCGCCATTGCCAAGACCCTGCTGGTACTGGCAGAGGAAGATGAGCACGGCAAGCAGGCCGTCATCGCGCTGGTACTGCGTGGCGACCACGAGCTGAACGAAATCAAGGCCGAGAAACTGGCTGGCGTGGCCAACCCGCTGACCTTCGCCAACGACGAGCAGATCAAAGCTGCCGCCGGTTGCGATGCAGGTTCCATCGGCCCGGTCGGCTTTGCCGGTCGCATCATCGTCGATCGCAGCGCTGCCCATCTGGCGGACTTCGTCTGCGGCGCCAACGAGACCGGCTTCCACCTGACCGGCGCCAACTGGGATCGCGACATCACCGCTTACGAAGTTGCCGACCTGCGCAACGTAGTAGAAGGCGACCCGAGCCCGTGCGGCCAGGGCAAGCTGCTGCTCAAGCGCGGTATCGAAGTGGGCCACATCTTCCAGCTGGGCACCAAGTACTCCGAAGCGATGAAGGCGAGCGTGCTGAACGAAGCTGGCAAGTCCGTCACCATGGAGATGGGCTGCTACGGTATCGGGGTTTCCCGTCTGGTGGCTGCGGCCATCGAGCAGAACAACGACCAGTACGGCATCATCTGGCCGGACGCCATCGCTCCGTTCGAAGTGGCCATCGTGCCGATGAACATGCACAAATCCGAGCGCGTGGCCGAGCAGGCACAGCAGTTCTACGCCGAGCTGAAAGCGGCCGGTGTGGACGTGCTGTTCGACGACCGTAAAGAGCGCCCGGGCGTGATGTTCGCCGACATGGAACTGCTGGGCATCCCGCACGCCATCGTCATCGGCGATCGCGGTCTGGACAACGGCGTGGTGGAGTACAAGTGCCGCCGCACTGGCGAGAAGCAAGAAGTGGCCATCAGCGACATCATCGCCATGCTCAAGGCCAAGCTGGGCCGTTAATTCCGCCCTCTTCCCGATATAAGAAAGCGCGCCATTTGGCGCGCTTTTTGTTTTTGTGTGCTGACGACGGCAACCGGATGGTGGGCTTCGCCTCAGGGATTGCGACCGATAAAGAGGTCGGTCACGTGGCAGCTGCTTCTGGCTTCCAGTGCGTCGAGCATATAGGCCGCCGCATCTTCCGGAGTCATGAAGCCACTCGGGTCCACGTGATCCGAGTTGTCCCAGAATTCGCTGCGGATCCCGCTCGGGTAGAGGTTGACCAGCCGCAGCGGTGAGCCTTTCAGCTCGGCGCGCAACGACTCCAGAAAGCCACGCATCCCCCATTTGGAGGCGCAGTAGAGGCTCTCGTTGGCTTTGCCCACCTGAGCGGCGGAGGAGAGCACATTGGCCAGTACCCCGCCCTTGTCACCGATAAGCCGTACCGTCTGCTGGGCCACCAGAATGGTGGAGATGAGATTGCTCTCCACCACCCGGCGGATCTGCTCGGCGGTGTAAACACCGACCGGGCCAAACTCGCCCACCCCGGCGCAGTGGATCACCATGTCGGGCAGGCCGCCCCACTCCACCGCCGCGGCGAAGGCGACATCGACCTCTTCATGGTGCGCCAGATCGGCTGCGATGCCGATCACCGCGCTGCCGAGCAGTTGTTCCTGCTCCTGCAGTCGCTGATAACGGCGCCCCATCATGGAGACCTGATGACCCCGCTCAACCAGTCCGATGGTCAGGGCCCGGCCGAGACCAGAACCGGCACCTGTCACTATGATGTGACCCATTATTGCTCCTCGTCATCAGCTGACGCTCAGATTAGAAAGTGAACTCACCACCCATGAACCAGCCATCGATACGCTGGTCAACGCTGTCGAAGTCGATCTTGGCTTCACGCCAACCGGCACGCAGCTTGATCGGCATGGAAGAAAACTTGTAGGAACCACCCAGACGGTAGTCATAGTTGTCTGCATCGTGGGTGCGCAGATCACCGAAAAAGGCGATGCCGGTGCCCGGGATCTTCACTTCGCTGCCGGCATAGGCCATCAGAGTATCTTCGTCATAACCCTTGCGACCGGAGTAAACCTGCTCGCCATCGTAGTGACGACCGGTCATACCCAGATCGATCTTGAACAAATCGTTGTTGAACAGACGGTAGTAGAGGCTCAGATCGTAGGCGGTCAGGTCGTTCTTGAAGTTGCCACCGGAGGTGCTGAAATCAGAGACTTCAAACTTGGCGTTCGGCAGGAGGATGATGCCGTGCTCCAGTTGCAGATAGCCGTTCCAGTTGTAGCTGTCGTCATAGCTGCCATCGGCGCTATGGCCATAAGCCTGACCACTGCCCTTGGCGGCCCATACGTCAGCACCGGCGGCAAAACGCCAGTCGTCAGCGGCCATGGCACTCTGGCTGCACAGAGCCAGCACAAAACCGGCAATCAGCGTCTTTTTCATTACGTCACTTCCTCTTGCATACATGGAAAAGAGCACTATTTTACTCGGTGCAGCCAAAATACCCAGCGTCAATCCTGAACAAACGACGACAAATGTCAGTGCTTCATATGCTTCATCTCTGCCATCGGCTCAATCGGCTTCACTGGCAGTGACAGATCAAGCTTCTGACCATCGTCCATGGTGAGAGTGAGCGGGAAAGGGGTCTGTTCGGAGAGCGTGCCCACCTCGAACAGCATGATGTGCAGGCTGCCCGGTTTCAGCACCGCTTCGCCCTTGGCAGGGATCTCGATACTCTCGACCTGACGCATCTTCATCACACCATTTTCGTGCAGGTGCGTGTGCAACTCGGCACGCCCGGCGGCAGCAGAAGCCGCCGCCACCAGCTTGACCGACTGGTCGGCGTCATTTTTGAGCACCATGAAGGCGGCGGTGTTGGGAGTGCCCGGCGGCAACAGGCGCACATAGCCATCGACGGCCTCGACCTTGGCCAGCGCCGGCGCCGCCATGCCAACCAGCAGCAGAGAATAAAACGCACGTTTAAACATGGTTGAAATCCTTTTATGATGTTGTTAAACGGCCCCAAGGTTACCCCAGCAGAAACCTTTTATGCACCTTTCAATAACAAGGATTTAGACATGGCCCCCATTCTCATTGCCGAGCAGCAGGATGGCTTGCTCACCCTGACCCTCAACCGCCCCGACAAGCGCAACGCCCTCAATACCGAGCTCTATAAGCAACTGGTGGCCGCGCTGCGAGAGGCGGCAGCTGATGAGGAGGTGCATGTCCTGCTGTTGCAGGGGCAGCAAGATTGCTTTACCGCGGGCAATGATCTGGCCGACTTTATGGGCAAGAGCTCGCTGGAGCCCGACGACCCCATCCTGCAGTTCCTCCACACTCTGGCCGATTTCCCCAAACCCGTGATCGCCGCTGTTGCAGGCCCGGCGGTGGGGATTGGCACCACCATTCTGCTGCATTGCGATCTGGTCTATCTGGCGGATAACGCCCGCTTGCAGCTTCCTTTCGTCGAGCTGGGGCTGGTGCCGGAGTTCGCCTCCAGCCTGCTGCTGCCGCGCTTAGTGGGTCACCTCAAGGCGGCCGAGCTGTTGCTGCTGGCCGAGGCGATTGATACCGAAGAGGCGCTGCGATTAGGGCTGGCCAACAAGGTGGTAGCGGCCGAAGGAGTGTTCTCCTTTGCCCGCGAGCAGGGGCTGAAGCTGGCAGCCAAACCGCCCAGAGCGCTGCAAAAGAGCAAGGCGCTGCTGAAACAGGAGCTTAAACAGGCGGTGCACTTCGTCATCGATCTAGAGGCGCGCGCCTTCGCCCAGGCACTGCAAGGGGAAGAGGCGCAACAGCGCATCGCCCAGAAACTCAAACGGCGGGGCTGAGCTGCCGCTCAACGCCAGTTAGTTGAGGCGAAAACGGCCGATCAGCTCGCAGCCCTGTACCTTGTCCTGCAGCTGGATCAGCCGGGCAATTTCCGGATTGGGGTGGCGCTTGAGAAAGGCGAGCAGAGCGCCGCGACAGCAACCCAGCTCGCTGATCAGTGCCTCACACTCCCGGTTGGGGCATTGTGGCACCAACGCCGTCACCAGCTCGGAGGCAAGCTTCAGGTAGCGCAGCTCGTAAGTCGGCTCATCCATCGCCCGCCAGAAGTCGGCCAGCCGGTGACAGGTGGCGACCCGCATGGTGGCCAGTTCGGTCAACTCGACCTGGGTCATCTCGTAAACATCCCCCAGCGCCTGCTGATAAAAACAGATCGCCGCCCCCAGCGAACCGGCCTGCCAGGCACGCTCCGCCTCCAGCATGTATCGTTGCCAACTTTGCGGTGTCATCTCGCTCTCCCGAATCCGTCATGGTGGGAGTATTATCATGGCTAATTGAGAATAAATATCAACCAGAGGGTTAGTGCAAGATCTCTCATACCTCTGGCGACCTTGCCAAAACCATCATGCGCAATACTCACCTCCAGACAGAAAGAGGGCGACACAAGGGGCGCCCTCTTTTATCCTCGGCAGCTCTGGATGCCGTATCGCGCATCCGCTCACTGCGCGCTTTTGGACTGGTTGAGACTGCACTGCTTGCCAGGATAACCGGGCAAGTCACTGGCATCGCTGCCGCAGGCGAGCCGTTTGGCCTGTTGCAGCCGTGCCGCCAGATTGGTGCTATCTACCGGCATCCACTGCATCTGCTTGCCGAGCCAGCTGGCCCAGGCAAACTCGACGAAATAGACCTGTTTATCCTTGCGAAAGTAGCCCGAATCCTGCAACAGTCCGGCGAGGGTGCGATAGGGGTAATCAGGCAGCTTGTCGATGCTGGTCGGCAACTGCTCCGGGGTCAGCGGCTGCCCCTTCTCATCCTTGAGCCAGGCCCAGTGGTTGTTCTGCATCTGGCTCCAGAAGTTGGCTTTGTCCTGCAGACGGCCAATCACCTTGACCCGGGCATCCTTGACGCCCTGCTGCCACAACGCCTTGGTGAGATGGTGGCGGTCCACCAGCCAGTAGCTGCCATCCGGCGCAATGACCACGGGGATCTCTTTCTTTTTCATCAACTTGTCGAGCTGCTTTGCGCTCATGCCCGCCAATGTGGCCTGGGTCTCATCGACCTGGATCTGGCCGACGCCCCCCTGAGTCGGGTGCAAGGCATCGATGCCGATCTCGCACCAGTTGCCCACCGCCGTGTCGCTCTGGCACGGGGCCAACGCCCAGGCCCCCTGGCTCAGCACACCGGCCAGCAATAACCATGCTTTCATCGTTTGACACTCCTCACCACATTGAACTGCACAGACGCCGGGAACGCTCTTCTACCCCGATGGGGAGTGAGAGTCGAATGCTGGCGGTCAGACCAGCAAACGGGATATCATGATTTCCCATCTGTCGGCGATATTTTCTCGCCGAGTTTTCTCTCCGCTTCACACTATTTGAAGGATCCGACCCATGAAAGGATGGAGCCCCTTGCTGGCCCTGCTGGGCTGTGCTGCTGTCCAGGCTGCCGATATTCCCGCCGGAACACAACTCGCCGCCGAGCAGATTGTCGTTCGCCACCTCAAGGATGAACCTGCGAGCCTGAGTCCGCTCAAGCTGGTCGGCCTGCCGGAGTTGCAGGTACTGCGGGATCTGTTCGAGGGGCTGCTGACTCAGGGGCCGGATGGCAAACCGGTTGCCGGGGTGGCGGCCAGCTGGGAGAACAAGGGCAACCAGTTCTTTACCTTCCATCTGCGCCCGGATGCGCGCTGGTCCAACGGCGATCCGGTCAAGGCCGGCGACTTCGTCTACGGTTGGCGCAAGCTGGTCGACCCGAAAGAGGCGGCCACTTTCGCCTGGTTTGCCCAACTTGCCCGCTTCGACAAGGTGGACGAGATCATGGCTGGCAAATTGCCTGCCAGCGGGCTGGGGGTCAAGGCCCTCGATGACCACACCCTGCAGGTGACCCTCTCCCAGCCGGTGCCCTACTTCCTGAACCTGCTGAGCCACCCCAGCCTGTCGCCGCTCCATCAAGCCAGCATCGAGCAGTACGGCAACCTGTGGACCCAACCCGGCAAACTGGTGGGCAACGGTGCCTTTGTGCTGAACAACCGGGTGGTCAACGAGAAGCTGGAGCTGACCCCCAACCCTTATTACTGGGATCGGGCCCATACCGTATTGACCAAGGTGATCTTCATGCCTATCAATCAGGAGAGCGCGGCCACCAACCGCTATCTGGCGGGCGATCTGCATATCACCGAATCCTTCCCCAAGGAGCAGTACGACAAGCTGAAGCAGCAGATCCCGAATGAGGTCTACACCCCGGATCAGCTCGGCACCTACTACTACGCCTTCAATACCCGTCAGGCACCACTGAACGATGTGCGGGTGCGCAAGGCGCTCTCCTACACCATCGACCGCGCCCTGATCGCCGACAAAGTGCTCGGCACCGGCGAGAAACCGGCTTATCACTTCACTCCGGATGTGACCGCCAGCTTTACCCCGGCCGCCAACCTGCTCTCCACCAGCAGCCAACCGGCGCTGGACAGCAAGGCCAAGGCCCTGCTCAAGGAGGCCGGTTACGGCCCGGACAAGCCGCTCAAGCTGACCCTGCTCTACAACACCGCGGAAATTCACAAGAAGATGGCGCTGGCCATCGCCAGCATGTGGAAGCAGAAGCTGGGCGCCAAGGTCGAGCTGACCAATCAGGAGTGGAAAACCTATCTCGACAGCCGCCAGAGCGGTCAGTTCGAGGTGATCCGCTCCTCCTGGGTCGCCGATTACAACGACCCGTCAGCGTTCCTCGGCCTGTGGGGCTCCCGCCACAGCGGCAATATGGCTGGCTTTGCCAATGCCCGTTATGACCAGCTACTGGCAGAGGCGGCCAGCACTCAGGATGCCGCCAGCCGCAGCAAGCTGTTTGGCGAGGCGGAGGCGATCCTGCTGGATCAGGCCCCTATAGCCCCCATCTACCAGTACACCAATGCCCGACTCATCAAGCCATGGCTCAAAGGCTACCCCATCAACAACCCGGAAGATGTGGCCTACAGCCGCCAGCTCTACCTCGTCAAACACTGACTCCGGCCACAACGATGCGAGGCCCCGCAGGGCCTCGCTATTGATACTGTTCACACCTCGATTTCCAGCCTAAAATGCCGCCCCTTCTGTTCAATTAATCTTCAATACCCAGTCAGACATGCGTTATTTGATACTGCTCTCGTTGTTGTGGACCCTGCCTGCGCAGGCCAATAGCGAATCCCAATGCCAGCAAGAGTTTGTCGGCTGGATGCTGCATCAGCAGCAACAGTTCAGCGATCGCAAGTCTGACAAGATGGAACGGCGCCGGGCCGAGCGGGCCATCGAGTTGGCTCGTCAGGAGTACGACAAACAAGCCAGCTTCTGCAAAACCATGCAGCTTGTACATGAGTACAAAGATGATGATCCTCGCCTCGCCCCAAGAAAGGGTGAAGTTCACGATTTCACACCGGCCAGCTGACCCTCACTTCATCAATTCATTGTGTTGATTAATTGACCCAAGCCAAGTTCGGGTCACTGAAGAGCCTTAGAATGATTAACTGAGAACGACAATAAAAAACATAGTTATCAGTTATTTGGCTTTTTCAGGAACGACACATGACCAGACTCCATCAGGAGGGGGAGATACACTTCCCCGACAACATCGCACTCATCTCGACCACGGATCCCGCCAGTCATATTACCTATGCCAACCAGCACTTCTGTGATGTGGCCGGGTACGGTGCGGCCGAAATGGAAGGGGTGCCCCACAATCTGGTGCGACACCCCGACATGCCCAAAGCGGCCTTCGCCGACATGTGGCAGCGGCTGCGACAGGGCAAAAGCTGGATGGGGCTGGTCAAGAACCGCGCCAAAAGCGGTCAGTTCTATTGGGTAAACGCTTACGTCACCCCGATCCTCAATGCGCAGAAGGAGATCGTCGAGTTCCAGTCGGTGCGCACCAAACCCGCCGCCAGCGATGTGGCCTGGGCCGAGCAGCTCTATGGCCTGCTGCGCAGCGGCAAGGCGCTCCCCTGGCTGAGCCGGTGTCACATTGAACCGGGTCGGCTGTCCCTCTGGCTCTCCGCTTCTGCCTTGTTCACCACCCTTGCTACCTTTGCTACCGGCAACCTGTTATGGCTGCTGCCCACCGCCTTGTTGCTGTTGGCACAGGCAACCCACGGCTGGCGATTGCAGCAACGGCTGGCTCATCTGCTCACCCTTGCCGATCAAGACAAGGGAACCCGCCTCTGTCAGGTGCTCTACACCCGACGGCGCGACACTCTGGCGGCCGTCGAACTGGCCCTGCGGATGAAGCAGGCCGAGCTCAAGGCCGTGGTCGGGCGCAGCGCCGACACCAACCAGCAGATCCTGCAGGCAGCCGAAGATGACCGAGGCAATATCCAGACCATCGATACCCACCTGCAGCAGCAGCGCGCCCACAGCGAGCAGCTGGCGACCGCCATCACCGAGCTGAGCCACTCCATTCGGGATGTGGCCCACAGTGCCCATGAAGCGAGCAATCTGGTTATAGAGGTACAGCAGGTCTCCGACGAGGGGCTGCAAGCATTGGCGACCACCCGTTCTGCCGTCAACCAACTCCATCAGGAGCTGGATGCCAACCACGCCGTGCTGGCCCAGCTCACCAGCGACAGCCAGAAGATCAGCGGCATTTTGGAGGTGATCAGTCAAATCGCCGACCAGACCAACCTGCTCGCCCTCAATGCGGCCATCGAGGCCGCCCGGGCGGGCGAACAGGGGCGCGGTTTTGCCGTGGTGGCGGATGAAGTGAGGGCGCTGGCCCAGAAGACCCGTTCCTCGACCAGCGAGATCCACGAGATGATCCAGGCGCTGCAACAGACTACACGACAGCTGTCGGACGGGATGACGCAAGGGGCGCAGACCTCGGTGCGCTGCCAGCAGCACGCGGGCACCACCGCCGACGTGCTCACCCAGATAAACCAAATGTTGGGGCAGGTAACCCGCACCAGCGACGAGATCGCCCAGGCGGTGAGTCAGCAGGCCGACGTGACGGCGACGCTCGATGAAGGGGTACACCAGATCCACCAACTTGCCAGCCACACCGCCGACAACAGCAGGCAGGCCCTCGATGGCATCACCCTGCTGGTAGAGCGGCTGCAGGATCTCTCGCGACTGATCAACCAGTTCAGATATTGAAGCGACAGCGATCAAAAAAGCGCGTCAACTGACGCGCTTTTTTGCTGCTCTTGCCTTGGCACAACTGGCTTATTCGGCCGTCTCGCTGGCGGCAAACTCCGGCACCTTGGCCATGGCATCCAGCACCACCTGAATATCCGCCCCCGGTTTGCAGGCGTTCTCACTCAGGTGACGGCGCCAGGCGCGAGCCCCCTGCATGTTCTGGAACAGCCCCAGCATATGGCGGGTCATGTGGGAGAGATAGTTGCCCTTGGCCAGCTCCTGCTCGATATAGGGCAGCATCATCCGCACCACCTCGTGGCGGCTCGGCACAGCGTTGTTCTGACCGAACACCAGATTGTCCACCTGCGCCAGAATGTAGGGGTTCTGATAGGCTTCACGCCCCATCATGACGCCATCGACGTGTTGCAGGTGCTCCAGAGTCTGCTCCATGGAGGTGACGCCGCCGTTGAGGGCGATGGTGAGCTCCGGGTAATCCTGCTTGACCCGATAGACCCGAGGATAATCGAGGGGCGGGATCTCGCGGTTCTCCTTGGGGCTCAGGCCACTCAGCCACGCCTTGCGGGCATGGACGATAAAGGTGTCGCAACCGGCATCGCGCACCTGTTCGATAAAGGCCTGCAAAAACTCGTAAGAGTCCTGATCGTCGATACCGATACGGGTCTTCACCGTCACCGGAATATCGACCACATCGCGCATCGCCTTGACGCAGTCCGCCACCAGCGCCGGTTCACCCATCAGGCAGGCACCAAAGCGGCCGTTTTGCACCCGATCGGAGGGGCAGCCGACGTTGATGTTCACCTCGTCATAGCCGCGCTCCTCGGCCAGCTTGGCACAGCGCGCCAGATCGGCCGGATTGCTGCCCCCCAGCTGCAGGGAAATGGGGTGCTCCTGCTCGCTGTAACCCAGATAATCCCCCTTGCCATGGATGATGGCGCCGGTGGTCACCATTTCGGTATAAAGCAAGGTCTGGCGACTCATCAGTCGATGAAAGTAACGGCAATGCCGATCAGTCCAGTCCAGCATGGGGGCAATCGAGAATGTCTGGCGGTGGGCAGGCTTGCCAGATATGGCCTCAGAGCCTGATTTAACGGGGTTTTCACTGATTTGTTTCTGAGTCATTTGCGGGTGTTTCCAGACATTTGTTGATTGAACCTGCCCCATATCTGCCCCACCATTTCATGGGGCAGGTGTACTCCACGAGGTATCTATGGCCGGCTACACAATAGAAAAACGTAAGACCAGCAAAGGCGAGTTACGCTATCGCTGTACCGTCAGGGAACATAAAGGCGAAGAGGTAGTATACCGAGAATCCCGAACCTTTGGCAGACAGTCCGACGCCAAGAGCTGGGGAATGCAGATGGTTGCGATGATCGAGAGGGATGGTTTGCCAGGACAGGTACAACCCACCCCCACCATCCGCGAACTCATTTCGCTCTACCGTACCCACCCAGCCATCAGCCCAACCATAGGCAGAACCAAGGCTTATTGCCTCGACCTAGTTGCCGATTGCGATATCGCCAAGCTCAATGCCGACGAGCTCACCATCAAAGACTTGGTCGATCACTGCCAAGCCAGAAGAGATGCGGGGGCGTCTCCAGCCACCATTGCTCACGACATCAGCTACCTTGGTTCTGTTTTTGCAGCCGCCAACCCCGTCTTCAATATCCCGGTCGACAACAAGCTAATCCTGGAAGCACGCAAGACCCTCAACAACCTGAAACTGGTGGGAAAAGCCCAGAAGCGCACACGCCGCCCAGTAAGCAATGAACTGGAAAGGATCATCCTGGGGCTGGAAAAACGGCAGAGTCACGGCATGGCCAAGATCCCCTACACAGACCTTCTCAACTTCGCCATCCTGAGCTGCATGCGGATAAGCGAAGTGTGCAAGATCAAGTGGTCTGGCGTAGATGAGAAAAACCGGGCCGTGCTGGTTGAAGACCGTAAAGACCCTAGAAAAAAGATAGGGAACCATATGCTGGTTCCTTTGCTGGGTGAGGCTTGGGAGATCCTCAAGCGTCAACCCAGAACCGACGCTCGTGTCTTCCCCTACAACGGCAAGAGCGTCACTGCCGGTTTTCAGCGAGTCAGAACAGAGCTTGGTATTGAAGACTTACGCTGGCACGACCTCCGCCGCGAAGGTGCCTGCCGTCTGTTTGAGGCTGGCTTCGTCATAGATGAAGTCGCCCAGGTCACCGGCCATAGAAACATCAATATCCTCTGGCAGATCTACACCGACCTCTACCCAAACCGGGTACACGCCAAGTTTGAACGGCTACAACAGGCCAAGGTGAAAGTGGTAGAAGAGGCCAAATAAAGTGGGAAAGGTGGGAGCATCAGCTCCCATTCACAGTCCTATGAGATCACCGTACGAGAATGGGCTACCAACGTAGCGCATCTTTCGCAGCCTTGGTATCTGCTCGAACACCATCTTCAAGCCACATATCCGCTATTGAATAAAGCAAGCTAGCAGTTCGAGGGTAATCAGGTATCGCAAGAGCCCAGGCCCTTGCTTGTTGTGCAAGTTCACGCTCTTGCCTCCCGCCTTCACCGATAGCTTTGGTATACACACCACGCATATTGGCACGCTCTATACGAATCGCACCCTCCATCTTATCAGACGAGATCTGCTCAATGAGCTGGCGAACTGTTTTATGAGGCCAAACTTGATCCTCAGGATCAATTGGCGCGTGAGCTAGCATATGTCCAATGCGTGAGTCAGTTACTGTGACGCGATCTACCTCTATAGCTCGGTGACGCACATCATCAAACCACGCTTTCAGTTTCTCGAAATCGATCCTGTCTCCTTCCTGGCCAGGAAGAATATCCAAACTATTTAAAAGTTTATATGCCGCATTAGCTAATTTCCGTTCCTGCTCAGACGTTATTGGCGCGTCACCATTAGCCGGTTTGAACACTGTACAGATGGCAGAAATAAAAAACTCTGGGCTTTCAACAAGCATCTTGTGTAAGGTTAAGCGCTTATTTCGTTTGATAAGCAATGGTAAATATGCAAACTCCATACGGGCCAACTCTTCACGAGCAACGTCAGGCCGTTTATTTAGCTCTTCAAACATATGCTCTACATAATACGTGAGCATACCGCCGGAACTACTTACATCCGTATTGATTACTGTAATGGCCGCTTCAAGGAGGCCCAGTATTGTTGAGGAAGCTACATTCCCCAACAACTGATGAGTAGCTTCAATTGCAGCTAGAGTACGCCCACAAGCACGATAACGATCAACAGCATACTCCATCTCTTCGAAGGTTCCGCGAAAGCCAAACGCTCTCTTTTGACGCCAATACGCATCGTCCACATCAGCACCAAAGCTCGCCACCACATCCCAGCTTTGCCTTTCATTAGGGAGACTCAAAAAAAGCTCAGCAAATTCAGCTGCAGAGAGGTCAATTTCCCCCCTTAGATGCTCAATGCGTCTTATCCAAGAAGGCCCAAAGGTCGCAAATGCCTGGGCTACGACTGCAGTAGCTAGAGCTCTTGCTTCTCCATCCAATGCAAGGAGGCGTCTAACGAAAGAAAGATACTCTTCCTCTCCGAATTCAAGTTTTGAAAGTGGCTCGATGATTTGGAATGGTTGCTTAACCCTCGCAGCTAAATTGGTTAAGCCCAACACACCCTGGGTTGCCTTGAGCTCTCTTAGAGCATCAACCCGTGCAGATTGGATCGTGGCAATTGGGTCATCTCTCACTATACCCATAACATCAGGCATTCCGTCGTCGAAAAGCCAAGTCATAACCAGAAGTGGGTCATCTGGCTGATACTGCACAACCAAGTTATCCAGACGAGCAAGCTGTCCATCTTTTAGAGCCCAATCTGCACTATTGAATGCGCGATGCCTATTGACCTCTTTGCGTAATATATCCCAAATATCGAAGCGCTCTTCGGCATTTTGTGTATTAAAACACCCTTCTAGTGCATTCACTACGTGCTCGAAGCTGGCCGGTTGCAGCTCGTGGAGGATACCTATCAAAGTCTTCCATCGCTCCGGTACTAACTGTGCATGCTCGACCGCTAATTCAACAACAGCAGATTGTGTCGCCCAAACGATGCCGTAGGTTAGTGTTTCTTTCCCTCCTGGTGACGCCTCGGCAAACTTCGGCTTCTGTGTTGGACTAACAATATCGTGAGTACTAGGCAGAAGCTTCTCAAGTAAAGGCCATGCGATAGATGGTTCAGCTTGAACAATATGAGACAAAACCCCGATTCGCTGCTTGTACGTTGCATTTGTGTGTGGAGACCAAGAGAGAAGAATATCACGAAGACTATTTATTGGACGGTTTGCCAGCTTGCCACCGGGGTCAATGGCTGCGAGTTTAGCTAAACACGTTGCCGCACGAAGAAGCTGATTTTCATCCCAAGCAAGCAGCTCAAGGGCCCACAAAACTCCTGTGTGAGCGCTAGCTGGCACAAAAAAGTCGTCACTCTCAGAGAAAATAGGTCTGATTTTTTCAGCATTGCCCTCAAGCAGACTCTCAAGGGCCTCAAAGAAAGGGATAGGTGCGGCCTCGGCAAGCAATGGGAGGTGGTCTTGCAGACTTTCTAGTAGACGATGATCGGTAGATAAATTCGGCAATCCGCGCACAATTTCGTCAACAAAGCGCTGAGGAGTAGACCCTGTCACGACAAACTCAGCCTGCTCATGAAGTGCAGCCATATGAAGTAGCGTAGTCATCATCCCTTCACGGAGCCACTGACTATGTGTCTCATCTTTAGAAGCGGACAGACGAAAAATATCTTCTGCCTTGGGAGGGGTAATCACTTGAGAAAAAACAGCTCTAGCTTGTTCGGCAAATCGAACCAAATGTTCTCCGCCAATCAGATGCCCAAGATGAACGAATGCATCTACAGACGATCTCATGGCCCATACATCGTCAACTCGATCTATTGGAGGATCAGTGAGTTTCGTAAGTCCTCGTAGTGGGGCTTCAACCTCTTCGTAAGTGGCCTTTCCCCCTAAACTTTTAAGTACCTCTGTATCGGCTACACGGGATGGTTTCCATGCACCAGCCAAAAGAGCAGGAATCAACGACTCTGATTTTCCCAACCATTCTGGAGGTTGAGCTGTTCCACTAGGGATCTGACGGGCAAGAACAGCCAAGCTCCTCCCACATCTGCGGGCCAGCTCATAGGTTTCTGACTCGTCGAGTCCCATCGTAACAAGGGCTTTAGATAATTGGGAGCTAGTAGGTCTAGCAAGTACATCATGCTGGCTGCGTTGCTCATCAGCGCCCGCACTTATTACGGTCGGGCCTGATTGAGACAACACACCAACAAGTGTACGCGCCTGACCTCTTGGCAGAAAAATTAAATCTTTTCTAGAGACTAGGTGTCGAGCTGCATCTGTACTATCAACGACCATAGTACGAGCCTCTAGAAACGCCCGTACTTCTGGAGTTGCTTTGCGGATTGTGGCGACCACGAATGCAATCACCTCATCGGCGGAGTCAGCGGCAAATGCCAACCGACTGCCACCTTCCGACAATTTTCGTAGGAGCTCAGCACTCTGTTCCTCGCGACCAGCGAGTAACACCTCTTCGGTTAGAGTTGGTGAAAAACGCGTTGAGAACTCGTTCCAGAACTCACTTGCACTATAGGCGCCAGTGACAGGCGCAAGCCCCATCTCATGTCTTGCATAGTGTGATGCAACTGCAGGATGTCTATCCAGCCAATGTTCTAGGGCAACACCATCAAAACACAGTACATCCTTCCATTCTCCAAGAGCTCGTTTCTCACTCAACCAAACAGGAATCTGTTTGCTCGGTAAATCCCATGTCCTTGGCGTCACGAAGACAAACGTTGTATTCGCACGGACTAACGGGTCAACTTCCTGGGTTCGTTTATTAAAATCACTTTCAGCCTTAATTGCTACATTGCTCGTGACACCAAACTCCCATATTGAAGGGCCGTCTGGAACGAAAGGGGGGGCCCCTGTTGCATCGAGAACGCCATCAAATCCCCGGACTTGTCCCTTCTCTCGGTTAGGAAAGCGAAACGCTGTGATATTTGAAGCCGACGCGGTGATGAGGTCTGCAACCAAACCAGGAAACGTTGTACGAGCAGTTAGCGTGTTAGACCATTCTTGTAAATTGTGGGCAGAAATCCATCTCATTACTAATCACCTTGACGTAATAGCATTCTCGTAGGGAGCGGCCGCTGGATACGATGTTCTTTCAAACTGACGTCGCCACAGATGCAATACAGACAGAAAGAATTTAAAAAACCTGTCCACTCAAGCGGAGAAAAATACTGCTCTGTTGTGGAGACCAATTTTACCGCATAATACGCCATCGAGTCTCAGCACGGTAGCTTGTCCTTCCCTGAAGCGCAGTCTTCAAAGGCTGCCTCGAAAACGTGACAGCAGTGCTGTGACTAACTCTTATTTCTTTCTCGTGTTGGAGAGTTCAGCTGAGCTGCCTTCACGCTTGGATTGGCCTCGAGGGATAACATTTGCAAGAGCACGAATATTCAATCATTGGTCATAGCAGGAGCACGATTGGCCGCTGGCTAGGAATGCTGGCGAGCTTGATAGTGTCACTCCTACCTGCTGTGGGAATAGGGCTCTCGGAAGGGTTGGCAAAAATTGGATTACCAGAGTGGGGGAAGTATTTCCTAGTCATTCCGCTTACCGCCGGGGTTATCTATACCGGCATACACTGGTGTTTCAATAAATTTGCCTGGCGTCCCCTAAGCTACTTGTCTCAGATACCTTATATTGCTGGTACATGGACCTGTGAGGGGAAGACTTATGCTGACGATGGAAGCGTTGCTCACTATTGGCAAGGAGAACTTCTCATTTCACAGACCTGGGAAAAAATCCGGGTTCGGCTTGAGACGAAGTCATCTACATCCCACAGCATCTCAGTTGCACTTATTCCAGAGGTCGATGGCTGCTGGATGCTTATGTATAGCTACACGAACCAACCAAAGGTTGGCAATCTGGATCTCAACGCCCATAAGGGCTATGCGGAGATGAGGATTTCCAAAGGGTTGGAAACTGCAGAAGGCGAGTACTTCACAGCGAAGAGCCGCGGAACGGTAGGATCGATGAAATTCATCAGGAGAAAAGGATGAGTAAGGACGTAAGTAGAAGGCTGTCGGATCTCAAGGCGCGGCGACAAGGTAAAACCATGACCATGGATAGCCTATATGAAAGTGTCGCTGGCCTGGAAAAATTCGAATCCCGCTCGACTGGAGAGTGGTCAAAGTATGCACTCGGCATCATGCAGGAAGTCGATCCCGTATACACCAAAAACTCGATCGCTGAGGGAGAGCGTGTCAAAAATCAGATCATAAATCGTATCAATACAAATGTTGTTTTTGATTATCAAGGATCCGTTCCGCTGAATGTACACATTCGAGGAGTAAGCGATATAGATATACTGGTCCTGCTGAACGATTATCTGACCTACGATAGCACCGGCACTAAAGCGTCAACCTACTACCCTTGGGTCGGGCCTAGCGGGATTGAACAGCTTGCGTCTCTTCGCAACGAGTTGGAAGTTGAGTTGAAAGCCGCATTTTGGGGAGCAGAAGTGGATATCACTGGTGACAAAGCAATTGGGCTTTCTGGTGGTAGCCTGAAGCGGAAGGTAGACGTTGTACCTTCCCACTGGCATGACTCGGCAACATACCAATCGAGCCAAAATAAAAAAGATCGGGAAGTCTACATATTCCAAAAGAATAGCAATACGACATTCTGCAACAGACCTTTCCTCCACATCGACAAAGTGAATGAGAAAGACCAACGCTGTCTTGGTTGCATTAAAAAGATTGTCCGTATGCTCAAAAATTTGAAAGCGGACTGTGATAACCCGTCGTCCATCTCCGTGAATAGCTACGAGATCGCTGGACTCGTCTATCACTTTGAGGAGCAACCGATTAGCTTCTCTTTCTACCAGGAGTTGGCATTGATTGCCGCAACAAGGCAGCAGCTGGATCGAATGATCGACAATAAGCAATGGACAATGGGCCTGATTACGCCGGACGGAATTCGGAAGATTATCGATTCTGAGGAAAAATTCGAGTCGCTGAAACTGCTACGTGCGGAGGTCAATGACTTACTCAAGAATTTGGCTCAGGAGCTTACAGGGCAATCTTGGGTGGCCGATAGTGAGGCGGTTCGTGTTGTGGGAAACGCATGGGTTTATTAATACAGAATACAGAGATTCTGATGTCGATGGTGCAAGCACCATTTGTACAGATCTAGTTATCACCTGACACCGGCCTCAAACCGGTGTCTTGTTTGCGCTACTTTAGTGCGCACTTCCTTCGGTATCAATTTCAGACCCTTCTTGAACATATTGTAGGGGGTTTGACCCTCCATCATCCCGCCTTGATGTGGCCGCTGAGTGTTGTAGTGCTCCAGGTAGCTATCCAGGTCTGTCTGCATCTGTTCTACCGACTCATACCAGGTCGCCCTCCCCTTGATACGGAAGTGTTCATCCAGCAATGTGCGATGCAGCCGTTCGATAAAGCCGTTGCTCTGCGGTCTGCGGTCTGCGGTCTGCGGTCTGCGGTCTGCGGTCTGCGGGTAGGGATACCGGTTTGAAGCCATATGACCACTCCCTTTTGTGGGCAACTGTCAGGTGAATAGCATCTCCATACAAACTAATTCCGCGCAGAGCTCGGTAGAGACCTTCCACAATTGTGGAATTCATGCAGCAAGATTCCAGATAGATAGTTATGTGGAAAGGAGCTGGCTGGGGTTTGTTCAGGACTTGGTGGGAAGTTTCCATAACCTTACTTTGGTCATAGAGAGGCCTTCGCTCACACCTCTCATGCATTTCACAAGTCAGGCATCAAGTTTGTACATATAGAACAATTTTCAATATTTTTCATGTGGTTATTGAGAAATTCCCCATCGTGAGACATCCTTTCTGATATGTACTGTTTGAGGGTTAGGCAATGACCGAAGGCTTCTTATATGGTATGGCACTACTGCTGGTTTTTTTTACCTTGGTATTTATCTGGTCGCTGTACAGCTACCGGAAACAGCACTCGACGAAAAACCCAAGCCAGCATGACTGAAGAGTTGCATTTTTCTGCCTCGTGTTAACCTATTAGCAATAGGTGAACAGAGGAATTCAGCATGCGCCATGTGAAAAACATATTTATGATGTTGATCGTCACCATAGGATTGATGGCGATTCAGGACACCAAGTTCGGCTGGCTGCTGGTTTGTTACCCTGTCACACTGTGGGGCTGGCCCCTCTTGTCCTTTATGGTTGGACATCCTATCCGCTTTTATTTGTTGATATTCCTCTTTTTCCCATCACTGTTTTTATACTGGCAGGTCGCATTATCAATGTTGTTTTCAATATTGGTGATATGGGTTTACAAAACAAAGGATACACTGCCACCACGCCCAAAATCTGGCATCGTTATCAAAAATTACTACTTCTGGTGAAGAGTCAAGAAAGAGCAAGAGCTTTCACATGTGAAAGTCTCACTCTATTAGCGCATCAAAAAACAATACGCTAATAAACAGTAAATGGACCTGTAAAACCAGCTCATGAGCTAAAGGCTCCATTAAATTGTTTTATAAATGAATTTTATTTTTTCATTTTGTCCTAAAAGGGCAGTTTCAGCGACGATGTTTTCTACCTACAACATTCAGAATGCTCCTGCCAACACATGAAAAAACCGGAGGATGTATGGCTGAAACACAAAAGAGAACATTGTTAACGATGGCTGAAGTTGTTGAACTGACTTCCCTTTCACAGTCGACAGTTCGGCGCCTTGTAAAAGCAGGAATCTTACCAGTCCCCATCAGGTTAGGCCCCACCGGACGTTCAATTAGATTCAAGCTGTCTGACATTCAGCAATATCTAAATAACATTTGAGGGAGGTGCTTATGGAGTTTCGATTACTGCCAGATGCACTGGAATGCAGGGAATCCGAACGTTGGGTAAAGATTGGAGGGCACATCAAGGTGCGAGTCCGAACCCGCGCGGCGGATCAGAAGCGTAGCTATGGCGTCCTGCTTGAGTGGAAAAATCTGGATGGGGTGTACTTACAAGATATCGTCTTAGTTAAGCATCTTCAGGGTGATAACAGCAGGCAGGTTCGGGAAATGCTAATCGATTCTGGCTATCCACTGGAACTTAGCCCCCACGCATGGCCACGTATCCAGCGCTATCTACTCAGTGAGATCCAACGTGCTGAACCTGCGACCTGTGCTGAACGAACTGGGTGGCACCGAGAAGGTTTTGTCACTCCAAGCTGGGGGGCCCCCAGAAATAATGAAAAGCTGTACCTTCTGCGCAAGGGACTGGATATGGAGCTGAGGTCATCTGGCACGCTGGAACAGTGGCAGGAAGAGATTGGCAAAGTCTGCATTGGTAATCCGCTGCTGATTTTTTGCTGTGGAGTCGCTCTGAGTGCGCCTCTGCTCAGTAGCTCAGGCGTCGAAAACGTGATCTTCCATCTCTATGGCGACTCGGGCACTGGTAAATCCACAGCAATGAAGGTAGCGACTTCAGTCTTAGGCGATGAGCCACTCATGCGAACTTGGTTGAGCACAGCCAATGGCCTAGCTGCGGCCGCAGCACTACACCACGATGTCCCGCTTTTTCTGGATGAATTATCTCTGGCCAAAGCTGAAGATGCGGATGTAGCTGTCTACTCAATTTGTAATGGTAGACCCAAGCTGAGATCCAACGAAACGGGCCAGTTAGCCATAGGCGAATCTTGGCGAACCATTGCCCTGTCAAACGGGGAGGTAACGCTGGCTGAACACTTGGCACAACTAGGTAAAGAACCATTGGCAGGACAGCTGAGCCGAGTGATTGAGATCCCGATAACAGGCCAATATGGCATGTTTGATACACTCCACGGCTTCAAACGGGGAGACCTGCTGTCAGACGAGTTAAAGCGACGTTGTAAATGCTACTACGGCACCTTGTTCCCTGCATGGGTAAGCCGATTGGTTAGTTATGAGGAGGCGGAGCTAGCACGAAAAGTTTCGGATCTCCTCCATTATCGTAGCGAGCTGATGAAAGAAGACGCGGAGACCACCCTTGGCTATTCCGTCAGTCCACAAGTGATGCGAGTGATCCGGCGTTTTGCCCTGGTCCAGGTCGCGCTGATAATGGCAAACAATTTCAGCCTATTGCCTTGGCCTGAGCATCACTCCGTGGATGCGGTCAACCATGCTTTTAGCCAATGGCTAAAACACCGTGGCCATGGTCTAGATACCGAGGATTATCGGTTGTTCTATATGCTGAAGGCAGCCATACAGGCTTGGGGACCGCATATAAGGCCCCAGGAAGGCCGGTTGAACTCTGGGGTTGGTTACTACAGAACACATCAGGGGGAGCAGCAATGGTTAATCAAACCTGATGTGCTGAAAAATGCGCTGAATTTGCGCCCTCAATACCGTTCACAGATGCTGCGATTAGTCAAAAGAGATTGGTTGCAATTCAATGAGTTAGATAGATTGACTCTCAAAGTCGTACAGGAGAAAAAATCGGTCCGCTATTTTGCCATCTGGCCAGAACGTATCAAGAGAGGCTTGACCGAGCTGGAGGTTGATTGAATGGATTTCCCGGTTTTCCCAGTTCCATCGGCTCTGTTGTGAGGTGACAGCATGCAAACCGTTTTTATGCTCCTAGCACAATACGAGAAACCAGTCGTGCTTCTAAAAGATATATGCAATGAATATTTTGGCTTGTCGTATCAAACTGCCAGACAGCGGGCAAATGCAGGGATGCTACCCATCCCAACGTTCAGAACCAGCCAAAAGAGCGACTATCTGGTACACCTGACTGACCTAGCCAACTATATAGACCAGCAGAGGGAGAAAGAAACACGCAGGTTAACGGCGATCACGAAGATGGAGGCTCGAAGATAATCTCCTGGAAAGGCCAGCCCGCGAATCGCGGGCTTTTTTTATTTTTGGTCTTTGTCAGTGGTCTGATGCAGGTGGTAGACGCCCCTGACTGCACAGCAAACAGACCAAGGAATGCACATAGGCAGAACAGCATGGCGATACTGCTACCCATGTTCCCTCCTATTCGCTCTTAAGATCTCGAGTGGGTATAATCAAATGGTCACCAACATAAACATAACCTGTTGATGATATTGATTTTTGTCTTTAACGAACAAAGTTGTTGGGACATATTCGCAGAGTAGACAAGAAGAGCTGAAAAGCTTGAGAAAACTCCTGATTAAAGCTGTTTTGGCCACCACCTGCCCCATATCTGCCCCATGGAAATTGAAGGCCGCGCCTGATAAGGGCTAGAGAAAAAATCTCACCAATCCAGCATGGGGGCGATGGAAAAACGCTGCGCCTGCATAAAAATCATCCGGGTTGGCTAAAGAAAGGGGCGGATTTTATCACAACGTGAAGCAGCCCCAGAAAATGAATTTTGTCGCCGCGCCATGCGAAGCCCTGTGATAGTATCCGGCTAATAGAAAGGGTATCTGCGCGATCATGAATCAAGACCAACTTTTACAACGAGCCGAGCGACTCTGTATACAGCGAGGGATCCGCTTCACCCCGACCCGACGTCAGGTATTTCGCCTGCTGGCGGCACACGGCAACGCCATCAGCGCCTATGATTTGTTAGCCCTGCTGCAACAAACCGAAGCCAATGCCAAGCCGCCAACCGTCTATCGGGCACTCGATTTTTTGCTCGAGCAGGGTTTTGCTCACAAGGTGGAATCTCTCAACGCGTTTATCTTCTGCTGCCACTTCGATCACGCTCACCCGATGCAGTTGTTGATCTGCGACGAGTGCGGGGATGTGGTCGAGCTTCACGATACGGCGATCGATAGCGCGTTTTCCGAGCAGGCCCACTTGCATGGTTTTACTATTACCAATAAGACGATAGAGGCACATGGCCAATGTGCCCGTTGTACGCCCACTGTAGGAAGTCATCATGAAGGCTGATTTTGTAAATCCGTTCCTGCTATCCCTGCTCAATGTGCTCTCGACCATGGCACAGCTGGAACTCAAACCGGGCAAACCGAAGCGTAAGATGGATGAGTTGGCGCGCGGCGACGTCTCCGGCCTGATCGGCATGGTCGGCCCGCAGACCCGTGGTTCCCTCTCCATCAGCTTCGAGAAGGGGCTGGCGCTGGAGATCATGCGCCGTATGCTGGGGGAAGCGCCCGCCTCCATCAACGAAGAGGTGACCGACATGGTCGGTGAAATCACCAACATGGTGACCGGCGGTGCCAAGCGGATGCTAGGTGAGAAGGGCTACGAGTTTGACATGGCGACCCCCATCATCGTCTCAGGCCCCAACCACACCATCACCCACCGTGCCGATGGCACCAAGATCATGATGCCGTTCGAATCGGATTTCGGTCGCGCCACCATCGAAATCTGCTTCGAGTAACCCTATGTGGAAAGCATTGAAATGGATTTTCATCTGCTGGGCCCTGCTGTTGATCCTGTCGGACATTCAGATCAGCACCTCCCTCTACAAATACGAGGATAACCGGGTACTCATCAACTTCCCGCGCTGGGAGACCAAGCAGCCTTGGGGCACCTTCGAGTGGCATGCCGGACGGGTGGAAACCCACTGGTATGGTCTGGAGGGTAAACCCAAGCCGTCAGGCCCGCAAATCTGATCCGGTAACGGATTCGGCAGAAACAGAAGAGGCCAGCAGATGCTGGCCTCTTTGCTATCTCGTTGTTTCTGAATCAAGCCGCCTCGGCAGCCAGCTTCTCGGGCGGGCGAACCACCATCCCTACCACGCAAGCCAGCAGGGTCGGCATCAGCCAGGCAAGGCCATTGTCGAACAGCGGCAGGAAAGCAAACGCATCCATCTTCATACCGGCAGCTCTCGGCCCATCCAGACAGCCAAACAGAAAGGCGACCGCCAGCACGCCGCGAAACACCCGCCGTGGATGGGCAAACCACCCCTTGAGGAAGGTGAGCAGCACCAGCGCGATGGCGACCGGATAAATGGCCACCAGCACCGGGATGGAGAGGCCGATCAATTCGCTCAACCCCACATTGGCCACCAGTGCACAGAGCGCCCCCAGCAGCATCACCCAGTTGCGATAGGCCCAACCTGTCAGGCCATGGAAGTAGTCAGCACCGGCACAGAGCAGGCCGACCGCACTGGTAAAACAGGCCAGGGTGATGATGGCAGCCAGAATAAACTGACCCGGTTGGCCAAACAGGCTCAGGACGTAGGCATTGACGATAGCGCCGCCATTGCTGATATCGCTCGCAACCCCACCGGCGCTGTTGCCCAGCTGAAAGAGTGAGACATACACCGCCGACAACCCGACCGCCGAGATCAAGCCCGCAATGGTCAGATATTTGAACTGGCTGCGATAATCCTCAATCCCCTTCTGGCGCAGCAACCCGATGATCAGGGCGCCAAACATCAGGGAGGCCAAGGTATCCATGGTGTTGTACCCCTCCAGCATCCCCTTGGTCAGGGCTGCATCTATGTACTCACCGCTGGCATCAGGCATGGTGCCCTGCGGCGTCATAAAGACCCCGACCGCCAGAATAAGCAGCATCGCCATCAGGGCTGGGGTCAGATACTTGCCGATCGCATCGAGCAGTTTGCCCCGATCGAGCGCCACCAGGATCACCAGCGCAAAGAAACTCAGGGTGTAGATCAGCAGCCCCTCATGACCGACATCGCCGAGCCAGGGCTTGAGCCCCATCTCGTAGGCGACCAGACCGGTGCGGGGAATGGCAAAGGCGGGCCCCATGATGATATAGATGACGATGGCCAGCGCCGTCGCCACCCCGGCGGGCAGATAGCGGGTCATTCCGGTCCAGCCACTCGCGCCGCCCCCCGAACTCCCCTTGGCCACCGCAATCAGGGTGATCAGCGGCAAGCCCACTGCCGTCAGCAAAAAGCCGCACATGGCGGCCAGCAGATGCTCACCAGCCATAAAACCGGCCAGCGGCGGAAAAATGATATTGCCAGCCCCCAGATAGAAGGCAAACGTCATAAACCCCAATCCGAATACGTCGGACAACTTCAATGATTTCGTCAAACTCAACCTCATCTGCCTTATCAGCTTGTTATTGATTGCACCCACTGCCTGGCAGATAACCGGTAACAATACCTCTCGCCCCCACACGGCCCTCGGACCGGATGAGGCGCACCATCTTTAGCATAAAGAAGAAGAGTTCGATCTCAATCACCAATTAATATCTTGAAACAATTTACTGCTGCGGAATTAATCGCCGAACAACTCGGCGTTCCATAAACAGGTGTCACACGTGGCGTATGGGAGGTAAGAAGGGGGGAACAGGTTATAGCGGCCAAATACGGCTGCTCAGATGCTATCTGCGAACGGTGACAACTACGGCAGTGTAAAGCGAGGCGAGAAACGAAGCTCACAGAAAACAAAAGAGCCTGCACGGGGCAGGCTCTTGCTCTTGGCAATATCACATCGGGCGTGATCAGGCAGCTTCGGCAGCCATCTCGGTCGGACGCACCATCATGCCAACTACGCAGGCCAGCAGGGTCGGCATCAGCCAGGCGAGGCCCTTGTCGAACAGCGGCAGGAAGGCAAACGCATCCATCTTCATGCCGGCAGCACCCAGACCATCCAGGCAACCAAACAGGAAGGCAACCATCAACACCCCACGGAACACCAGACGGGGACGGCCGAAATAACCCTTCAGGAAGGTGACCAGTACCAGCGCCACGGCAACGGGATAGATGGCAACCAGCACCGGAATGGAGAGGCTGATCAACTGGCTCAGACCCACGTTGGCCACCACGGCACAGATAACGCCCAGCAACACCACCAGTTTCTTGTAAGCCATGCCGGTCAGATTGTGGAAGAAATCGGAACAGGCGGAGATCAGACCGACGGCAGTGGTGAAGCACGCCAGAGTGATGATAGCCGCCAGAATGAACTGACCCGGTTGACCAAACAGACTCAGTACGTAGGCGTTGACGATGGCGCCACCGTTGCTGACATCGGTCGCCACACCGGCTGCAGTGTTACCCAGCTGGAACAGGGAGACGTACACCACGCTCAGACCAACGGCAGAGATAAGGCCGGCAATGGCCAGATACTTGAACTGGCTCTTGTAATCGTTGATGCCTTTCTGGCGCAGCAGATCGACGATCAGGGCGCCAAACATCAGGGACGCCAGGGTGTCCATGGTGTTGTAGCCTTCCAGGATCCCTTTGACGAAGGGGCTATTCTGATAGTCACCGGACGCATCAGGCATGGAGCCTTGCGGCGCAACAAATACCCCGATCGCCAGAGTCAGCAGCAGCAGCATCAGTACCGGAGTCAGGTATTTGCCGATGGCGTCCATCAGCTTGCCCTGGTTCATGGAGACCAGAATGGCCACACCAAAGAAGATCACGGTATAGGCAGCCAGACCCGCTTGCCCCATATCACCGATGAACGGCTTGAGGCCCATCTCGTAGGCAACCAGACCGGTACGAGGCGCGGCAAAGGCCGGGCCGATGATGATATAGATGGCAACAGCCAGCGCAGTCGCGACACCGGCAGGCAGCAGCTTGGTCATGCCAGCCCAACCGTTACCGGCTTTCGCCACGGCCAGAATGGTCACCAAAGGCAGGCCCACGGCAGTGACCAGGAAGCCAAACATCGCCAGGGAGAGGTGCTCACCAGCCATGTAACCGGCCAACGGCGGGAAAATGATGTTACCGGCGCCCAGATAGAAGGCGAAGGTCATAAACCCTAATCCGAGTACATCGGACAATGTGAGTGATTTCGTCAAGTTCAACCTCGTCTGTCTTGTAAATTATTGCTTGTTATAGTTTTTATCGGTCGCTGACCGGGTGTGTTCAGGGGGTATAAAAAAAGAGCCCCGCATGTTTTTTCATCGCAACCAGTGGTTTTAGCTGGTCTGGAGCGGGCGCTCGATCTGGAACCAGCATAATGGCGTGAAAAAATAGTTCAAGACGAAATTTACATCTTCAAATAGAAGGGGTTGGTCAGTTGGATATATCTGTCGGAATAGGCCCCATCAGCAGAATGGATAACAATTTCACCCCTCTCACACCTGTTTAATCCTCTGCCAAGTAGCAATAAAACACGATTTGCCTCTTTACCCTCTCTGGTGATAACAGCTGTATAACAAATGCCATGCAGATCATAATTCGCCGAAATGCATAAAATTTCATCGGCCATCGCCGTCGGCAGCACCAGCGCTACCTGCCCGTTCGGGCTCAGCAAACGATTGCAGGCCGCCAGTAATGCGTGGCTGTCGAGGGCGCCGGTATGGCGGGCCAACGCCCGCGCCGGATCGCTAAATGACTGGCCTGCCACGAAATAGGGAGGGTTGGAGACGACAAGATCATAAGGGTCGGCCTGATAATCCTGAATGGCACTCTCTATGATGGTCACCCGATCGCCCCAGGGAGAGGCAGCCGCATTCTCCCGCGCCTGACTGGCCGCATTAATATCCAGTTCGACCGCATCAAGACGGCAGTCAGATCTGCTGCGCTGGGCCAGCATAAGAGCGATCAGGCCGCTGCCGGTGCCGATATCGAGCACTCGACGCGCCTGTTCGACCGGCGCCCAGGCACCGAGCAAAATGCCATCGGTGCCCACCTTCATGGCGCAGCGATCGTGATTGATATGGAACTGTTTGAAGGTAAATCCGCGACTACGTCCCATCTGGCCCCCGTCATCTGCAAAAATGGTGGGCGATTATAGCGGCTAAGACACACTCACCAATAGGAGCCGACGAGATAATCGCCTATAATCTGCCGTTTCCTTAATGACCGAGTATTGCCATGAGCCAGTCCTTTGATGATTTCGACCTGCACCCAGCCCTCAACCGGGCCTTGGCCGAGATGGGATTCACCCGCCCCACCACCATCCAGCAGATGGTGCTGGAGCCAGCCCTGGACGGCCGCGATATTCTGGCATCCGCTCCGACCGGTACCGGCAAGACCGCCTCTTTCCTGCTGCCGGCACTCCAGCACCTGCTGGACTTCCCGCGCCGCAAGCCGGGCCCCTGCCGCATGCTGATCCTGACCCCGACCCGCGAGCTGGCGCTGCAGGTGACCGCCCACGCCAAGGCGCTGGCGGCACACACCAACCTCAGCATCGAGACTATCATCGGCGGCGTCAGCCATGAAGAGCAGTTGCCTGCCCTGACCAAAACCACCGACATCGTGGTGGCCACCCCGGGCCGTCTGCTCGAATACATCGAGAAAGAGGAGTTCGAGAGCCACGACATCGAAGTGCTGGTGCTGGATGAAGCGGACCGCATGCTGGATATGGGCTTTATCAAGGATGTGAACCGCATCGTGGAAGAGGCGCGCTACCGCAAGCACACCATGCTCTTCTCCGCGACCCTGGAAGGGGCCGGCCTTGAGAAGTTCGCCAACGAGATCCTCAAGGATCCGGTGGAGCTGCATGCCGAACCTCCCCGCAGCGAACGTCGCCCCATTACCCAGTGGATCCATCTGGCCGATGACGCCGCCCACAAGCTGGCGCTGCTGACCCACATCCTGAAAGATCCGGAAACCCAGAAGGCCATTATCTTCGTCAAGACTCGCGAGCGTCTGGCGGAGCTCTCCGGCCAGCTGCAGGCGGCAGGTATCTCCTGCGCCTGGATCCGTGGCGAGATGGAGCAGAGCAAGCGTATCGAGTCGATCCGCAAGTTCCACGAAGGGGAAGTACCCTTCCTGATCGCCACCGACGTCGCCGCCCGCGGCATCGACCTGCCGAACGTCAGCCATGTCATCAACTACGACATGCCCTACGGCGCCGATGTTTACGTCCACCGTATCGGTCGTACCGGCCGCGCCGGCAACCGTGGCTGTGCCATCAGCCTGGTAGAAGCCCACGACATGGCGATGGTCGCCAAGATCGAACGCTACACCGAAGAGCGCCTCAAGCGCCGGGTGATCGACGAGCTGCGCCCGAAACACAAGGAAGCGCGGGTACCGGTGAAGAAGAAAAAGCCGGTCGACAAGAAGAAGTCCGCCAAGAAGAAAAAGAAGAAGTGATCGCCTGGCGATCAAGAGAAGGGCCATCCCGCGGGATGGCCCTTCTGCATTCTGAATCACTCTGACGAGTGGTTATGCCGCCACTCTGCGCATTCCCATATGGGGGATATCATCTTCGAGATAGCCTTCCCCTTCCGCCACAAAACCGTGCTGGCCGTAGAAGCCTTGCAGATGGGCCTGCGCCCCCAACCAGATGCTGTGGGTCGGCCAGCGCGCCTCGCACGCCTTGACCGCCTCACCGATCAGCTGGTGACCGAGACCGCCGCCGCGCGCCTTGGGTGAGGTCACCACCCGGCCGATGGCGGCGCCGCTCTCGTCGCCGATGCCGGGCGCCATGATCCGC
The DNA here is from genome assembly GCF_049170575.1 of Aeromonas sp. 604282. Classification (NCBI taxonomy): domain Bacteria; kingdom Pseudomonadati; phylum Pseudomonadota; class Gammaproteobacteria; order Aeromonadales; family Aeromonadaceae; genus Aeromonas; species Aeromonas sp. 604282. The sequence goes on along the minus strand of NZ_JAAKMV010000008.1, from coordinate 125,894 downwards.
GCATAGGCCGCCAGCAGCTCACCCTGATACCCGAGCAGGTGCCAGACCCCCTCGCGGCGATCGAGCCCGTCCAGATCCTGAAAGGGGCAAGTCTGCTCCACCACGAACACCTCGGCCCGCAGCGCCAGCAACTCATACAACTCGTCAGTGGTCAGTTCAGACCAGGGTTTCAGGATCCAGTTCATCGGCAACTCCTTATCAGTTCGGCCTGCCAGCATAATCGTGGCGCCCGCCCCCTGCATTAACCTTTGTTAAGTTCTTTCAGCCGTTTGCGAATGCGGCTCAGGCTGATGGGAGTAATGCCAAGATAGGCGGCGATCTGGTGGTCGGGCACTCTGGCATCAAGCGTGGGAAAACTGTCGAGAAAGTGCTGATAGCGCGCCTGCGGGCTGCCGGTCAGCAGCAACTGCTCCTTCTCCTCCTTGATGCGCAGCTGCACCTCCAACAGGTGCTGGTACCAGCGCGGCCAGCCGGGCAGCTGGCGCAAGTCGGCCAGACTGAACAGCTGCAGATGGCAGGGTTCCAGCGCCTCCACGCTGTAGCGGGCTGGCTCGCCACTAAGCAGGTGGTGGAAGTCGAGAAACTCGTCCCCCTCCCAGTAGAACTCCTTGATGTACTCGCGGCCATCCTCCAGCACCAGCTTGGCCCGCAGCAGCCCCTGCTCCACCCTGACCAGCAGATCCGGGCTGTCGCCGGCATGCCAGAGGCAGCTTTTCGGGCTGAGGGTCAGCGGGCGGGCAAAAGAGAGGAGGCGCGCGGCCTCCTCTCTATCTGCGACCTGCGCCCAATCGAAGGGGGGTCTGTCAGTCAGCATGATTAACAGCGACGCTGACGCACGGCTTCAAACAGGCAGACGCCGGTCGCCACCGAGACGTTGAGGCTGGATACCGCCCCTGCCATCGGGATGCTCACCAGCTCGTCGCAATGTTCGCGGGTCAGGCGACGCATACCTTTACCTTCGGCACCCATCACCAGCGCCATCGGGCCGGTCAGTTTGGCCTGATAGAGGTCGTGATCGGCCTCGCCAGCGGTGCCGACGATCCAGACGCCGCGCTCTTGCAATTCGCGCAGGGTGCGGGCCAGGTTGGTGACCTGAATGAGCGGCACCACTTCGGCCGCGCCACAGGCAACCTTGCGCACGATCGGGGTGAGACCCGTGGCCTTGTCCCGCGGCACGATGACAGCATGAGCCCCGGCAGCATCGGCGCTGCGCAGGCAGGCGCCGAGGTTGTGCGGATCGGTCACGCCATCCAGCACCAGCAGGAAGGGCTGGCTCTGTTGTGCCGCCAACTCGTCCAGCAGGCTGGCCAGATCGTGCTCGGCCAGCTTCGGCGCCTCTTTCACCCGGGCCATAATACCCTGGTGATTGTTGCCTTCCGCTTTGTCATCAAGGGTCTTGCGGTTCACGCTCTGCACCTTGAGGCCGAGGGACTCCAGCTCGGCCAGCAGGGGTTGCAGCCGGTCGTCATCCCGCCCTTTCAGCGCCCATACCTCGATGAAACGCTCCGGGGTGCGCTCCAGCAGCGCGGATACAGCGTGAATGCCGTAGATCAGTTCAGTACTCATTTAGTGCTCTTGGCCTTGTCGTGAGCTTTTTTGCCCGGTCGTCTGTTGCTGGGTTTGGCACGGCCACCCTTGGCGGGTTTACCGTGGTCCTTGCCCCCTTTCTCCTTGCGCTTTTCGTGGCGCTCGGCACTCTTGGCCTTCTCTTTCTTGATCTCGGCCTGCTTGCGCGCCATCTCTTTGGCGTTCTTGCCGGTGGCCTTGAGCGGCTCTTCGACCATCACGAAGTCGATCTTGCGATCATCCAGATTGACGCCCATCACCTTGACCCGCACCTTGTCGCCCAGACGGTAACGGCGGCGGAAGTTCTCGCCGATCAGCTGCTGGTGCAGCGGGTCGAACTGGTAGTAGTCGTTGGTGAGGGTGCTGACGTGCACCAGACCGTCGATGTGGATCTCCGCCAGGCGGACAAAGAAGCCAAAGCCGGTGACGCTGGCGATAACGCCGTCAAACTCGTCACCCACATGATCCAGCATGTACTCGCACTTGAGCCAGTCGGCCACATCGCGAGTGGCATCGTCGGCACGGCGCTCGGTCATGGAGCAGTGCTCGCCCATTGGATCCACTTCTTCCAGCTGGTAGTGGTAACCACCGCTCGGGGTCCACTTGTGGCGCAGGTTGGCCTGCTGCTCCTTGGCGGTCTGATACTTGATCGCACGGTGCAGGATCAGGTCTGGGTAACGACGGATCGGCGAGGTGAAGTGGGCGTAGGACTTCAGGGCCAGGCCGAAGTGACCGATGTTGTCGGCCTGATAGATGGCCTGACGCATGGAGCGCAGCAGCATGGTGGAGAGCAGCTCCGCATCCGGGCGCCCTTCAAACTTGGCAGCCAGCTCGGCGAAATCTTTCGGCTCGGGCTCGAGACCGCCCTTGAGCTCCAGACCCAGTTCGGCCAGGAAGTCACGGAAACCGGTCAGACGCTCTTCACCCGGACGGTCGTGCACGCGGAACAGGGCGGCGGCCTCGTTCTTCTCGATGTAGCGGGCCGCGGCCACGTTCGCCTGGATCATGCACTCTTCGATGATCTTGTGGGCGTCGTTGCGCACCAGCGGCACGATACGGTCGATCTTGCGCTGGGCGTTGAAGATGAAGCGGGTCTCTTCACTCTCGAACTCCACAGCACCGCGCTGATGGCGGGCATGCTTGAGCGCCTTGTAGAGGTTGTTGAGCTCCTCGATATGGCCCACCAGCGGCTCGTACTGCTGACGCAGCTTGGGATCCCCGTCGAGGATCGCCGCCACCTTGGTGTAGGTCAGTCGGGCATGGGAGTTCATCACCGCTTCGTAGAACTTGTAGCCGGACATGCGGCCAGCGGCGGAGATGGTCATCTCGCACACCATGCAGAGACGGTCAACTTGCGGATTGAGCGAGCAGAGGCCGTTGGAGAGCACCTCCGGCAGCATGGGCACCACGAACTCGGGGAAGTAGACGGAGTTGCCGCGCTGATACGCTTCGGCATCCAGCGCCGTGCCCGGCTTCACGTAGGCTGAAACGTCGGCAATGGCGACCCACAGACGCCAGCCGCCACCGCGCTTGGCTTCACAGAAGACGGCGTCATCGAAGTCACGGGCATCTTCCCCGTCGATGGTGACCAGCGGCAGGGCACGCAGGTCTATACGACCCTCTTTGGCCTTCTCCGGCACCTGCTCGCCCAGACCGGCAACCTCCTTGATCACCTCTTCCGGCCAAGTGTGCGGAATGCCGTGGGTACGCAGGGCTATCTCGATCTCCATGCCGGGCGCCATGTTTTCGCCCAGCACTTCCAAGACGGTACCGACCGCATTGAAACGGGCGGTGGCGCGCTGATTGATGCGCACGACTACGACCTGGCTCTGGCGAGCGCCCTTGTTCTCCCCTTCCGGGATGATGATGTCTTGGCCGATGCGGCTGTCGTCGGGTACCACAAACCCGACACCGTTTTCGACGAAGTAACGACCGACGATATCCGCTTCGCGTGACTTGAGCAGACGCACCAGACGTGCTTCCTGACGCCCCTTGCGGTCGATCTCGGTCGGTTGCACCAGCGCATAGTCGCCGTGCATCAGGCGTTGCATCTCTCGGTTATTCAGAAACAGATCCGGACCACCACCTTCCGGACGCAGGAAACCGAAGCCATCCTTGTGACCAAGTACATAGCCTTTCACCAGATTCAGGCGATCCGGCAGGGCGTAGCACTGGTTGCGGGTAAAGACCAGCTGACCATCGCGCTCCATGGCGCGCAGGCGGCGGCGCAGGGCCTCCAGAGGCTCTTCTTCCGTCAGCTTGAGGACCTTTGCCAGCTCTTCCCGTGACATCGGCTTTTCATGGCCCTTGATGAGGTCGAGGATCATCTCGCGACTTGCAATGGGGTTTTCGTATTTTTCGGCCTCGCGTTCGAGGAAAGGATCTTTTTGAGACATAAGCAGGCCTTAGGATTGGTGGTAACGGTGCCATTATATCGGAGGGGGGGGCGAATGGCATCCATCGGCTGCCTTTTGGCCAATCTCTCTGTCATACTATGTGCAGTTCGCTGGCATGATGAGACATAGAACTCATGAGTAAGGATACATTTGCCCAATCTGCCGCCTATCTCAAGCAGGCAGTTCCCCTGATGATCAAGTACCAAATCCCAACTACGCCGGACAACTACCACCTCTGGTACAACTATGTCTCGGCCAGCATGCCCGAACTCAACCAGGCGATCGATCAAGCCATCAAACTGCAGGGAACCTGCTCCCTCACTACCTGCGAGCGCCTCTATAACCAATATCTGGCTGCGCAGGACGAACAGCAGATGGAGGCGATGAAGCTCAACCTTGCCGCCATGGCCAATGAACTGGGTCACTCGATGCAAGATGCCATCTCCGATACCGGTATGTTTCAGGAGATGCTCGACAAGAGCTTCGACAAGTTAAGCAAGATCGACGATGAGGGGCTGAGCCTGGAAGATACCATGGGCATCTTACGAGACTTGGTGCGCGAATCGCGGGATGTACGCATGTCCACCATGCACTTTCGCAGCCAGCTCAGCAATGCCGAGAAGGAGATCAAGGAGCTGCGTGCCGCGCTCAACGAAACCCGCAAACTGGCCAACGAGGATGCTCTCACCAACCTGCTCAACCGCCGAGCCTTCGATCTGGAGCTGGAGGGGTTGATCCGCAGTCAGCACCCCTTTTCACTGATCCTCGCCGATATCGATCGGTTCAAAAATTTCAACGACGAGTACGGTCACCTGCTCGGCGATCAGGTGCTGCGTGCCTTTAGCAAACGGCTGCGCGATGCCTGCAAGGAGGGGGTCACCGCCTATCGGCTGGGTGGGGAAGAGTTTGCCATGCTGATCCCCCATCGCTCGCTGGCGCTGGCCAGACAGATGGCGGAAAGCATGCGCCGCGCCATCGAGCGGATGTCGATTCTGGATCGCAAATCGGGCCGCCGCATCGACCACATCACAGCCTCGTTTGGCGTGGGTGAGTTCAACGGTCAGGAGAGCGCAGACTGTCTGGTCGAACGTACCGACAAGCTGCTCTACAAGGCCAAGGAGCTGGGGCGCAACCGGGTGATGCCGCTCCCTTCCTGATTTGTCCCCTGCCCGACCGCAATGCCAATGTAAAAAGCCAGTCAGCTCAACTGACTGGCTTTTTGGTCTCTCTTGCACCGACAGGGGCTGTTCATTCCAGCCCCAGTGAAGAGCAGCTCAGTGTGAAGGATTACTCCTGCACCTCGCTGACACCTTCGACTTTCACATCAACACGGCGATCCGGAGCCAGGCAGACGATCAGCTCACGCTTGGACTTGCTGACGCAACTGTCGCCGGTAACCGGTGAGGATTTACCACGCCCTTCCACATTGATCTTGGCGGCCGGAATCCCTTTACCAACCAGATAGTTGGCAACGGTCTGGGCACGCTGCTCGGAGAGTTTCTGGTTGTAGGCATCGGAACCGATACGGTCGGTGTGACCAATTACGGTTGCCACGCCATCTTTGGGTCGTGCTTGTTCAATCTGACTATAGAGGCTATCAAGTGCCTGACTGGCCTCTGGCTTGAGAGTCGCCTTGTTGAAGTCAAACAGCACATCGGAGCTCAGGGTGAACTGCTTCTCAACCATCACAGGTGCAGGAGCAGGTTCCGGAGCTGGGGCGGGCGCCACAGGGGCAACCTGACCAAAGCGATAAACCGCAGCCAGCGAGAGCAGGCCGTTATCCATTCTCAGACCGGTATCATCGCGGCTGCCATACGGGGTGGTGTACTGGTACTCCAGGCGAGCAGCCCAGTCGAGGTTGAATGCATACTCGGCCCCCAGTGCTCCGACCATGACAAAGCGGCTGTCATCTTTGTAGACATCGCTCTTGGTATCAGCCCAGCCATAACCGCCACCGACACGACCATACAGATCCAGATTATCGGTAACCGGGAAACCCAGTTTCAGGGTCAGTTGAGCCAGCTGTGCAGTCACCTCATCGCTAAAAGCTGCACCGCTCTTCACTGCGTCGTATTTATATTTGCCCAGGTAGTCGTAACCCAGCTCCAGTCCAAGATTCTTGTTGATCTGATAACCGCCAAACACGCCTGCACCCAAGGCATCGTTGGTCTCATTGCCAAGGGTCAGGGCATTGCTTTCATCAATGCCGTAGAAGTTGGACCAACCCAGTTTGGCACCGCCATACCAGGTGTTGTCTTGACCGGCAGCCTGGGCATTGGCCGCCAGCAAGCCGGTAACCAGCAAGGTAATCAATGATTTTTTCATGTTTGAGCCTCTGCAACTTTATGTAGGAGGAGGTTGATTGATATCACCTCGTCTTATAGGTGCAACCACCCAAAAGCGATCGCAGCATATCAACGTTAGCCTATTTTCAAGTCACTGATATCAATTAACAAAAAACACTCTAACGCAACCACGTTACAAAAACAGCAACAAACGTTTGTTATTTGAACTGAATGTGACGCAAAAAGACGCACAGATGAGGGCAGATATGAGAAAAAGGCCAGCAACATGCTGGCCCGAAGCGATATCAGTGACGAACAAACTCGTAGTGCTGATCGATAAAGTCAGCAACACGCTGGCTCAGTACCTTGTGCACCGTCTTAGTCGGATGCACCTGATCCCAGAACATATGCTCATCGCAGTTGAGAGTCGCTGCTCGCCCTTTTGCCTGCCCGCTCACCACCGCCTGCGCCAGGATCGGGTTACCGGCAATAGCCACTCTTTCGGAGACACTCAAAGCCGGGGTCGCAGCCACCACGGCGGCGCTGCCGGAGAACGGCTTCCATGTATAGCCACCACCGTAGCAGGCGTGTTCTGTGTCACTCAGCCCGAACGGCTGAGGATCGCGCATCATCTCGTCAAACTGCTTGTCCACTTCGAACAGCTTCACGATGTCAAGGGGAGCCAGCTCGCGAGTGAGGTTCTGCAACTTCTGGTTGTGGTAGCTGGCCACATGGCGCACCTTCTCCACCACCTTCATGCTGCGGGCTGACGGGGTCTGCCCCAGATCAGGAATGTTGAACAGCAGGATCTGCTGCGCGCCGTTGAGCACCAACCGGTTGGATGCCAGCCGGATGGTATCGATCACCCGATCCACATCCCGCTCGGTGTTCCAGCCATAGGCCAGATAGTCGTTGGCACCGACCCAGATCACCACCAGATCATCGGGGCGGAACTTGTCCTTTTTCAGGAACTGATCGATCTCGTAATCGAGATTGTTGATCACCTGATATTTGGGATCCCAGGACCAGAAACCGAGCCAGCCATTCAGAGCCCCCAGATGGTTATAGGCCACCGCGGTCGCACCGCCTTCCGCCTCGTTGGCCACGACCAGACCGGGAAAACGCTCGTCACCCAACTGCTCCAGCCACACTGGGCCGTTGCTGAAGCGCCCGTTGAAGTAGGGTGGGCTGGAGGGGAGATACCCCCGCATCTTTTTGTACATCTTGCCGGTGTCGGAGAGGCTGTCACCAAACATCACGACCCGGGAAAAAGGTTGGCGTCCCTCTGCCGCTTGCGCGGTTAATGCCATTAACCCCAATAAACAAACAAGCCATTTTTTCATATTGTTATGCTCTTCGATTAAGCAGGTGAGACCTGCGGACTTGTCCTCGAGTGGCGACAGGCATGGGAAGAGTCTGATGCCACTGACTTCTGGTGAAGGCGACAGATTACAGTTCCAGATGAAATCACACATGTTCCGCCACCGATGAAATCGCTTGCACTCACAAAACAAACAATCACACCAGCCTATTTCTTTCACGCTTGTTTCACATCCCCCCCGGCACAATGCCCCCATACCAACGACAGGAGTATGAAATGAACAAGGCAAGCGCAAGCGTAATCGGACTGTTGACCCTGATGTCTGTCTCCTCTTTTGCCATGGCGGCCTATACCGGCCCGCAAGAGCAGAACAAGGTTTCCGTTGCTCAACTGAAAGATCTGGCCGATGACAGCTGGGCCACCCTGGAAGGGAAACTGGTCAAGCACCTGGGCGGCGAGAACTATCTGTTCCGCGATGCCAGCGGTGAGGTGGAGGTCGAAGTGGATCAGGATGTGTGGCGTGGCACCGAAGTGGGCCCGGATGATCAGATCCGCATCCGTGGTGAAGTGGACCACAGCTGGAACAAGACTGAAGTGGAAGTGAAAACCCTGGAGAAAGTGGGCGCGGCCCCGCAGACCAAGGGCGGCTTTATCGCCAAATAAGGCCACTTCAACGACGAACTCGCCAGACGTTAAAAGGGCGCTTGATATCAAGCGCCCTTTTGCATGGTTAACCCAGCGTCACCGCTTAACCGGCCCGACTGGCAAAGGCTCTCTTGAACCCCTTCTCGGCCTGATTGACCTTGTAGAGATAGCGCCGTGCCTCTGCCTTGGGATGCTGTTCGGTCAGTACCTGATAGACCGCCTCGGGGGAGAGCTGGTTGATCATGCCGGGGGCCGCCTTGCGATCGCTGGAGAAGGTGTTGAGCACCCCGCCAGCACCGCCGTTATAGGCGGAGATCACCGCATAACGACGGGAGCGCGGGTCCTCGATATCCGCCAGATAGACGGTCTGCAACAGGTGCAGATAGGCTGTACCGACATCGATGTTGTAGGCCGGGTTGAACAGCTCCTCCCGGGTTGGCTGGCCGTTCTTGCCCTTGACCCGCACATAAACGTCACGACCAGCAGTGGCCGGAATCACCTGCATCAGGCCATAAGCGTTGGCATGGCTCACCGCATAGGGGTTGAAGCTGCTCTCGGTCTTGATCACCGCATAGATCAGGCTTTCAGAGACCCCGTATTTGCGGGAAGCTTCACGGATCAGGCTGGCATACTTGTAGCCCCGCCTGTCTTCGTGGTTGGCCACCATGGGAATATCGACGAAGAAGATGGTGCGAATCCCCAGTGTACGCTTCTTTATCGCAGTGTTGAGCAGATAGTCGGCGTAGCGCTCGGCACGCCAGGATGAACGAATAGGCTGGCGCTGATTGTCCAGCACCTGACCGTAGAGGAAAGGCTCGCCACCGGGCATGATTTCCCGATCGGAGTAAAGGTCCACTTCGGCTGGATCGTCCGGAGTAAGCAGGGTCTCGATAATGGCGCGACGCAGGTGAGCGCGCGGGTCGATGCCGGAGACAGTCTCGACCATGATATGGCCGCTGGAGAAGTCAATATGGGCCCGGCTCTTGTACTGATCCGTGTATTTGACGTAGTCAAACTTGCCCGCAAACAGCGCCTCTCGTCCCCATATCTCGTTCACATTATGGGAAAGCGCACTGATCATGTGTTCAAAACCGCGGATGTCCTTGCCGTTGACGAGATCGTCATCCTCACTCCCGCTGGGCTTGGGGGAGGATGAGCAGGCAGAGAGAAATAGCAGGGTGCACAGCAGCCAGAAAATTCGGCCCATAGGATCCTCAAACCGGGCGGCACTGCCGCCCATCATTCATATGCCGCGAGTAAACAAGGGGAGGCTAGCCACCTTTGGCCCACTCCCCGCTCACAGGTACTACAGTTCAATCGTTTACTGGCTGGGAGGGGTGTAACCTTCGATCTGCACTTCACCTGCATCAAACAGATAGCTGACCATCTCTTTTTCCAGCAGTTGGCGATGCTCAAGATTCATCATGTTGAGCTTTTTCTCGTTGATCAGCATCACCTGCTTCTTCTGCCACTCGGCCCAGGCTTCCTTGCTGATGTTGTCAAAAATCCGCTTGCCGAGCTCACCGGGATAGAGTTGGAAATCCAGACCCGGGCCCTCTTTTTTCAGGCGTTGGCAAAATACAGTACGGCTCATGTTGACCTCTATGGTTGTAACTCTGGATAGGCGAGCAGACGGGCCGTGGCGGCCGCCAGCCCCACCTCGGCAGGATGGCGTAAGTTATACCAGAGTCGGTTATCTGCTTCCATGAGCCGCAGCGGCTGCGCCTCATCAATGTCAATCAGCAACGGCTGGATATCGAGATGGAAGTGACTGAAGGTATGGCGAAACCCGGCCAGTTCACGATAACCGTGATGGCTCAGGCCAAGGGACGCCAGCAGACCCTCCACCTCCGCCAGCGAAGCCGCCTGCGGGAAGCAGTAGAGCCCGCCCCAGATCCCCTGTGGCGGCCGCTTCTCCAGCAGCAACTCATCGCCATGGCGGATCAGCAACATGATGCCATCCCGTGCCGTAATGCTCTTTTTCGGCTTGCTATTGGGGTAGGCGGTGGGCTTGCCTTGCGACAGCCCCTGGCAATCGGTCCGCACCGGACAGCGATCACAGGCAGGCTTGCTGCGGGTGCAGATCGTCGCTCCGATATCCATCATTGCCTGATTGTATTGCGCCACACCCAGCTTGGGAGTGAGCCGGATGGCGATCTCCCACAGCTCGTTCTCCACCTGTTTCTGGCCGGGCCAGCCCGGCAGCGCCAGCCAGCGGGTGAGCACCCGCTTCACGTTGCCATCAAGGATGGCGTGAGGCTGACCAAGAGAGAGCGACAACACGGCCCCGGCGGTTGAGCGACCAATGCCCGGCAGCGCCACCACCTCGTCAAAGCGCTCGGGAAAGAGGCCGTGGTGGTGATCGCGGATCTGCTGGGCCGCCTTGTGCAGATTGCGGGCCCGGGCATAGTAGCCAAGCCCGGTCCAGTGGTGCAGCACCTCGTCGACGGGGGCATCAGCCAGTGCCACCACATCGGGGAAGCGTGCCATAAAACGTTGGTAATAGGGGATCACGGTAGCGACCTGAGTCTGCTGCAGCATGATCTCTGAGACCCAGACCCGGTAAGGGGTCTTCTCCTGCTGCCAGGGCAGGGTTTTGCGGCCATGAAGCTGGTACCACTCCAGAACCCTGCTTGCGAAGGTTGATTGATTCACGTTGTTCTCATGTCGTTGATATATGGGGAACTCTGCGGTTCCTTCGGCTCATCTGGCCTGCGCGGGCATAAAGTCATCCGGCACGCCAGCTGTCTGGTGCGGCAGCGTAAGGCCTCGCCACGCCCAAGTCAAAGCCCTGCTGACTGGCGCTGTGGGCAGGTGGTGGTCAGGCAGCAAAGCGGTCACAAAGACGATATACTCGGCCCCACGATTGATGACGGGAGAGACGGTTTGCAGACTTATCTGGTTGGGGGCGCAGTGCGGGATCGCCTGCTGGGATTGCCGCAGGGCGACAGGGATCATCTGGTGGTCGGTGCCACCGTGGAGCAGATGCTGGCGCTGGGTTTTACCCAGGTCGGTCGCGACTTTCCGGTGTTTCTTCACCCCAAAACCCAGCAGGAGTATGCCCTCGCCCGTACCGAACGCAAACAGGGTCAGGGCTACACCGGCTTTGTATGCCACGCCGCCCCCGATGTGACGCTGGAACAGGATTTGCTGCGCCGGGATCTCACCATCAACGCCATCGCCGAGGATGATCAGGGCCAGCTCCATGATCCCTACGGCGGCATCAAGGATTTGGAAAAGCGGCTGCTGCGCCACGTCTCCCCCGCCTTTGCCGAAGATCCATTGCGCATCCTGCGGGTTGCCCGCTTCGCCGCCCGCTTCCACGCTCAGGGCTTTACCATAGCACCGGAAACCCTCGCCCTGATGAGCGAGATGACGGCCGCTGGCGAGCTGGCCCACCTCACGCCGGAGCGAGTCTGGAAGGAGCTGGAAAAGGTGCTGATGGGGCCAACCCCGCAGATCTTTATCGAGGTGCTGCGCAAGTGCGGCGCCCTCAAGGCGCTTTTCCCCGAAATCGATGCCTTGTTTGGCGTCCCCGCCCCGGCCAAGTGGCACCCGGAGATCGACACCGGCATCCACACCCTGATGGTGCTGGAGCAGGCGTGCCGGATCTCCCCCGAGCTGACCGTCCGCTTTGCCGCCCTCTGCCATGATCTCGGCAAGGGAGTGACCCCCAAGGAGTTCTGGCCCAGCCATCATGGTCACGGCCAAAAGGGGCTGCCGCTTATTCGCGCCCTGTGCGAACGGTTCCGGGTACCCAACGAGTGCCGGGATCTGGCGCTGCTGGTGAGCGATCTGCACACCCACATCCACATCGCCTTTGAGCTCAAGCCCGCCACCCTGCTCAAGGTGTTCGACAAGGCAGATGCCTGGCGTCGCCCCGAGCGCTTTGCCCAGCTGCTGGATGCCTGTCGCGCCGACTTCCACGGTCGTACCGGTTTCGAGGATCGGGTCTACGCCGAGCCGGACTACGTGGCCGAAGCGTTGGCTGCCGCCCAAGCGGTGCCGGTGAAAGAGATAGTGGCAGCCGGTTTCAAAGGGGAAGAGATCAAGGAGCAGCTCGCCAAAAAGCGGACCGATGCCATCAGCCGCATCAAGGATGAGTGGACCTTTATCGAAGAGTAACCTCGGCCCCATAACAGACGGCCGCCCTGATGATGAGCTCCGCAAGGAGAGCATCGCCAGGGCGGCCGTTTTGCATCCAGGTTTGCATAGGAAGGGGTGTCAGCCCCCTTCTGATGCCGTTATGCGGGACCAATTCGCTCCATCAGGCTCATATGGGATGAGCCATCGTGGCGCTTGAGGTTCTGACGATACTCGAACTGGCGCTGGCTCTCTTGCTTGAGCCCCAGTATCAGCGAATAGCACATGGCCAACATGATCACCGAGAACGGAAGCGCGGCTATAATGCTGGCCGCCTGCAAGGCTGCCAGGCCGCCGGAGACCAGCAGGATGGCCGCAACCAGCCCCTGCCCAAGACCCCATACTGCGCGGTGCAACACCGGCGGCTCCTGATCACCGATGGAGAGCAGAGTGGTGATGACCAGCGTGCCCGAGTCACTGGAGGTGATGAAGTAGGTGCAGATGAGCAGGGTCAGCACAGCCTTGGCGATCCAGCCGAAGGTATCCCAGTGCAGCAGTTCGACCGTCTTGTAAAGCGCCAGCGTCACATCCTGATTGACCGCAGCCACCACACCGCCACCACCAAACAGCTCCAGATTCATCGCCGTACCGCCAAACACGGTGAGCCAGAACATGCCGAGCAGCGAGGGCACCAGCAGCACGCCGAGCACAAACTCGCGGATAGTACGCCCCTTGGAGATGCGGGCGATAAACATGCCGACAAACGGCGCCCAGGCAATCCACCAGCCCCAGTAAAACGCCGTCCAGCTCGACTGCCAGGCCGAAGTGCCGTTGGCCTCGGTGTTGGTCCAGAAGCTCAGTTTGACGATGTTCTGCAGGTAATCACCAATGTTCTGCACATAGGCGTTGAGGATATAGGTGGTCGGCCCCAACACCAGAAAGAGCGCAAGCACGAATACGCTCAGCCAGATATTGAGCTCAGAGAGGATCTTCACCCCGCGCCCGACCCCGGAGACTGCGGACAGAGTGGCGATCAGGCTAATGCCACCAATCAGCCAAAGCTGGTTGGATTGCGATACGTCCATGCCGAACATCTGGTTGAGACCGGTATTCATCTGGGAGACCCCCAGACCGAGGGAGGTCGCCACCCCGAACACGGTACCGAACACAGCCAGCACATCGGCCGCATGGCCCCAGAAGCCGTAGATCCGCTCGCCAAGGATGGGATAAAGCACAGAGCGGATCGCCAGCGGCAACTTGCGGCGATAACTGAAGAAGGCCAGCGACAGGCCAACGATCACATAGATTGCCCAAGGGTGCAGACCCCAATGGAAGAAGGTGAGGCGCATAGCGATCTGGGCCGCTTCCGGGGTCATCCCTTCGGTAATGAATGGATTGCCCTGCAGATGGTTCATCGGCTCGGCAATGCTCCAGAACACCAGACCGATACCCATGCCCGCGCTAAAGAGCATGGAGAACCAGGCGAAGTAGCCGAACTCCGGTACCTGGTCGTCGTCACCCAGTCGGATGCTGCCAAAACGGCTGAACATCAGGTAGACAGCGAAGAACAGGAACAGGGCGACCACCAGAATGTAGTACCACTTGAACCCGGCAATAATCTGATCCTTGGCACCGACAAACCAGGCGGCTGCGGTATCGGGAACAAAAACGCCAAACAGTAAAAACAGGGTGATAACGGTGAGGGCCGTCATGGCCATGGTGGGGTTGAGGCCTTTCAATAGCCCTTTGCTTGCTCGCATCCAGCCTCCTTAGTCGTTGTTGAAAAAGTCTTCGCCCACATGATCACCGGCCCCGCCGATAGCGCGATAGACTAGCTTGCCAGCTGCTTGTTCGCGGTGATCCACCAGCGAAACCGAGGGCTGGCCATTCACGGCGTGACGCTTGCCGAGGAAGATGGCCATGGGGACGCCCAGATTGGAGATACCGCTGGTGATCCAGAGCCGGTTGAAGTCGTAAGAGCCACCGATGAACTCCAACTGGGCCAGGCCGGTATCTAGGCCGGTCAGATAGAAGTTCATGGCACTTTCGTCAGGAAAGAGGTGCACCAGCACATAGGCGTAGCGCAATTCGTTCACCAACTCCTTTAGGTTGAAAGTACCTGTCTCACTACAAGAGAGGGGTAACTCACCATCATAGTGGTGTACCTTGAGGTTGTTCGGGTCTTCATCATAGGCAGGCTGATAGCGCACAAAAGCCGAGGTATCCGGCAGTTCGTAGCGCACTCTGACCACACGTAACTCGGCCACCAGAGACTTGATATCCAGCTCGTCGTTCATCATCTCGCTCCTCAAATGTCAGGGTGAATTCCGTGAAATGCCTGACAACCTAACATAAAATTAATTAGAGCAAAAATGATTACAACAAAAACAATATTGACCTTGTAACGAATTAGGCGGAAAATTTTGCGCCTCTCCATAGCCCTCCAATGACGCACACCCCATGGAAAAACATGATGAAGTACTGGTCGCCCTGCGCCAGATTATTCGTGCCATCGACATGCACTCCAGGCGCCTGATCAAAGAAGCCGGGCTCACCTCCCCGCAACTCTTGCTGCTCAAAGGGATCGACGAACTGGGGCAGATCTCCATGCGCCAGCTGGCCGATCACACCAACATGAGCCAGGCCACCGCCACCACCATCATGGACCGATTGGAGAGCCGCCAACTGGTACAGCGAGTTCGCAGCAATACCGACAAGCGCAAGGTTCACGCGACACTGACTGACGCAGGCCGCGCCCTGCTGGCTCAGGCCCCTACCCCGCTGCAAGAGCGCTTCATCCAACGTTTTCAGGCGCTGGAAGCGTGGGAGCAGACCCTGCTGCTCTCCTCCCTGCAACGCATCTCCACCATGATGAATGCAGACGAAATCGACGCTGCCCCGGTGCTGAGCGTCAGACCCCTGACCGAAGAGCAAGCTTAAACAGCCACAGAATGACAGACATAAAAAAAGCTCCCGACCGGGAGCTTTTGTCTATCAGGCACCGGAGATAATTACTCTTCCAGGCTGATACCGATATTGGAGACACCATCCTGAGAGGCGAATGCTCTGATGGCCAGGATACGATCGCTGTCGCGCTCATGGGCAACCCGCTTGAGCAACTCGACCTGAAACTCCAGCTCGGCCTCCATGTACTCGTGCTCGTAGAGCTCCTCTTCTGTCAGAGCCCGCTCCTCCAGCAGCTCGATAAAACCGGCCACAGTGCCAACGGAGGCATGGCTGGCATCGTTGGCCTCTTCGCCAACCCGGCAGATCACCGAGTTGTAGGCGCAGCCCAGTGCCACACAGGCATCCAGCGCCGGATAGGCGCCGTAGGATTCAAACTTGCGGGGATCCGGAATATGGGCTTCGAACTCTTCGAGAATGGCTCCCAGATTGACACGTGAGCCCTTGACGGTCAGATAGTTCCACATCTGATCCAGCGCGTGCCGGAAGGCATCTGCATTGCCAAAACCGGAAGCCTGGCTGAACAGGGCATAGTTGGGGTACATGCGCTCTGCCAGCGCCAGGGTGTAGACGGTCTGTTGCCAAGGCTGTAGCTCGGCCAGTCGCTTATAAAACTTGTCACCAAACACTGAAGTCGGATCCTTTGCAAAATGTGGGGCAGATTGTAGCCCACGAGGGGCGTGGCGAAAACGAAAAAGCGCCCTGGTCGGCTATGTTGCGCTGGCAACTCGGGTAAGATGGGACGAGAGCGGCATCTTGTCGCGCCGCAAATTCTGATAAGGAACAAGAGTATGAGCCAACGTACCCTTCTTTTGCTCAGCCAGGATAATGCTCACTACGAACGTCTGCTCAAGGCGGCCAACCTCCCTCATCTGCGCATTCTGCGGGCCGACAACCCGAGCGATGCCGAACAACTTATCGGCGAGGCCCATATTCTGCTGGCAGAGCCAGCCCGCGCCAAGCCACTGCTGCCCAAAGCCAACAAGCTGAGCTGGTTCCAGTCCACCTATGCCGGGGTCGACGTGCTGCTCGATCCGGACAGTCGTCGCAACTATCAGCTCACCAACGTGCGCGGCATCTTCGGCCCGCTGATGAGCGAGTATGTCTTTGGTCATCTGCTCAGTCTGACACGCCAACTTCCTCTCTATCGGGAACAACAAAGACAACGACTCTGGCAGAGTCACCCCTATCAGGGGCTCAAAGGGAAAACCATGCTGATCCTGGGTACCGGCAGCATTGGCCAGCATATCGCCCACACCGGCAAACATTTTGGTATGAAGGTGCTGGGCATCAGCCGCAGTGGTCGGGAGCGTGCCGGGTTTGACCAGGTTTATCAGCTGCCTGCGCTCAACAAGATGCTGGCGCAGGCCGATGTCATCGTCAGCGTGCTGCCTGCCACCCGCGATACCCGTCATCTCTTCAATGCCGCCCGCTTCGAACACTGCAAACCGGGCGCCATCCTGTTCAACGTCGGTCGTGGCAGCGCTGTACACTCGGGCGATTTGCTCACCGCACTGCGTACCGGCAAGCTGGCAATGGCGGTGCTGGATGTATTCGAGCAGGAGCCGCTGCCCGCCGACAGTCCACTGTGGGGACAACCCAACCTAATCGTCACCCCCCACAACAGCGCCTACAGCTTTCCAGAGGATGTGGCCCAGATATTTGTACGCAACTACATTCGCTTTATCGATGGCCAGCCACTGGATGGCAAGATTGACTTCGACAAGGGTTACTGACCAGCACTACGCATGCAAAAAAGGCCCCGCCAGTCTGGCGGGGCCTTTTCATTTCAGCTAGTGGCTACAGCGATTAGCCGGCGGCCAGCTCCTTGCGGTAGCTCTTCACCTTGGCCAGGAACTGGCGACGCTCCTTGCCACTGAGCGGTTCAGCCATCGGCAGCTTGGCGGTCATGGCATTAACCGGACGGTTGTTGATCCGCAGTTCGTAATGCAAGTGAGCACCAGTCGAGCGACCGGTGTTGCCGGAAAGGCCGATCTTGTCGCCCATCTTCACCCGCTGACCGGTTTTGACCAGCAACTTGCTCAGGTGCAGATAACGGGTAGAGAGGGTTCGACCGTGCTTGATTACGATATAGGTACCCGCCAGCGGGTGGCTGGTCGCCTTCTGGACCACACCGTCACCCGTGGCCAGTACCGGGGTACCCACCGGAACGGCAAAGTCGGTCCCCTCGTGGGGACGGATAGCACCAGTCACAGGATGCTTGCGAGCGGGGTTGAAGTTTGAGCTGATCCGGTAACGACTGTGGGTCGGATAACGGCGGAAACCGCGCTCCAGGCTGTTGCCCTGACCATCGTAATAGTTGCCATCATCGGAGAGCCAGGCCGACACCGTCTTGCCCTGACTGATCATTTCCACACCCAGCAGCTGGCTGTTACCGGTGCTCTTGCCCTCGACCGTCTCCTGGCGTACCAACACCTTGAATTTATCGCCCTTTTTCAGATCCTGAGCAAAGTTCATCCGCCACTGGAACAGGTTGGCAATCTTCTGGATATGAGTGGCAGGAATGCCTGCATTGCGGGCACTGACATAGAAACTGCCGTTGATCACGCCATTGTAACGCTGCGGCTGCCACTCGACCTTCTCGTTGATCATGGAGGCAGTATAAGCATCGTCACTGCGCGACATCACCAGCGTCTGCTTGATGTTCAAGCGGATCTTGAGTTGTTGCAGAATGTTGTCCTGATCGATCAGCAGCTCTATGGTCTGGCCCGGTTTCAATCTGGCCAGATAGTTCTTGCTGTCCGCATCAAGTACTTTGTAGAGAGTAGTGGTAGAGAGTCCCAGATTGTTAAAAATGGCGGTCAGGTTCTCACCATTACGCACTCGGTAATCCTGCCACTGCGGTGCGGTATCAACAGGGATATCGTCCTCTGCCGCACTCTGATCAACCAGTTCGTGGTCGGGGATTTCGTTAAAATCAGTGTTGTTTTCGTTGGTTGCTGTACCGGCGGTATCAATGGGCAACTCAAGGCGAAGAGGCCGCTCCAGGATATCCCCCGGCGCTGGCAGCAATGCCACTGCTGACAGGGTCATGGCCGTCAGCATCAGCATGGCGTAAAAATGTTTGCGGGGAACCGGTGGTTCCCAATTGGCAGCCTGTGCTACCAAGGGACGGAGACGTTTCATCCGCTATCCTGTATTTAGATCCAAGAGAGAGTATTGCGATGTCAGTTGTGACAAAACCGTATAAAACTGTTTTTTGGACAAAACAAATTACAAATAGTTCATCACAATCTGCATGAACCTCACATTTTATGCATAACACGCCCTGATGGGCAGAAATGATCGCCTTTTTTAACTATTTTTTCCTATTTTTAAGAGCCGGGTCGGACTCGATTCGGCATTAAAAATTCAAATGTTGCGATAATTTTTCCATGGAGTGGATATGACGTTATCAAAACTGTTGCGCTGGATAATCCTTGTACTGTTCCTGATTGGTGCAGTTATGTTGTTCGTTCTTGAAGTCTCCACGGTCCGCCAGTCAATCCTTGATCAGATGTCGGCCAATCTGGAGACCGCCATCACAGCCCTTGGACTGGTACTTCAAGGCACCCTGCTCAATGATGATCAGGTGCTGGCCGAAACCATTGTCAATGCCATGTTTGACGGCGGCTTCGTCAGCTCGGTTATTCTGGTTGATCCGGATGGCCAATTGCTGTTTCAGAAGGTATTCCACTCTACCCAGCAAAATGTCCCTGGCTGGCTCCCTTCTGTTATCGGCATGCCACCCGTCAAAATTGAGCAAGAGTTGACAGATGGCTGGCGCATGCTGGGCACTCTGACCCTTGAGGGGCATAGCGGCTACGCCTATCAGCACCTGTGGAATGCCATCAGTCGCACCGGTCTGGCGCTGTTGGCGGGCCTCGTCGTATTTACCCTGATCATCTCCCTGGTGTGCAAACGCCTGCTGCAGCCCCTGGAGCAGATCAACCTGCAGCTGATCCGTATCCGCAAACACCAGTTCAACAGCACCCTGCCCACTCCCTGGTTGCAAGACCTCAAAGAAGTGGCACTTTCCATCAACCAATTGGTTTCCGAACGCAAACGGGATCTGCTGCAACAACGACTCAAAATCACCCAGCTGGGAAAACAGCTGCCACTGACGCCCCCACAGCCGCTGCAAGGAGTGAGCCCACTGCCGGAAGGCGGGCAACTGCAAAAATTTGTCTCCACACAAGGGGAGATCGCGCTCTATCAGCGTTTCTTGCCCAGTCAGCCCCTCGGTGCCGACAGCGCTCTCGCAACCATCCAGAGCGCCCTGCAACAGTGGCAGCACTCTCACATAGAGGGGATCTTGCTGCCCCTCTCCCTGCTCAATCACCCGCAATGGTCCGAGATCTTCCCCCTGCTAAGCCAGGGCCGCGGCAAAACACTGGATTGGCGCTGGGATGTGGTCACCTTTCCCGCCCACGGCCAAGCCATATTGGCTGCGTTGCAGGAACAGGGGTGTGAGCTCGCCTTCAGCGCCATTCCCCTCAATGCGGATACCTTCAATCAACTTGACCCGCTCAATCCCATTTTTATCAGCTGTCAGCTGACCGATGAGCCGCTCTACTGGAATCTGCTCTCCCAGACCATGCATGCCGCCGGTTATACCCTGCTGGCAGAATCGGGAGAGTGTCGCGACATCGACAAACTACGGACCTGGGGTATCGATGGTTATGCCAGGGAGGCGCAATCATGAAGAAGCTCGCTATGCTGTTGCCTCTGCTGTGGCAACCCTGCTTGATGGCTGAAACCGTCACTATCGCCACCGGGGGTGAGCAGGGGATTTATCACCAGATAACCAAAGAGTTTTGCCGTCTGGCCCATGAGGTCGATGAGCAACTTGCGTGCACACTGCAGAGCTCATCGGGTTCAATAGAAAACCTGAAGCTGCTGAAGAGTGGCGAGACCTCCTACGCCATGGTGCAGTCAGACTGGCTGTATCAGGCAAGCAAAGGCTTGGGCCCTTTTACCACCCAGCCGCAACCTGAGCTGCGCACCCTGTTTGCCACCCATGCCGAGCCCTT
Organism: Aeromonas sp. 604282; assembly: GCF_049170575.1. Classification (NCBI taxonomy): domain Bacteria; kingdom Pseudomonadati; phylum Pseudomonadota; class Gammaproteobacteria; order Aeromonadales; family Aeromonadaceae; genus Aeromonas; species Aeromonas sp. 604282. The sequence continues at coordinate 105,601 of NZ_JAAKMV010000008.1, read as the reverse complement.
CACCATAGTGATTCGTGCCGATGGCGATATCACGTCACTGGAACAGCTCAAGCTCGCCCCCATCGACATGGGGTTGAAGAACTCGGGAACCCGCCAGACGGCGCTGGCTCTGTTCAACATCTTGGGAGCGAAAGAGCAGGAGCTCGATCTGAAGAGCATGGCCAACCTGCCGGATGCGCTCTGCAGCAAGCAGATCGACGCATTTGCATTGGTGATGGGGCATCCCAACCGGATTGTGCTCGACACCGCCAAACGTTGCGCGGTCAGTTTCCTCCCCGTCGATGGGGCCACCCGGGATCAGCTACTCAGAGGGGTCAAATATTACCAACGTAGTCAGGTGCCCGCTCGTATCTACCCCGGCAATCTGAAGGCAACTCCCACCTTTGCCATTGCCGCCACCCTGGTTACCAATGCCACCATGCCGGAAGAGTCTGTCTATCGTCTGACCAAGGCCATGCTGACCCAGCAGACCAAGTTCAATGAGCAGACTTATGGCTACGCCAATATGTTTCACCGGGCACGCAATAAAACCGGCCCGGTGCTGAGTATTGAACAGCATCCGGGCGCGGCGAAATATTTCGATGAGTTGAAGGCGGCGGGCAAGCTATAACTGACGACGAGGAGAGCGCAGTTGCTCGCTGGAGAAACGGGTCTTCATCGATGTCCACTGCGCCAACCGATCGGCACTCCCCGCCAGCGTCCCTTCCCGCCGTGACTTCATGATCCAGATGCTTTTGGCATCGAAACTGTAAACGGGAATGAGATCGGTACGCTTGCTGCCCGGCAGGATCCGGCTGTTGATGTTGTCGAGCACCAGTGGGTCAGCCTTGGGTGTCGGAAAATAGAGAGTCACCATGTGGAACTGGTTGTAACGCACCGCCTTGACGTAGGCCAGTCGCAGCTTCTTCTCATCCACCCCCAGCTCCATCAGGGTGTAGTACTTGGAGATGCTGTAATCCTCGCAATCCCCACCCCGGGCGCCGATGAACTCCAGCGGATTGGCCCAGTAATCCTCATCTCCCCACAGCTTGGGATCCTCGCTGTAGGTGAGATTGTTGAAGTAGTTGTTCACCAGCTCGATCTTCTGCTGGTCGGTTGTACCCGCTCTGGGGGTGAGCAAGCGAGAAAATGCCTCGGCCCGCTGGATGGCCCTGCCACCATACACTTCCTGCAGCTTGGCCCGCAGGTCCGGACTGGCAATATATTCGGAAAGGCGCGAAGCCTGCACACTGGCGCAACATAGCGCCAGTGTGCAGGCCGGGATCAACAACCATTTCATACCGGACACTCCATGTCAGATGCTGGAGGTCAGTATAGTCCGTCCGGATGAGAGACTCAGCCGCTAATCAGCGACATTGGGCAAATGCGTCTGCCAGTTGTTGCATGAATTGGGGATAACCATCCGGGCCAAGCGGCACCTGTTCACCCACCTCATCAAGCAACAGCACCTTGGCGCCAGTATTGCGAGCCACCGATTCGATCACTGCCGGTGAAAATTGCGGCTCGGCATAAATGCAGCTCGCCTGCTTCTCTTCCAGTGCCTTGCGGATATCCACCAGGGTCTTGGCGCCCGGGCGACGCTCAGGGCTCACGGTAAAGTGACCTTTTGAACTCATGCCGTAATGGCGCTCCCAGTATCCATACGCCTCGTGGAAGACAAAGTACCCCTTCTCATTCACTGCCTTCATCTGGCCGGCAATCACCTTGTCCTTGGCATCCACCTTGGCATCAAATGCCGCGAGGTTGGCGTCATAGCGAGCCTGATTGGCCGGATCCAGCTTGCCCAATTCACTTGCGATCGCCTTGGCAATCACCTTGGCCTGCGTCGGGCCAAGCCAGATATGGGGATCGACCCCTTCGTGATGATGTCCCTCATGCCCTTCATCATGATCATGGTTACCGTGCTCGTGGGCGGCATGATCGTGATCATCATGGTCATGGGAGTCATGACTATCCTGAATCGCGTAGTTGAACAGCGGCATTCCCTCAACCTGAGTCAGGGCCAAAGCATGGGAATGATTGGCCAGCGGCTTGGCCATAAACCCTTCCAGCTCGGGGCCAACCCACACCACCAGCCCAGCACTGTTGATGCTGCGAATATCGGACGGACGCAGGGAGAAATCGTGGGGAGAGGCACCGGTCGGCAGCAATACCTTGGGCTCGCTCACCCCGTCAGTGATCGCCGCGGCGATGAAGCCAAGGGGCTTGATGGTGGTCACTACCTCAATGGCACGAACAGGCAAACTCACCGCCAGCAGGGCAGTGAAAAGCGCAATAATTCTCATTGGTGAATCTCGTCAAGGGATGAGTATGTGATAATATAACAGCTGCTTTTTGTTATATTATAACTCTCACTGGCTGTAAACCCCGGAGTTGTCATGAGCCAACTGGTAGAGCTGAAAGAGGTCTCTCTCTCGTTTGATGGACGCTCTGTGCTCGACAAGGTCTCCTTTACCCTCAATAAAGGCAAAATCACCACGCTCGTCGGCCCCAACGGGGCGGGCAAGAGCACCCTGAGCAAGCTGGTGCTGGGCCTGCTCACGCCGGATTCAGGCAAGATAACCCGCAGCCGCGATCTGAGAGTCGGCTATGTGCCCCAGCGCCTCTATCTGGATCCCACCTTGCCGCTGACGGTGCGTCGCTTCCTGCAACTGGGCAAAAATAGCCGCCTCTCCATCGAGGAAGCTCTGGCCAGGGTGGGCGCAGAGGGATTGCTGGAAAACCGGATGCAAAAACTCTCCGGCGGCGAGATGCAGCGGGTGCTGCTGGCCCGCGCCCTGCTGGTCAAACCCGAACTGCTGGTGCTGGATGAACCGGTGCAGGGTGTGGATATCAACGGCCAGATCGAGCTCTACGCCCTGATCGGTCAGCTCGCCGCCGAATTCAATTGCGCCGTGCTGATGGTCTCCCACGATCTGCATCTGGTGATGGCCAGCACCCACGAGGTGATCTGCCTCAACCGCCACGTCTGCTGCCATGGCGAACCGGAGAGCGTGGCCCGCCATCCCGAATTTGCCCGCCTGTTCGGGCGACCGGAGCAGGAGGTGCTGGCGGTCTATACCCATCATCACCACTGCGACGGCGAACACCATCATCATGAACCGCAGGCCCCCGTCATCCGCCTGCCCTCTCGCAACAACGCTCACAGCAAATAGCGCAAGAACAGGACATTCAAGTGGACAGCTTTCTGTTATACGCCCTCGCAGCCGGTCTCGGCATCGCCCTGCTGGCCGGCCCCTTAGGCAGCTTCGTGGTATGGCGCAAGATGGCCTATTTTGGCGACACCCTTTCGCACGCCTGCCTGTTCGGCATAGCACTGGGCATTCTGCTGCAGGTCGATCTCACCCTGGCGGTAGTGGTCTGCTGCCTCGCCATGGCGATGCTGCTGGTGATCATGAGTCGCAACCAGCAGGTCGCGACCGATACCCTGCTCGGCATTCTGGCCCACAGCGCCCTGTCGCTCGGTCTGGTTACCTTGAGTTTTATGGATAATGTGCGGGTGGATCTGATGGCCTACCTGTTTGGCGACCTGCTCTCGGTACAACCGATGGATCTGCTCTGGATCTACGGCGGTGGCGCGCTGGTACTGCTCACCCTGTGGCGCTTGTGGGATCCACTGCTCTCCATGACCATCTCGGAAGAGCTGGCGCGGGTAGAAGGGATCCGGGTCGATATGTTGCGCTGCGTACTGATGCTGCTGATTGGGCTGGTGATCGCCGTGGCGATGAAGTTTGTTGGCGCGCTGATCATCACCTCCCTGCTGATCATCCCCGCCGCCACCGCCCGCCGTTTCAGCCAGACACCGGAGCAGATGGCTGGCTTTGCCGCGCTGATCGGCTGTCTCGCCGTGCTCGGCGGGCTGACCCTCTCCTGGTACCAGGACACCCCGGCTGGGCCTTCGGTCGTCGTCTGCGCCACCAGCCTGTTTGTACTGAGCCAGTTCAAGAGAGCGTAACGGTGCAGGCTAGAGCGGCATGCTCTGGCGTGTCTCCATCATCAGCCACTGGCGCAACCGGCTGATGGCGGGCTCATGGGCCCGCGAGCGCTTGCAGGTAAAGTAGAAGGCATCCCCCGTCTCCAGCTGGTGTACCGGCAAGGCCACCAGCTGGGGATCATCGGGTCGCAGCATATAGTCATTCACAAATGCCACCCCCTGATCCCAGGCCGCCGCCTCCATCGCCAGCAGCACATGGCTGAAATGGTGCATCCGCGCCTCGTCCGGAATCACCAGCCCACCCGCCTTGGCCCAGCGCAGCCAATCCTCCCCCCTCGCCTTGTAGATGGACTGCACCGAAAGCAGCGGCAGCTGCCAGATGGCATCAGGCCACTCCCCGCTGACCTGCTGCAACAGACGGCGACTGCAGACCGGAAAGAGCCGCTCCTGATAGATAAGATCGTGACAGTAACCACGCCCGTGGGGTGAGACGGTGATAAAGCAGTCCGCCACCCTATCGGAGAGTTCGGGATCCTCCGCCACCATCTCCAGACTCAAGTCCAGCTCGGGGTAGAGCTGGCGCAATCCGGCCAAGCGGGGGATCAGCCATTTCACCGCAAACGAGCTGTAGACCGCGAGGCGCAACCGCATCTCGCCGCCACCGCGCAGCTGTTCGCTGCTCTGGGCAATCTGGCTAAGCCCGGCAGCAATCCCTTCGAAGTAGCTCTCCCCCTGGGTTGTCAGCGAGAGCAACCGCCCCTGACGCAGCAGCAAGCGCTCACCCAGAAAATCCTCCAGCAGACGGATCTGGTGGCTGACCGCACTCTGGCTGACGTTCAGTTCCAGAGCGGCGCGGGAGAAGCTGAGCAGCCGGGCCACCACCTCGAAATATTGCACCGCACGCAGGGGAGGAAGCTTCATTATCTAAATATCTCATGAATGGTCATTTTTTATCATTTTACTGGATATCAACCGGCACGCTACCCTCCCCTCATCTGAAGTGGGAGGTGGTATGAATGCAGTAGGGATCGGCATCCTATATCTGGTGCTGGGCAATATGGTGGCGGTTTTTTCCGATGCGCTGGTCAAGGTGCTGGAGCCGGATCAGCCCATCTTCCAGTTTGTCTTTTTCCGCCAGCTCTCGGCCGCCATTCTGCTGATGCCCTGGCTGCTCTGGTCATGGCGCCGCAACCCGCCGGTGGCCATCAAGTGGCACCTGCTGCGGGCCCATATCTGGGCGGTCGGCGTCTGCCTGATGGTGGTGGCCCTCACCCGCTTGCCGCTCGCTACCGCCAATGCCCTCTTCTATGCAGCCCCCCTGATGATGGTGCCGCTGGCGGTGTGGATGGCGGGGGAAGCGATCTCGCGCCAGAAGGTGCTGACCGCAGTCATCGGATTTATCGGGGTTTTGATCGTGCTGCGCCCGACCGAGGTGAACTGGGCCGCTCTGGCGGCGCTTGGGGTGGCGCTGTCGATGGCGCTCAACAACCTGCTGATCAAGCGGATCCCGCTCAAGCAGCCCATCGCCCAGACCCTGTTTTTCACCAACGTGCTGAGCATGCCCTTCATTCTGGCGCTGGCACTGTGGGAAGGGGGCGACTGGCAGTGGCAGATGTGGTGGCCCGCCTTCGGATCTTCGGCGCTGATCATGGTCTATGCGGGATTGTGCGTGGTGGCCTATCGCAAGGCGGAGGCTAGCAAGATCGCCTCGGCGGAGTACACCGGTCTGCTGATGGCAGTGGCCATCGGGGTATGGTTGTTTGACGAGCAGCCGGGCCTGCCGCTGCTGCTGGGCTGTATCTGCATCGTCCTGCCACTTATCGCCATGGCGCGCAGCAAGCCAAAACCGCTGGCCGAGCCAGCGCTCTAATACTCAGGGTCTCCCCAGAAGCGGGGCGACCCTTTGCTGCAGATGGGGGACGATCTCCTCCTCGAACCAGGGATTCCTCCTGAGCCAGAGGGTATTGCGCGGGGAGGGATGCGGCAACGGCAGCCAGCCGGGGCCATAGTCGGCCCAGCTGCGCACCGTGTCGGTGAGTGACCCTTTGGCTGCCCCCCGCAGATAGTAGGCTTGTGAATATTGGCCGATCAGCAGGGTCAGTTCGATATTGGGCAACAGCATCAATACCTTGCCGTGCCAGGTGGGCGCACATTCGGGGCGCGGCGGCAGATCGCCGGATTTTCCCCTGCCGGGATAACAGAGCCCCATCGGCATGATGGCGATGCGGGATTGGTCGTAAAAGGTGGCCTTATCGACCCCGAGCCACTGGCGCAGCCTGTCACCGGAGGGGTCATCCCACGGGATACCGCTGGCATGCACCCGGGTGCCGGGCGCCTGACCGATGATCAGCAGGCGGGCACTCTCGGCCCCGCGGATCACCGGACGAGGCCCCAGCGGCAGGTGAGCCTCGCACAGACGGCAAGCCCTGATTTGCTCAAACAACTTATCGATTCGCAGCATGACGTTGATAGTACCAGCATTTCCCTGTTTTCCCTCTTGTGGAAACAGGGCGCGCCCCCTACTATCGCCATGAGCGTTTAATTTAATAAACGGATAATAATGAAAAACTGGCTAGGTACCGGCACCGCGACCCTCTCCTTCATCCTGTGGGGGATGCTGCCGCTCTATTATCAATTCATGCCCGAGGTCAACATGTGGGAGCTCATCTCCCACCGTGTGCTCTGGTCGGTTATCCTGCTTGGCGGCCTGTTTCTGCTGCTTGGCCACAAGGTGCCCTGGGCACAACTGCGTAGCGAGCCGCGCCAGCTCGGCCTAATCCTGCTGGCCGGCCCCGTTATGTCCATCAGCTGGTGCATGTTCACCTGGTGCCTCACTACCGGGCAAGTGCTGACCACCAGCCTCGCCTTCTTTATGACCCCGCTGTTCAATATCGTATTCGCCGTCATCTTCCTCAAAGAGCGACTCACCCCGCAAAAGCATCTGGCGGTCGCCCTGGCGCTGGCGGGGCTCGCCTACATGCTCTTCTGCTACGGCCAACTCCCCTGGTTCTCCCTCATCATGGGGGCCAACTTCGCCTGCTATGGCCTTATCAAGAAGAAGATCCACTACGACACCGGCACCAGCCTCTATCTGGAAGCCATGGTGCAACTGCCCGTCGCGCTGATCATCATCGGCACACTGGCGTGGCACGGGGAAGGGGCATTCGTGAACGGGGATCTGGCCGACAAGCTGCTGCTGATGGGCAGTGCGCCCGCTACTCTGCTGCCGGTGGGGCTCTTCTGCTATGCGGTGGCGAGAACCCGGATGAGCACTGTGGGGCTGCTGCAATATATCGAGCCCAGCCTCGCCTTCCTGCTCGCCATCTACTGGTTTGGTGAGGCGCCGGATCCCATAAAGGCAGTCGGATTCGCCTTCGTCTGGGCTGGTTTGCTGGTTAGCCTGTTGCCATTGCACCGGCTCAAGCGTCGCCCTCAGGGCGTACCGCGATAAGATTCCAACACCTTGTGCCAGCGGGGATCCTTGTCCATCTGCTCGGCGATGTCGTTGAGGATGGCATGCAGCTCGGGACGAGACTTGGGCAACAGAATATGGCGGGTATAGCTGGATTGGGGGAAGGGGGAGATAAACAGCTTGCCCTGATAGTGGTTTGAGTCGATGAAAAAGCCCAGCGCGGAGCCTGGCACCAGGGTCACATCGATACGGCCGCGCACCAGCAGCTCAAGATTGGTCTTCACCTTCTTGGCATCGTGACGCTCCAGCTCTCCCCTTGCTGCCGCATCGTCGATCCCCTGATAGCGGTAGCCCTCCACCCCGCCAAACACCAACCCCTTGAGGGAGTCGGGTCCGCGATAGGTGATCGGCTTGTCGCTGTTCGAGATCAGCTCGTTGGTGTCGCGCATCACCGGAAAGGTCCACAAATAGCGCTCGCGATGGGGATCTCCCACCCAGGCAGGATTGACCCAGACCACCAGACCATCGAAGTCGGGATCCGCCATCTCCAGCGCCAGCCGGGCGCGATTAACCAACCAGAGCTCTATTCTGGGTTCACCCCCCAGCTTTTCATTGAGATACTTGACCAACTCGTGGCTCAGCCCAGTATCTCCACCGGTATTGAAAGGCGGATGCTGATGGTAATCGTAGAGACGAATCGTCTCCCCCTGAGCCGGCACCGACAACAGCAACCACAACCAGAACCAAACCCTCATCGCACCTCCTTGAGCTGCCTCTGAGTTTGGCACAGAGAATTTGAATGAGAAAACCCGCAACCACCACACCGACACCACAACCATCCCCCTCTTCCCGCTGGTCTGTCTATATGGTGCGTACCGCCACCGGCCTGCTCTATACCGGGATCAGCACGGATCCGCTACGCCGTCTGCGTCAGCACCAGAATGGCAAAGGGGCTCGCGCCCTGCGCGGCAAGGGGCCCTTGACGCTGGCTTGGCAGCAGGAAGTCGGCGAGAAGGGGGTGGCCCTGCGCATCGAATATCGCCTCAAGCAGCAGCCAAAATCCTTCAAGGAGCAGCTGATCCTGCACCCCGCGATTTGGCAGAGCTGGAGCCCGCAGTGGTTAATCGACTCCCCCTGAATATTGCCAGAAAAAAAGACCACTCGATGAGTGGCCGAAAAGGGGAAATCAGGGAGCATCACACAACGTGTTGTGCCACTACAGATAGGTATTGTTGCGCTGACGACGGTGGCTGATAAGCCAACAGACCACCAACACCAGTAGCAACCAGGGAGCCAGTTTGATGATCAGGGCAAGCATGCCGCTCAACAGACCCAGCAACACAAACACACCGCTTACCAGCAACATGGCCACCAGGGTAAAACCGGTCAGTGCCATCACCAGCAACACTCCCAGCAATATGAAAAATTCCAGCATAACTTGCTCCTTACGGGCACTCAGTGCCGCCGGGCTGCCTTGCGGTCAATCCAGCCAGCGTCTCAATTCATAACGAGGCGGCATCACCAGCACCGCCAGCAGATAGGCAGCCAGTGCCAGCGGTGGCACCAGGATCAGGGCAAGCAGGGCTACCACTCGCACCGTCACTCTGGAGATCCCCAGCCGTTTGGCAATGCCGGCGCAAACGCCGGTCAGCTTGCGATGCACCAGATCCTTGGGCCAGGGAGTCATGGTTATACCTCCACCTTCTGACCCTTGAGACGGGCCAGCTCGCGCTCTATCTCGTCATTGAGCTCCAGCTCGCGGAACTGGGCCTCCAGCGAGGGATTCTGCCCCAAAGTGGCCGCCTCCAGCTGGGCTTCCAGCTGATCGACCCGCCCCTGAAAGCCTTCGAACCGTGCCATCAGCTCGTGCATGCGCTGGCTGTCCACCTGAGCGCGGGCACGAATGCGGCTGTGGGCCGTCTGCTCGCGCAGGGTCAGCAGTTTCTGCTTCTCCCGCGCCTCGGTCAGCTTGGCTGCCAGTCGCTCACTGTCGGCGGTAAGCTGGGCCAGCACCTCGGCCACCCGGGCCTTGTCCTGCTCCAGCTGTTCACATTTCCTGGCCTCCGCCAGCTTCTCGGTGAGGGCAGCGCGGGCCAGATCCTCACGGCCTTTCTGGATGGCGAGCTCGGCCTTGGCCGACCACTCCAGGATCTGCGCCTGCAACGCTTGCTGATGACGCTCCAGCTGCTTCTGTTCGGCAATCACGCGGGCGGCCTGGGTACGCATCTCGACCTGCACCTGCTCCATCTCTTCGATCATCAACCGCAGCATCTTCTCCGGCTCTTCACTCTTGTCGAGCAGGCTGTGCAGGTTGGCATTTATCACGTCGGTCAGGCGGCTGAATACGCTCATGGTCTGGCTCCTTGTTCATGGGATGGCTATCTCTTCCCATTGCATTACAAGAGCCGTGCCAAGAAAAATTATTGTTGTTTTACATATAGATGAGAGTTTCACAAAGAAATTAAAGAAAGGTTTGTTGGTGAAAATAGCCAACCATGTGGTGATTTTCACCAACAAAAAAGGGAGCCTGAGGCTCCCTTGTCGATTCATCTGCGATATCTAGTCAGACTGCGTGGCTGTGGCCCAGCTTGCTGTCCAGTTCAGCCAGCTTGGCCTCCATCCGGGCACGGCACACTTCGGAGAGCTCGCGAATGCCGGCGGCACCGTGCTCCTTGCTGCAGACTGGCGCCATCACCTCCACCAGCACTTCGCCGTTGTCCCAGCGATTGAGGTCGATCTGGCCAAAGTAGCTGGAACAGACGATGGGCACTACCGGCACTTCAGCCTGTACCGCAGTGTGGAAAGCGCCCGCCTTGAACGGCAGCAGGCCACGCCCCTGGGAGCGGGTCCCTTCCGGAAACATCCAGATGGAGGTGCCACGGTTCTTGATGCGATCCACCACCTGACCAATGGTGCCGATGGCACGGGAGCGGTTGGAACGGTCGATCAACACGTTGCCGGAGAGCCAGAAGATAAGGCCGAAGAAGGGGAGCCACAGCAGGCTCTTCTTGCCTACCGCCACCACACCGGGCTGCACCGCACCGGTCACGGTGAAGATGTCGAAGTTGCTCTGGTGGTTGCAGACGTAGACCGCCGGGCCGACCGATTTCACCTCGTCGGCCACCGTCACCTTGACTCGCAACCCGATCAGCGGGCAGACCGCGTGATACATACGGGCAAAGACATAGACGTTGTTGGGGTGGCGCGGACGAACCAGACAGAGCAGCAAGCCGAACAGGAACCAGAAAATGAGCAGCAGACCAAGCAGCAGCACACGGGCAATTTTGAGCATCGAACACCTCGAGTTTTAACTCGGCGCAGTATACTGATCCCCCTTTTAGCGAACAAGCGTTCGCCAAACAGAACCGACCAGACTCACCCGCTCTGTCACCCCGGCGATCAGTCATAACGGGCAAGGTAACTTGCCCCTCCAGATATAGGTCGCTAGGATGGCCCCATCTTGATGGACATGGCGAACATGATGTTGCAACAACGGATAGCGAAGCATCTCCTGCTACTGGTCTGCCTGCTGCTGCTCAATTGTGCAGCCCAGCCGCTGGCCCGGCTTGCCCTGCTCGATCACGCCCTCAGCTGTCAGGCACTGCCCGTTCAGAGCATCGATGATGAGCAGAACGACGGCAAGCCAGTCAGCCCGCAGCCCACCAGCTGCCAGCTCAACGGCAAGTGGCTAAGCGCCGCCACCCTGCTCTGCGTCGAACAGCTCTTCTTTGCCGTGGCGGTGCTGCTCGCCCTGCTGGCCCCCCTTTGGCTCTACACACCGCCACTGCCCCCTCCCAGAGTCATCTCGCCGCCCGAGCGGCGTCTGCACCTCACCCTGTGCGTCTGGCGGGAATGAGTTCGACAGCGTTCTTTCGTTAGCTGTCACTCAATTTTTGCGAGACCAAAAAGATGTCGAATCTCTTCAAGGCGGCCCTGCTACTGGGCGGTCTGCTGTGGCAATCCATGGGATTGGCCAGCGACACGGGCTGGCTCACCAGCCCACAGAATGATCACGCCCGGGTACGGCTGCAGGCCGACCACAGCACGGCAGATCAGACCCGCATCCTGCTCGATGTCGAGCTGGAGTCAGGCTGGAAAACCTACTGGCACAGCCCGGGCGAAGGGGGCATTGCCCCCCAGATCCTGTGGGACGAGCCGGTCGGTGCCTTTCAGTGGCGCTGGCCGGTGCCACGCCACTTCGAGGTAGTCGGGCTCAACACCCAGGGTTATCAGGGTGAGGTGACCTTCCCTCTGAGCCTCAACTATCCCGCCGGGCAACCGCTCAAGGGGACTCTACGCCTCTCCACCTGCAGCAATGTCTGCATCCTGACCGACTTTCCCTTCACCCTCTCGGTGGATGGGCAGGCCCCGGCCGACTTCGATTTTGCCTGGGCGAAGGCGATGAGTACCCTGCCCCAGCAATTGCCTGCCGCAACCCGGGTCGAGCTCGGTTATCAGCACAACCAGCTGCAACTGCGCGCCGAGCGGGCAGAAGGTTGGCAATCACCAGCGCTCTTTATCGACGCTCTGGAGGGTGCCGAATTTGGCAAACCGGCGCTTGAGGTCGAGGGCAACACCCTGATCGCCCGGGTGTCGGTGAGCGATGGTTGGCAGGGGGATGCGCCGGATCTGCGCGGCCAATCCCTCGGCCTGCTGCTCACCAGTGGCGAGCAGGCGTGGCAGGGCAAGGGGACGATCGGCGCGCCACTCGCAATGCCCGGCCAGAGTCATTCGCTGTTCTGGTTGCTGGGAGCAGCGCTGCTCGGCGGCCTGATCCTCAACCTGATGCCCTGCGTGCTGCCGGTGCTGGCGCTCAAGCTGGGACATCAGAAGCGTGAACAGGGAGCGGTGCGCAAGCAGTTCCTCGCCGCCAGCGCCGGGATCATCGCCTCCTTCTGGGTGCTGGCGGCCATGAGCAGCCTGCTGCGCGCCACGCAAGGGGCCGTCGGCTGGGGCATCCAGTTCCAGAGCGCCGGTTTTATCGGCTTGATGGTGCTGGTCACCCTGCTGTTTTGCGCCAACCTGTTGGGGCTGTTCGAGATCCGCCTGCCCAGCGCCCTCTGCACCCGCCTCGCCACCAGCGGCGGCAACGGCCTCGGCGGTCACTTCCTGCAAGGGAGCTTCGCCACTCTGCTGGCGACCCCCTGCTCGGCACCCTTTCTCGGCACTGCAGTGGCCTTTGCGCTGGCGGCGCCGATCGGCCAGCTCTGGCTGATCTTCACGGCATTGGGGATTGGCATGAGCCTGCCCTGGCTGCTGGTGGCAGCCCTGCCACGGCTCGCCCTCTGGTTGCCGAAACCGGGGCGCTGGATGAACCATCTGCGCATCCTGCTCGGCCTGATGATGCTGGGCTCCAGCCTCTGGCTCACCAGCCTGCTCGACAACCATCTCGGCAGCTATGCCACCGGCTGGCTGATGGCTGCCATGCTGCTGGCACTGCTGGCTGGCATCATCTGGCGTTACGGCATCCGCGGCTTCACGCTGGCGATCGCCCTCACCGCCCTGATTGGCAGCCCCCTGCTGCTGAGCGGCGCCTTTAGCGCGCAGGGCTCGGCCAGTGTTGACAAGGTGGTCTGGCAGCCGCTCTCTGAACGCGCCATCACAGATGCGCTGGCCCAGAACAAGCGGGTCTTTATCGATGTCACCGCCGACTGGTGCGTCACCTGCAAGGCCAACAAATACAACGTGTTGCTGCGCGATGAGGTGCAACAGGCCCTCTCGGCCCCCGATGTGGTGGCCCTGCGCGGCGACTGGAGCAAACCAAGCGACACCATCGCCGCCTTCCTGCGTAAGCGGGGCGCGGCTGCGGTTCCCTTCAACCAGATTTACGGCCCGGAGTTGCCGCAGGGGGTCACGCTGTCACCCCTGCTCGACAAGGACGATCTGCTGACCACATTGCACAAGGCTGGCCTGCTTCAGGCTGGCACCACCCGATTTTAAGGAGTAACCATGAAACCGACTCTGAGCGCCCTGACCCTGCTGGCCTCCCTTTCCGCAGCCCTGCTGGCTCCGGCCCTGCACGCCGCCCCCTTCACCCCGGAGCAAGAAGCGCGCATCAAGGAGCTGATCCGCGAGACCCTGATCGCCAACCCCAAGATCCTCGACGAGGCCGCCGAATCCTGGGAGAAACAGAACGCGGCAGCCCAGGAGGCGCAGCTTGGCAACTTCATCAAGGGCAACAAGGATGTGCTGTTCAACAGCGCCACCAGCCCGCGCCTCGGCGCCAAGAACCCCAAGCTGACGCTGGTGCTGTTCACCGACTACAACTGCCCCTACTGCAAGCAGTTCGATCCCCAGCTGACCAAGCTGCTCAAGGCCTATCCGGACGATCTGGGACTGGTGATCAAGCTGCTGCCGTTCAAGGGGCAGACCTCCGCCAAGGCGGCCCAATACAGCCTGACCCTGTGGCAACAGGATCCCGCTCGCTTCCTCACCCTGCACGACAAGCTGATGAGCAAGCAGGGGATGCTGACCGAGGCGGACATCAACAAGGCGCTGGCCGCCACCGGCAACACCGCGCTCAAACCGGCCGCCAAGGCGACCGAGGAGCTGCGCAACAGCCTGCGCATCGGCACCATTCTGGGGGTACAGGGCACACCGGCGACCCTGATTGGCAACCAGCTGGTGCCGGGCGCCATCCCCTATGAGGAGCTGGAGCAACTGGTGCAGGCCGAACTGGCCAAGCAGGGGTAAGGGATGGCCACCAATCCTCAACCCCGCTGGCGCCGCTGGGGCAAGGAGGCGCTCTGGCTGCTGCTGATGGCGCTGATCATCTCGACCCTGCTCGATCTGTGGCGCAGCCCAACCCTGCCAGAGGGGGCGATGAGCGCCCCCGTCACCCTGCAGAATGGCAGCAGCACGGATCTCGCCACCCTGAGTCAGGGCAAGCCGCTGCTGGTCTACTACTGGGCCAGCTGGTGCGGTGTCTGCCGTTTCACCACCCCGGCGGTACAGCAGCTGTGGCAGGAGGGTGAAAACGTGCTGACGGTGGCGCTGCGCTCCGGTAATTCGGAACAGTTAGCCAAGGGGATGAGCAAGAAGGGGCTCACCTTCCCGACCCACAACGACGAGTCGGGAGCGCTGGCCGCCCAGTGGCAGGTGGGGGTCACCCCGACTTTTCTCGTCATCAAGGATGGGACGCTTGTGAGCAGCACCACCGGCTGGAGCTCGAAGTGGGGCCTGCAGCTGCGGCTCTGGTGGGCGTCGCTCTAGCCACGCAACAACATTGCCTTCAACAGGGCCATCCCACCGGATGGCCCTTTTTTATGCCGACATTTTTATCCTGACATCAGGCGGGGAGCTGCATCCCGCGCACCTGAGCCAGCAGGGCGGTCACCGCCGCCGAGCGCAACGCATCGGGGGCGTAGCAGAGCCCCACCCGCCGCTTGAAGGAAGAGGCCGCCAGCTCGGCGACCGTACAGCCGTGCGGACAGAGGGAACGAGGCAACCAGGCGATCCCCGCCCCGGCGGCCACCATAGTCGCCGCCAGTCGCAGCGACCCCGCCCGCCGTGGATAGAGGGGCGCCTGATTGCCGAGAATGGCGATCAGCCGCAGGTGAGAGTCATGGCGCGGGCAGGTGACCCAAGGCTCGTCCGCCAGCGCATCCGGGGTGAGCGATCCCTTGCCCGTCAGCGGGTGATCCGGCGGCAGCACCAGCACAAACTCCTCCTCCAGCAGGGGGATAAAGAGCTCGTCACCGCAACGCAGGGATTCACACCCTAGCCGCACATCGCCACAGCACCCCTCCTCCAGAGTCAGCAGGATCTCCTCGTGGGCGAGCGCCCCTTGCACCAGCGCCTCCACCACGCCATCGCCAAGGTCTGCCTCAATCCCCACCGTCAGCTCGAGACAGGGGGAGGTTTCACGAAACTCGCGGGCGAGAGAGTCGGTATCGGCGATCAGCCGCTTGGCGCGGGGATAGAGCCGGTGCGCAGCTTCGGTCCCCTCCACCCCGCGCGCCTGCCGCACAAACAGGGTCACCCCCAGCTCATCCTCCAGCGTCTTGATGGTGGTGGAGAGGGTGGGCTGGGTAATGAAAAGGCGGGTGGCGGCCGCCGTGATGTTGCGCTCCTCGAAGACAGCCACAAACGCACGCAAGGTTCGCACATCCATAGAATTCACCTATACCAGACAGTCATAAAAGCCATTTTTCACGGCGACACGGGGCAAATATAGTGACTTACCTGCCACAAGGCATCCCAATTTTCTATATCAGCGTCTATCAACACTGTCAGGAGCCATCATGCGCCATCTATCTGTCATCGGCCTCGGGGCCATGGGCTCCGCCCTCGCCACCACATTGCTCAAGGCGGGCCATCCGGTCACCGTCTGGAATCGCAGCGCCGCCAAGGCAGCCCCGCTGCAAGCGCTGGGTGCAACACTCGCCCCCTCGGTTGACGCAGCCATCGCCGCAAGTGATATCACCCTTGTCTGCGTCGATAACTACGCCGTCAGCCAGCAGTTGCTGGACGAGGCGAGCGATGCGGTGGCGGGCAAGCTGCTGGTGCAGCTCTCCACCGGCAGTCCGCAGGGGGCCAGAGCGCTGGAGAGCTGGTGCCACGCCCGCGGCGCCCGCTATCTCGATGGCGCCATCCTCTGCTTCCCGGATCAGATCGGCACCACTGATGCCAGCATCATCTGCTCCGGTGCCAGCGCTGCCTTTAGCGAGGCCGAGCCGGTGCTGCGCCTGCTCGCCCCAACCCTCAACCATGTGGCCGAGGCGGTTGGCGCCGCCGCGGCGCAAGATTGTGCCGTCGCCGCCTACTTTGCCGGTGGCCTGCTCGGTGCTCTGCACGGCGCGCTGATCTGCGAGGCGGAAGGGTTGCCGGTAGCCAAGGTGTGCGCCCAGTTCAGCGAGCTGTCGCCGATTTTGGGGGGCGATGTGGCCCACCTTGGCAAGACGCTGGCGAGCGGCGATTTCGATCACCCCTACGCCAGCCTGAAAACCTGGAGCGCCGCCATCAGCCGCCTCGCCGGTCACGCCACCGATGCCGGGATCGACAGCAGCTTCCCGCGCTTTGCCGCCGATCTGTTTGAGGAAGGGGTGGCGCAAGGATTTGGTCAGCAGGAGGTCTCGGCTCTCATCAAGGTGCTGCGGGCGCGCAATGGAGCAGCACAATGAACGAGCAGACCAACCAACCCCAAATTGCACTGGTCACCGGCGCCGCTGGCGGGATTGGCCGCCAGCTCTGCATCGGGCTGGCCGAGGCGGGTTATCGGGTGATCGCCACCGATCTGGCCCCTCACGCTTTCGACCATCCCGAGATCCACTTTCATCCCCTCGACTTGCGCGATGAGCAGGCCATCGTGCGGCTCTTTGCCGAGGTTAGCGCGCAGCATGGCGGCATCCATCTGCTGATCAACAACGGCGCCATCAGCAAGTTCCACACCCGCTTCGAGGATCTGAGCGCAGCCCAGTTCGATCAGGTGATGACGGTCAATGTGCGCGGCGCCATGCTCTGCGCCCGCGCCTTTGTGCAGGCCAACCGCGGGTTGCCCTATGGCCGTATCATCAATATTGCCTCCACCCGCTGGCAGCAGAACGAGCCGGGTTGGGATGCCTATGGCGCCTCCAAGGGGGCGCTGGTCGCCCTCACCCAGTCCCTCGCCAACTCACTGGCCGACTACCCCGTCACGGTCAATGCCATCAGTCCGGGCTGGATCCAGGCGGAGGATTACCACACCCTGACCGAGGCGGATCACCGCCAGCACCCGAGCGGCCGGGTCGGGCGCCCCGACGACATCACCCGCGCTTGCCTCTTTCTGGCGGATCCCCAGAACGACTTTATCAACGGTGCCAATCTGGTGGTCGATGGCGGGATGAGCAAGAAGATGATCTACCACACCTCCGCCTCCTTCTGGGAGGAGTAACCCCTGCGGCGGCAGCCTCGCCCCGGCCTGCCGCCCATGCCTTTCCTGCCCGTTTTTTCATCGCTTTTGCCCTGCCGCCCTTGCACTGGCCAGACCGACTGGCAACAATAGACGCTCAACTGACCCCTCTTCATTTCGCCCGTTAATTGATCGCCCAACTCATCGCGTTGGCGGGCTGTTTCCGTTAAAATGACGGGTTTTTGCCGTGCCTGGTTTGCCAATCCCCACCATCAGGCACTCGCAGCGTGAATCCTATGATGCCAGTGATGCAGGATCTGCCATGAACAACTACTTTCGGGTGCTGGGCGTCAAGTCCAACGCCAGCGAAAACGACATCAAGAAAGCCTATCGTCGGCTGTCGAACCAGTACCACCCCGACAAGCTGCACGGGGCCAGTGAAGAAGAGAAAGAGCAGGCAGCCATCAAGCTGCACCAGGTAAAGCAGGCCTATGAAGTGCTGTCCGATCCGAAACAGCGGGCCGCCTTTATCAAGGATTTCAACAACGTCATCGTGACCGACCCCGCCTCCGCCATGCAGGAGATGTGGGATCAGTTCTACCCCTGAAACAGCAGGCAGAAAGAGCAACTATGCAAAAGAGATGGGACCAGGCGCGGCTCAAGTCGCTGCAAAGCGATGCCAGCGAAAACATCGGATCCTACCGGGATCAGGACGACCCCAAGGGGCTGGAACAGTTCACCGACCAGATGAAGAGCCTGCTGCTGGCCGACATGAGCATGCTGGAGTTTATGCCCGAGTATCTGCCGCTGGCCCTCTATGGCCGGGTGCAGTTCCCGGCAAAGGCCAAGTCGCAGTGGAACAAGTGGCTCGCCAGCGGCGAGCAGCCAAGCTGGGACGAGTTCAAGGTGAGCGTCGGCTTCAACAACGCCGCCCTGCCGCTGGTCAAGGCGGTGCGGGCCCAGAGCGAAGATCAGCTGATGGAAGCCTGCGCCGTGCTGTTCCTGCTCGACAACCCGCTGCCGCGCGGTAGCCACCGCGGCGATGACGACTATGAGCTGCGCGACGAAGAAGATGAAGACGGGGAAGATGCCGACGCCGACTACCATGGCGGTAGTAACCGCTATGGTGATGACGACGGCGATCAGGATATGTACGACGAAGTCCGTTTCTAATTGGGGCAAGGCATGAGCAACAGTCTGATAGAAATTACCGCCATCGAGATCAAAGAGCTGGCCGTTATCGAGCCGAAGCAGGCCAGCGAGAAGTTCGAGCTGATCGCCAAGACCATGTCTGACGACCAGCTGGCAGAAGTGATTGAAAACATTGATATCGTTACCCTGACCCAGATCAACGGCCAGCACGATATCTCCTTCCCCTCCATCATCTCCGAGCTGATGACCCCGGAGCGGATCCGCGACATCGTCTGCCAGCAGCCGCTCTACTGGGAAGAGGCGATCAAGAACAACGCCGATGAGCTGCAACAGCACACCTTCGACTTCCTCAACTACCTGATCCGCACCCAGGATAGCGAAGCCAAGCAGCGCGAGATCCTCGAGTGCGTGGCCGAAGATCCGGCCGGTCTCTTCTACCTCGCCATCCCCTTTATCGAGTTCTATCGCGGCGATCGCTATGAAGAGGA
This sequence comes from Aeromonas sp. 604282, assembly GCF_049170575.1. Taxonomy (NCBI): domain Bacteria; kingdom Pseudomonadati; phylum Pseudomonadota; class Gammaproteobacteria; order Aeromonadales; family Aeromonadaceae; genus Aeromonas; species Aeromonas sp. 604282. Next base: position 86,786 of record NZ_JAAKMV010000008.1, on the reverse strand, counting down.
CGAAGGCTATCGCGACGTGCTGCACGCCGAAGAGGAAGATCTCGAAGAGTCCCTGCGCTACAGCGAGCGCCAGCAGAGCGAGGATGTCCACGACTACGCGCTGGATGACCCGCGCAGCCTCTTGATGCTCATTCGCGAGCTTGCCCCCGAGGTGGAGAAAGCCATCAAGGCGCTGCTGCGCAACGAGCACTCAAGCTGGGACGGCATCATCAACAAGTTTGCCGCCGAGCTGGTGATGCAGGCCAAAGAGAAGAACAAGGTCGAGGAAGACGAGTACGGCGACGTCGACGACATGTTCAGCTTTCTGGATTAAGGAGCCCATTCATGCAGTTAGTCATTCGCGATGCCAACCAGGGCCCCTTTCTCACCCAAGTGCTGCGCTTTGGCCGCGACAACGAACTCTTGAGTCAGCAGCAGCTGGCCGCCATCAAGGGCAAGGCGGTGCTGATGAGCCTCAAATTCGCCGACAAGTACTACAACAAGTACAAGATGCACCTGCTGGAGCAGGCCGCCCACGACGTCATCGGCGTGGTGAGCCTCGGCCTGCAGGAGCTCTCGGCGCGGGATCCGGCCAAGGCGCTGGCGCTGCTGCAGGCGCCGGAAGGCCCCATCAAGCCGTTCCAGAAGGGCTGGTCGATGCTCATTACCGTCAGCCCCAAGCAGGCTGGCAACAGCCTCTACGGTGACGTGGATGCCCGCCTGCTGGACAAGATCTCGAGCCCGCCCGATGTGGAGGAGTGGCAAGGGTGGCAGGAGTACGAGAAGGCGCTGACCGAGCACAACAAGAGCCGCCTGATGGAGCTCATCGACCAGCACTTCTTCGCCTGCGAGAGCGACCACCCCACCATGGAGGACAAGCTGGCCGAAGCGCTGCTCTACCGCATCCTCTGCGGCAAGGGCAGTGGCGCCGCCCCGCTCAAGGTGAAGCAGGATCTCAAGCGCAAACTGGCGCGGGAGATTGAGCTCGACGAGGGCTGGTACGACACCGACTACCTCGCCGCCCAGCTCGCCCTGATGCTGAGCGAGCTGCCTGCCGACATGGCCGCCGCACTGCGGCAGGAGTTGAGCCCGGGTTTTGTACCCAACCTGCTGCACACCCTCGGCTTTGTGCGCCAGTACCAGCTGCTGCAAAAAGAGAACGCCTCACCGGAGAAGCTCGACAACGTCGAGATGCGCGCCGGTCTCAAGCACCCGCTGCTCGGCTGGCCGCTCTACCACGACTTCTAAGGCGGCTTTTGCCGCCCATCAGTCGCACCACAACGCCCGGCCCGCCGGGCGTTGTTATATCCTCCCCTCACCCTCTCGACAGCAAAGAGAGAACACACGCAAGTCACCCTGCTGCGACCCCTTCTCTTACCGATATTTATTCACTCAATACCCAAGGATGAATAAACAACCTGCGATGCAACCGCTTGGCGCCAGCTGCGTTTCGGGACAACAAAGCGGGATGCAGATCCCGCTACAGCGCCATAATCGGCACCAAATAGCCGACTGGATCACATCAACCGTGTCGCAATCACGTGGTAAGCCGAGCTACAACCACGGCTCAATCACGCATAAAAAGGCGGAATAGATCAATAAAAAGCAATTAATCGCGCCAGATTAAATTTCAGGTATGGCTATTTGCACCGCTTGGCCGCTAAATGACAGACCGGCCTTCAGACCAGCATGGAAGCGCACAAGGCTAGCCGGCAGCAGACCGGTACGCTCTCAGGACGAGTAATGACTTTCTTCTCTCACAGGAGACAGACCGTGAGCGCTTCGAATCAACACCCCACCATTCCCCCCGGCTCCGGGGCGCTGTTCTTTATCCAGACCTTCTCGACCCTGGGGTTTGCCGTGCTCTACTCCACGCTGGTGCTCTACGCCACCAAGCGGCTCGGCTTCAGTGAATCCCAGGCCAACGCCATGATGGGGGTCTTCGGGGCCTTCAACTATGGCCTGCACCTGTTTGGCGGTTATCTCGGCGGGCGCTACCTCAGCAACCGCAACCTGTTCGTGATGGGGATGGTCTTGCAGGTGATCGGCTGCTACTTCATCGCCGAGATGGGGATCACCGGCCTCTACTGGGGGCTCGCCATGTTCCTTACCGGCAGCGGCCTCAACGTCACCTGCCTCAACATGATGCTGACCCAGCGCTTCGCCCCGGATGATCACCGCCGCGAGAGCGCCTTCCTGTGGAACTACGCCGGGATGAATCTGGGCTTCTTTATGGGCTTCACGGTAGCGGGGTATTTCCAGCTCACCGAGGATTACCGCACCCTGTTCCTGTTTGCGACGCTGGGCAACATCATCGCCATCATTGCCACCTTCGCCTGCTGGCCGATTCTGGCGGATATCAGCACCCCGCTGCGCCATATCAAGGGGCGCGGTTTCTATCTGCGAATGCTCGGTGGCCTCGCCATTCTGGCCCTGCTGGTGCCCGCGCTGCGCCTGCTGCTGACCCACGCCAGCTTTAGCAGCAACTTCGTGCTGATCCTGGGGGCCGTGGTGCTGGTGCTGCTCTGCGTGATGACAGCCCGCCATCCGGACGCCGCCGAGCGCAGTCGCATGGTGGCCTACCTGATCCTCGCCCTTGGCTCCCTCATCTTCTGGTCGCTCTACCAGCTGGCGCCCATGGGGCTGATGCTCTTCTCCGAGCACAACATCAACCTCAACGTGTTCGGGCTGCGGGTCGCCCCCCAGTGGATCCAGAACATCAACACCCTCGTCATCGTCATCGGTGGCCCCCTGATGGCGCTGCTGTTCAAGCGACTGCGCGAACAGGGATTGAATATCGATATCCCCTCCCAGTTTGCCGCCTCCCTGTTCTGCATGGGGCTCGGCATGCTGGTGCTGCCGCTCGGCATCCATCTGGCGGGGGCCGACGGGCTGGTCGCCTTCAAGTGGATCGCCATCAGCTATGTGCTGCAGAGCTTTGGCGAGCTGCTGATCTCCCCCATCGGTTACGCCATGATCGGCAAGCTGGCCCCCGCCAGCCTGCAAGGCTTGATGATGGGCTGCTGGATGATGGTGACCGGCGTCGCCTCGGTGCTGGCGGGCTATGTCTCCGGCGCCATGCCGCAAAATATCGGCAGCTCTCCGGTGGCCACCAACCCGGGCTACAGCTCGGTGTTCAATATGCTCGGCTGGGGCTCGCTGGCGGGCGGCGTGGTGTTGCTACTGCTGGTGCTCCGCCTGCGCCAGCTGATCGCCTCCAAGATCACCCCGCCACCGGCGGCGACAGCCATTCCTGTCTAATTGGATTCGGGCCAGCCATTTCAGTGGCCCCTACCAGCGCGAACAGTTGAATCAGCAACGCGGCTGATAATGCAAAGGGCCCTGCCATCATGGATGGCGGGGCCCTTCTCTTTTGGTGGGATGGATGACCCGCGTCTGGCTGGCGAGCCCCCGTTTAGGCTTCGTCAATCAAGCCTATGTCCCCACAGGTCTCGTTTCTCAAACATCCGATTTTGGGGTTCCCAAACGCAGCAGCTTGAGCAATCGATATAGAAAAAGTGGCTGAATAATCGTCAACACTATGGTTAGCCAAGCCAATAGAGTTATGTTGCCAAGGTAACCATCGACATTTGTTAAAATCATCGAAGAGATGATGGCAGCCGAGCCACTAAATATATGTTGAAAAACATTTTGTAATGACATGAATCCCGCCCTTTCCCAAGGCGCTGCTACTTGACTATTAACAGCAGCAACGGTGATCGTTCGGGTCGATGTAACCACCATGAATAACGTGAAAATCACTATGGTCGGCAACCAAGGCTCATGCAAAAAACCATCCCAAACAACCGCTATCGTCAATGCCCCCATCAAAATCGTCACTTTCATCGCACCAAAACGGTCAATAAACAATCCGCCAAGCTGCATTGAAAACAGGCTAAAAATGCCGCCCATGACATAGTAATGACTCATATCGCCGCGAGGGACATCAAGGTTAAATTGAAAATAAGCAGCTATGTTGGGAACAATAAGGAAGGTGCTGAAAATTGCCAACCCAATTGCCATAAACGCATTCAACACCACAGGTCGCTTCAACATTTCAATGGATGAAAAAGCCTTCTGGTTCAATCCCAAGTGGGCCGTCATTCCAGGCAGCCTTGTATACACCGCCACGCAGACACACAATCCCAAGCCACCTAAAACATAGAAAGGTGCACTCCATCCTTTTAACATTGCCAGCTCCAATCCCAACGGCACACCGGCAATCGCTGACAACGAAAATGCCCCCATCACGATGGCCATCGCTCGGCCACGTTGCTCTACAGGCGTGGCATCCACAACGATCGCCAGAGCAATGGATGTTGCAGGGCCAGCAAACACACCGGCCAGCAAGCGGGTAAAGAATAAACTTTCCATATTCCATGCCAATGCACAGGCCCAAGTGGATAGCGAGATCCCCAACAATGTGATCAGTGCGACATGCTTTCTATCAAATCGGTCGAGATATCTGGCACATAACAACGAGGATAGTGCGGCGACCAGTGCATACCCACCACCTAAATATCCTATATAGGTTGGACTTATATTTAGTGCGCGAGATAAATCAGGCCCAAGCGGCATAATCATCATAAAATCAAGCGCACTGACCAATTGAATCAATGCCGCCAACCAAACAACGTTAAAATCCATAACCGAACTATTGTTGTGAGTTTTTTTACCCACATTATTTTTATCTAGCATCATAGTGTTTACTCTCAATCTTTAGAGATAAAAAGTATACCCACTATCACATTTTAATTTTATTCGTTAAAATGGCATAAATTGTTATCAGATTAGGGATAATCAATGCGTACCGGCATGGAATTGAATGCGCTGAAAATTTTCATTGCAGTGGTTGAAAACAGCAGTTTTGTCGGGGCATCTAAAACCCTTCAAATCCCCACCTCAAATGTGAGCCGCAGTATTTCTCAATTGGAAGAAGCCTTGAACCTTCAACTGATTGAACGCTCAACCCGCCATATGAAGCTCACACAATCAGGGCAACTGCTCTATACCCGAGTAAAACCACTGCTGGAATCACTGGAGCAAACGGAGGCTGAATTGACATCACAGCAGATTCAGCTGAAAGGGCCATTACGCATCTGCATCCCCAATGAGGCTGGGCCAAAACTGCTCGGTACAGCCATTGCCGACTTTGCCTGCCAGCATCCTGAAATAACGATCAGCTGCATTACCAATCTCTCCGGACTTGAATCATTAAGAGAGGATTTGGACATGGCAATAATCATTCACAGAGGCAAGATGGATGACTGCGATTACATAGCCAGCCATTTGACCACCATTCCCTGTACTGTTGTTGGCTCCCCGTCATTGATCCAGAAGTGGGGACTTCCCAACCACACATCACAACTCAAAACTCTCCCCTGCATAACAACGGTGAGCGCTCTGAAAGGGATGCCTTGGCAATTTACTCGCACGAGCAGTGAATTTTCCACCATCCAGGTGAATGAACACTACCGGGTCAATAGTGGCGAACTGGCGTTAAAAGCAGCCATAGCTGGTGTAGGGTTTGCCATTCTTGCCAAGGTATCTTGCCAAGAGTTTATTGATGATGGCAGGTTAGTTGAAATTGAACTTGAGTTACCCGCCGCCCCATTGCAGTTGTTTGCTGTTTATGCGAACCGCCAATATCTTCCTGCTAAAACACGTGTATTTCTTGAGTTCATACGACAAAATATTATGAGTTATCAGTAGCTAAAATCGATAAAACCTCAACAGGTCAGACTGATTTTTCACAATATCAAAAGGTGCTTTCCAGTTTTTAGCATTCGTGAACATCTGATTACGCTGCGCTAGTCAGATCTACGCCCCCCTCACCCTAGCCCTCTCCCAAAAGGAGAGGGAACAAATCAATACCAACCTTTGGCACTAGTGGTCATGCCATCACCCAGCGGTGATTCCGGCACTCCCTTCTCCCACTCTTTGCCATAGATAAGGGGAGAAGGGTCGGGGATGAGGGGAGCAAACCATCGACAAGCAGCAGAACGTTAAAGAAAACAGATAGAAGTAGGGTCGATTAGCGAAGCGTAATCGTCCGTACCGCAATCTCGGTGGCGATGGGTATAGAGAGCAGCAGGAATTCCTACAAGGTGGCTATAACTGGTTTTCGCGATCGTCTGATTAGGCTTCGCTAAACAACGAGCACACATTAACATTACATACAAAAATAATTAACTTCATTTACAATGCATATCAGTTATTTCCCTCTAAGCTCACTATTATTTTTGCTTTTTTGAAAGTATGTGCAAGTAATAATTGGTTTATGAACAGGCTGACCCTAAAGTGGTCAATATCATTCACGCCTTTTACCTTATCGGAGATTTTGTATAGTGCTACGTATACCATCCAAGCCATCAAGCGTATTCCTACAATAGAGGCAAATATACCAAAAGCAATTGTTGCATCTAATATAAAAAACTGATGCCAACCAGTTTCCTGTATAAAAGAAAAAACATCATTAATATTAGAGCCAGCGGAAATGCTTAAAGCCACAGTAGCCGCAGACACTGAAATAAACAATGCCAATATACGATTTTTTGCATCTGACGTGTAAATGAGGTGAACGATAGTTTGTAACGATGGTGAAAAATTATTATTATGCTTTTTACGTAAGTCCAATAACTGATCTAGTTCCTTAGCTAAGGATAAATAACCATCCATTCCGACCCCAACTGTCTTCTGCAGCCAAATTAATTTTAACTTGCTAAGTTTTTTCTCATTGGTTTTTAACTTTTTCTGCATTCTAGATACAACTATTTCATCCCTTAGCAAATTCAAACTAAAACATGACATCAAAAAACAAAACTCAAGCAAGAAAATAAAAATAGTTCTATTCGACAAACTAACATTAGCATGTGGGATAGCAAAAGCTTCAAATCGCCATAACATAGCCAAGATAAAAAAAGCTAACGATATAAGACACAACCAAAATCTAATGGTTTTAAATGTAAAAACACAATCATAAGATTCAAAATCTTCATAATAGGTATTTACCACTCTAAAGACCTGGCTCATATCTACCCCATAAATTTATAATCTTAATACGTGACTTTTAATAATAGAAGGGCGCTTTCGCGCCCTTCTATATTAATTACCCTTCCTGATTTTCCCCGGCTACCGGTTCGGCACCGGCGGCGGGTTCAATCTCGATACGATCGACCCGCTGCAAACCGCGGGGCAGCTTGGCGCCGCGGCGGCCGCGCTCGCCACGGTAGTAGTCGAGATCCGAAGGTTTCAGGGTGAGCTTGCGCTTGCCGGCAAACAGGGTGACCGACTGGCCCTGCGGGATGACGGCGGCCATCACCACAAACTCCTCCCGCGCCTTCACGCGCGCCGACGGAATGCTGATGAGCTTGTTGCCCTTGCCCTTGCCGAGCACCGGCAAGGTGTTCATCGGGAACAGCAGCATGCGCCCCTCGTTGGAGATGGCCATGCAGAGATCGGTCTCTGGCGAGCCAATCTTCTGGGGTGCCATCACCAGACCCCCTTCCGGCACGGTGAGCAGCGCCTTGCCGTTCTTGTTCTTGCCGATGAGATCGTCGTAGGTACAGACAAAGCCGTAACCGGCATCGCTGGCGATCAGATACGGCTCGCCTTCGTTGCCCATCACCAGATGACGTACCTCTTCACCGGCACCCAGCGCAAAGCGGCCGGTGAGCGGTTCGCCCTGACTGCGGGCGGAGGGCAGAGTGTGCGCCTCCAGCGAGTAGGTGCGACCAAAGCTCGACAAGAACACCGCCTGCTGGTTGCTACGGCCAAAGGCGTGGGTGAGGTAGTTGTCCCCCGCCTTGTAGGAGAGCCCCTCGACATCCACGTCGTGGCCCTTGGCGGCGCGCACCCACCCCTTGTCGGAGAGGATGACGGTGACCGGCTCGCTCGGCACCAGCTCTTTCTCGGTCAGCGCGACGGCGGTGGCACGCTCCACCAGCGGGGTGCGACGATCGTCGCCGTACTTCTCGGCATCGGCCAGCAGCTCTTTCTTGAGCAGGGTGTTGAGACGGCGCTCGGAGCCCAGGATCAGCTCCAGCTTGTCGCGCTCTTCGGCCAGTTCGTTCTGTTCGGCACGCAGCTTGAACTCTTCGAGCTTGGCCAGATGGCGCAGTTTCAGCTCGAGGATCGCTTCGGCCTGGGTCTCGGTAATGTTGAAGCGCTCCACCATCACCTTGCCCGGCTCATCCTCGGTGCGGATGATCTCGATCACCTCGTCGATGTTGAGATAGGCGATCAGCAAGCCTTCGAGGATATGCAGGCGAGCCAGCACCTTGTCGAGGCGGAACTGCAGACGGCGACGCACGGTCTCGCGGCGGAACTGGATCCACTCGCTGAGGATGGTCTTGAGGCACTTCACCTGCGGCCGGTTGTCGAGGCCGAGGATGTTGAGGTTGACCCGGTAGTTCTTCTCCAGATCCGTGGTGGCGAACAGGTGGGCCATCAGCCCCTCTACATCCACCCGGTTGGAGCGCGGCACGATCACCAGACGGGTCGGGTTCTCGTGGTCAGATTCATCGCGCAGATCGGTGACCATCGGCAGCTTTTTCGCCACCATCTGGGCGGCGATCTGCTCCATGATCTTGGCGCCGGAGGCCTGATGGGGCAGCGCTGTGATGACGATGTCGCCATCTTCCTCGCTCCAGACCGCCCGCTGCTTGATGGAGCCCTTGCCGGTCTCGTAGATTTTGCGGATATCGTCGCGCGGGGTGATGATCTCGGCGTTGGTCGGGTAGTCCGGCCCCTGAATGTGCTGCATCAACACATCGAGCCCCGCATTGGGGTTGTCGAGCAGCTCGGCACAGGCGTAGGCCACTTCCCGCGCGTTGTGGGGCGGGATGTCGGTCGCCATGCCCACCGCGATACCGGTCACCCCGTTGAGCAGGATATGCGGCAGGCGGGCAGGCAGCACCACCGGCTCCTTCATGGTGCCGTCAAAGTTCGGCGTCCACTCCACCGTGCCCTGGCCCAATTCGGAGAGCAGCAGCTCGGAGAAGCGCGACAGGCGCGCCTCGGTATAACGCATGGCGGCGAAGGATTTGGGATCGTCCGGCGCCCCCCAGTTGCCCTGACCATCCACCAGCGGGTAGCGGTAGGAGAAAGGCTGGGCCATCAGCACCATGGCTTCATAACAGGCGCTGTCGCCGTGGGGGTGGTACTTACCCAGCACATCACCCACGGTACGGGCGGATTTCTTGTGCTTGGACAGCGCCGACAGACCCAGCTCGCTCATGGCGTAGATGATGCGCCGCTGCACCGGTTTGAGGCCATCGCCAATATGCGGCAAGGCCCGATCCATGATGACGTACATGGAGTAGTTCAAGTAAGCCTGTTCGGTAAAGGTGCGCATTGGCTGGCGCTCTACCCCGTCCAGACTGAGCTCGATAGCATCACTCATGTGATTTTCTCTTTCGGTTCGGGAGCCGCCACAGGGCGACTCCGGCTAAATGCTTGCTGGCCCTGTGCGGGCCAGCCTACAGCTTAGATGATGGCGAGGTTGCCCTTCTCTTCGAGCCATTCGCGGCGATCACCCGCCCGCTTCTTGGCCAGCAGCATGTCCATCAGCTGCAGGGTCTCGTCAGCCGCATCCCCTTCGCTCTCCCCTGCCGGCTCCATGGTGAGCTGCACCAGACGGCGGGTGTTGGGATCCATGGTGGTTTCCCGCAGCTGTTTCGGGTTCATCTCACCCAGACCCTTGAATCGGGTCACCATCACCTTGCCCTTCTTCTTCTCGGCCTCGACCCGCTGCAACACACCGTTCTTCTCGTCCTCGTCGAGGGCGTAGTAGACCTCTTTACCGATATCGATCCGGTAGAGGGGCGGCATGGCCACATAGACGTGGCCCTTCTCCACCAGCGTGCGGAAGTGCTTCACAAACAGGGCGCAGAGCAGGGTGGCGATGTGCAGACCGTCCGAGTCCGCATCCGCGAGGATGCACACCTTGCCGTAGCGCAGGCCGGAGAGGTCGTTGGAGTCGGGGTCGAGGCCGATGGCCACGGAAATATCGTGCACCTCCTGCGAGGCGAGCACCTGACCGGCCTCCACCTCCCAGGTGTTCAGGATCTTGCCGCGCAGCGGCATGATGGCCTGAAACTCGCGATCCCGCGCCTGCTTGGCACTGCCGCCCGCGGAGTCACCCTCCACCAGGAACAGTTCGCCCTGCATGGGGTCGGCGCAGTTACAGTCAGTCAACTTGCCGGGCAGGGCCGGGCCCTGGGTAATCTTCTTGCGCACCACCGTCTTGGCGGCGCGCATCCGGCGCTGGGCGCTGGAGATACAGATCTCGGCGATCTGCTCCGCCAGCTCGGTGTTGCTGTTCAGATAGAGGCTGAAGGCATCCTTCACCACGCCGGAGACAAACGCAGAGCTCTGGCGGGAGGAGAGCCGCTCCTTGGTCTGACCGGCAAACTGCGGATCCTGCATCTTGATGGAGAGGATGTAGGCGCAGCGATCCCAGATATCTTCCGGGGTCAGCTTGACCCCCCGCGGCAGCAGGTTGCGGAACTCGCAGAACTCGCGCATGGCGTCGAGCAGGCCCTGACGCAGGCCGTTGACGTGAGTACCGCCCTGGGCGGTGGGAATGAGGTTCACATAGGATTCGGCGAGGCATTCGCCCCCTTCCGGCAACCAGCAGAGCGCCCAGTCCACCGCCGATTGTTCGGAGCTGAACGAGCCGATAAAGGGCTGCTCCGGCAGGCAGGTGAACTGCTTGACCGCGTCGACCAGATAATCCTTGAGGCCATCTTCGTAGCACCACTCCAGCTTGATGCCGGTGTTCTTGTCGAGGAACTTGATGGTGAGGCCGGGGCAGAGCACGGCCTTGGCTTTGAGCAGGTGCTCCAGCTTGGTGACCGAGAACTTGGGAGAATCGAAGTAGCTCGCCTGCGGCCAGAAGCGCACCCGGGTGCCGGTGTTGCGACGGCCGCAAGTGCCGGTGATGGTCAGCTCCTGCACCTTCTCGCCACGCTCGAAGGCGATGTCGTAGACCTGACCGTCGCGACGTACCGTCACCTCGACCCGATCGGAGAGGGCATTTACTACCGAAATACCCACCCCGTGCAGACCGCCGGAGAACTGGTAGTTCTTGTTGGAGAACTTGCCGCCCGCGTGCAGCTTGCAGAGGATCAGCTCCACCCCGCTGACACCCTCTTCCGGGTGGATATCGACCGGCATGCCGCGGCCGTCGTCGATCACTTCGAGGGACTGGTCTTCATGCAGGATCACCTCCAGATTGCGGGCGTGACCTGCCAGCGCTTCATCGACGCTGTTGTCGATGACCTCCTGGCCGAGGTGGTTGGGCCGGGTGGTGTCGGTATACATGCCGGGGCGGCGACGCACCGGTTCAAGGCCATTGAGGACCTCAATGGCATCCGCATTGTATTGAGTAGACATGGAGGGCCTTGCGAATTGACGTTTGGGGAGAATCTTACTCGTTGGGAGGGTATTGGACAAACTTGGCTGCGGGAAAGGGTGATCCGGAGGGGATTGTGCCCCTCCCAAGGCTGTCTCAGCTCCCCTCGGCAGGGCCCGGCAGCGCCTGTTGCAGCTGGGAGAGCGAGCTTTGCAGCCGCCACACCATGCCTGCCAGCTCTCGCGCCGTGCCATCGCCATGGTTGGCCAGCCCCTGACTGATCCGCTGCAGCTCGGCCAGCGTGCGATCCAAGGAGGCGTGCTGCACCCCCTGCTCGGTGAGGATCCCCTTCAGGCTGCGGATACAGTTGGCGCGCACCAGATAGAGGGGGTGCTCGTCACCGCGCCACTGGCGCAGCTGCCAGACGATATGGCTGCAGTTGAGCAGCACCACGCCCCAGCGCAATACCCAGAGGCGGGCGGTCTGATCCTGACTCTGGCCGAGCTGGCTGATGCAGTGGTAGATGAGCGACTCGAACTGGCTCTCGCTCTGGCGCGGGGCGGGCTCCAGTTGCTCCATGAAGTGGCGGCGCAGGGAGCGGATGAGGCGGCGGCTCTTGCGCCGATCCGAGCTGGGTCGCAGCAGCTGAAACGCCAGCGCGGCGCTCATCACCCCCAGCATCTGGGCAAGGCTGCTGTTGATGAACTGCTGATAGTCGTAGCTGGGCGGATTGGTGATGGCGAGAAACGAGCCGAGCAGCACGATCATCTGGCCCCAGAGGCCCGCCTGCCGCACCTGCTGTTGTTTGCAGAGCTGCATGGTGAGCAGCGCCGGAAAGAGCAAGAGGCAGAAGATCCAGAAATCGTCGATGCGGATCATCAGGCCAAACTTGACCGTAAAGCAGATGAGGCTGAGCAGCAGGATCGCCCTGAGCATGGTGTTGGCCCCCTGAGCCGGCGCCGGGGTCGCCGAGTAGAGCACGCAGCAGATGGAGAGCATGGTGAGCGCCGAGCTGCCCGCATCCCACTGACTGTTGATCCAGAAAGTGCAGCCGAGCAGCACGCAGAGGAAGGTGCGCCCGCCGTTGTAGGCGGCCTCCAGCGTGTCGGTATGGCTGGTGAGGGAGGTGTGACGGGGCGGCGCCGGCCACTCCTGATCGTCGTAGCGGGTCAACCGGTCGAGCCAGCGCTGGCACTCCAGATAGCTCCAGCAGAAATGGCGCAGCCGCAGCAAAAAGGTGCGCAGCCGGTAATCATGCTCGCTGGTCGGCATCAGGGGAGCCAGCAACCTCGCGACCCGATACTTGTCGCACTCCGGCTTGCCAAGCTCGGCCAGCAGGGTGGCGAGCAGCGCCTGAATGCCTTCCGGTTGTTCCGGCCAGTTGTGCAGCATGCGGCGCTGGCTGGAGATAAGGCTGATCAGGCGCAGCTGGCGATGGAGCAGGAAGTTGAGCAGCCGGTTCTGGCGCCGCAGCCGGTGATGGCTCCAGACCGCCTGAATGCGTAGTACGTTCATGGTGAGGATCTGGCCGATCAACCCCTCGTGGGAGCTGCGTACCTCGTGCGTCATCTCCCCCAGCCAGAGCAGCTGGGCATGCTCCAGCAGGCGGGCTTGGCTCTTGCGCAGGGATTCCAGCAGGGTTTCGCTGTCGGAGGTGCTGGGCAGGATCATCATCATCAGACCGCCGCAGAGGATGCCGATGATCACCTCGCTCACCCGCGCCTGGGCAATATCGAAGATATGGTGGGGATCCGCCACATTGACGCAGGAGAAGGCGATGATGGCGGCAGTGTAACCGCCGAGGGCGAAGGCGTAGGAGACGTTGTTCTGATAGTGGTTGGAGATGTAGGTGCACAAGCCCAGCCAGAGGGCGATGAGAAAGCTGAACAGCCAGGGATCGCTGATGCCAAGACCGGTGATCATCACCGCCGCCATCGCCCCCATCAGGCTGCCAACCACCCGCCCCAGACTCTTGCTGATCACCCCGCCCACAGTGGGAAAACTCACCACCGCGGCCGAGCTCATCGCCCAGTAGGGGGAGTCGAGCTGCAGCACGAAGGCCAGCCAGAGCGACAGGCACATGGCCAGCGCATTGCGCAGGGCATAGCGCCACTGCCCCCCTGTCGCCTTCCCCCAGGGGGTACGCAGCCAGAATGACTCGCTCACCCTACTCGCCAATGGTGATGGTGCAGGTGGTGCCGGCGATCAGCGTCACGTCCGCCGGCACATCCAGCAGCCTGATCCGCACCGGCACCCGCTGGGCCAGCCGCACCCAGGGCACGTTGGGTTTGACGTCGATCAGCAGGCCGTTGCCGCCATCGACGCTCTGATCGTGGATGGCGCGCCCTATGCTCTCCACCTCGCCGCGCAACCGCTGTTCACCGCTGTAGAGCACCACTTCAGCCGGTTTGCCCGGTGCTATGTGGCCGAGCTTGGTCTCTTCAAAGTAACCCTGCACATAGAAGGAGTGAGTATCCACCAGCGCCACCAGCGGCACGCCGGCGCTGGCATAGTTGCCGACCCGGGTCTGCAGGTTGGTGATGTAGCCATCGCTCGCGGCATGCACCCGGGTCTTGGCCAGCGACCACTCCGCCTTCTCCAGATTGGCCTGTGCCACCTGATAGGCCGCCTGCATCGCCTGGGCATTGAGGCGCGCTTCGTCCATCGTCTCGGCGGAGATGACGCTACGCGACAGGCCGCTGCGGCGATTCGCCTCATGCTCGGCCTTGTCGAGATCCGATTTCGCCTTGGCCAGCGCCGCCCGGGCATTATCGAGGGCGATCCGGTAGGGCTCGGGGTCGAGCGTAAAGATCTCCTCCCCCGCCTTCACCAGCTGGTTGTCCTTCACCGCTATCTTGATGATCTTGCCCGACACCTCGGGGGTAATGCTGACCAGCTCGGCGCGCACCTTGCCATCCCGGGTCCAGGGCCCCTGCATGTAGTAGTTCCACAGCCACCAGCCCGCCGCCAGCGCCAGCGCGCAGACCAGCAGGGTGGAGAAGTATTTGAGGGTCGCGAGAGGTGATTTAGCCATGTAACAGCATCCATAGAGCGCCGCTGACGGCGAGGATAAAGAGGGAGAGATCCATCAGCAAGGGGTGCCAGACATCCCCGCCATAGAGCCAGTCACGCAGCAGATGGTGCACCGGCAGCCAGCAGAGCAGGCCGAGCAACACCGCCTTGAACAAGGGCGGAAAGTAGAGAGAGGCGCCCAGTACCAGATCCGGCAGCGCAGAAGGAGTTGTCACAAACGTGCTCCCTGTTGGCAGTGAAGTTCAGAAGAGTTCGGCCATTCCCTGCCCCGGGCGAGGCAAAGTAAACAGGCCGCTAAAGATTAACACTGCCCCGCAGGGCGCAACAGGAACATATGAGCCCCTTTCGTTCAGGCCTGTCGATCCGCTGGATGGTGCACTCCATCGCGCGTCGGCACCTCCCCAAGCTCGAACGGGTTCACTTCCTCAGATGTCAATCAAACAGGGTATCGCGCCGCCCCTGCTGCAAGTGCTCATGGAGGGTGCGCAGCTGGGAGGCCACCACCCGATGGCGGGAGAGCGGGGGCAAGTCGTCGATGGGGAAGTACCCCGCCCCTTTGGTTTCATCGGTTTCGCCCAGCAGCTGGCCGCCGGTCACCTCGCACAGGAAGAAAGCCTTGTGGGCGTGGGGCAACTGGGGTGGATGAGGGTGTTTTAGCTTGTCGAACAGGGCCAGCAGTTGCACCGCCCGACACGCAAGGCCGGTTTCCTCAACGGCTTCACGCACCACGGCATCCGCCGGCGAGTCACCGATATCGCACCAGCCACCGGGCAGAGTCCAGCAGTCGTCGCTGCGCTCCTGCACCAGCAGGATATGACCCGCATCGTTCTGAATGAAGGCCCGCACATCGAGCTTGGGGGTGGGATAACCGTGATCGAGGGCAATCCAGTCGCTAATGGCTTCCGGCGCCAGCTCGCTCTGGCTGGCAATAAGGGCCACGGTGGCCGCTCGCAGCGCCTCGAAACGGCCGATATCGAAGGGGTCTTTGGAGTAGGTGAGGCCCGCTTGCGCCGTGGCCAGTACCTGTTCCAGAAAGGCGGACAACGGCGGTTGCATGATTAAAGCCCGAGGAAACGGATAATCTGGGCGGGGTAACGCTCAAACGCGACAAAGGCGTGGTTGCCGCCGCACTCCAGCGAGAGGCGGGCAAAACGGTATTCATCCAGCGCCTTGCGATAGTCGAGCACCTCATCTCCCTGCTGCTGCAGGATCCAGAGTCGCTCCGGCGCCGTCACCGGTACCGCCAGCGCTCGCAGCTCATCCATATGTTCAGGCAGCAGCTGGTACTGCTCACCCGTATAGGGATTGGTCTGGGGGCCAAGGTAGTCACAGAGCAGCTCATGCGGGCGCACCGCGGGATTGATTAGGGCCGCGCGGCAGCCGTACTGCTCGCTGACCCGGGTCGCCATAAAGCCACCGAGGGAGCTACCCACGGTGCCGAGCTTGAATTCACTACCATAGCGGCTCTGCAAATTGGCAATGGTCTGTTCGATGGCCGCCCAGGCTGCCGCTGGCGTATTGGGCTGGGCCGGGATCACCACCTCTATATCGGGTCGGTTGGTGGCCACCCAGGCCGCCATCTGCTGCGCCTTGGCGGAACCGGGTGAGGAGTTGAAACCGTGCAGGTAGAGGAGAACGGGCTTCATGGCGACTCCTCAATAACCGGTGGCATTGGGGTCGGGCACAAACTGCCCCACCGGCAGACGCCACACCTGGCTGGCGATACGGCCATCAGGGTAGAGGGTGAGGTAGCGCCAGCCCGGGCCGGACTCGTCCAGCGCGAAACCGTCACAGAGCGGTTTGAACTGGATGCAGGTCGATGGGCTGGCGATCAGCCGCACGCCGCGGTGCACCTCGTCAAACTCCTGATGGACGTGGCCAAACAGAATGGTCTTCTGCTGCGGGTGGCGAGCCAGCACGGCAAACAGGTCATCGGCATTCTTGAGATTGTGCTGATCCAGCCAGGCACAACCCACCGGCACCGCCTGATGGTGCAGGGCGATGAGGGCGTGGCGATCCGGATACTGGCGCAGAGCACGGTCGAGCGCTTCCAGCTGGTGATCACCGATCATGCCGTGGGGTTTGCCACGCACCTGGGTGTCGAGCAGGATCACCTGCCAGTGGTTTCCCACCAACTGCTTGGACTCACTGATCCCGGCGGCATGGAGGTATTCGGTCATCAGCGGACTGTCATCGTGATTGCCTGGCAACCAGTAGATGGGGCGGCCAAGAGGCGCCATCATGGAGGCAAAACGCAGATAGGATTCCGGGCTGTGATCCTGCGACAGATCGCCGGTCGCCAGGATCACCTCGTAGGGATGGTCGTTGGCCTGCACCTGTTCCAGCACGGCAGCCAGACTCTCTGCTGTACGCACGGCCAACAGCCGTCCCTCTTCACTGGCAAAGAGATGGGTATCGGTAATTTGCAACAGGCGCACACTGCCGTCCTGCGCCTGGGGGAGCTCTGTTTCCAAAATCACGCTTCTTTATATTTGTTCAACTGGAGATATTGATGGGGCTGGTGCCATGCCTGAGACAAAATTTCAGCCATTCGGCCAGAAACAGATTTACCTGCTCCTTTTCATCCCGCTGGTGCATCTTTTTGTTGGGGTAATCATAACGTGGTTGCAAACGGGAAATCTGTTGCGCTGCACACACTTCCGCCATCCGCACATCATGATACAAACGAATCTCGATTTGAGCCTGCAGATATTCGGGCAACTCGGGATTGTGCTGACTCAAAAGAACCTGAGAAGTGAAGCGACTCTCGCCACAAATGGTGAGCTGGAACTGCAGATCGTTGCCAACACGATAGCGGCGTTCAGATCCGACTTCCCCATCTGGCGGCAGCAGTTTCATCAGCGCCATGTAATTGACCTCGCAGGTACGCTGCAAGGACATCAGATCAGGCACATAGCGCCTGCTCTGTTGCTGGGTCTGAGCCAACTCAGCGCTCCGCCAACCAGCGGGCGCGCAACTCGCCGTGGTTGAGGGCCAGCCACTGCAGGGCGATGACCGAGGCGGCGTTGTCGATGCGCCCCTCTTTCAGCCAGGCGTAGGCCTGCTCGCGGCTCACCACGTGGACCCGGATATCCTCGCCTTCATCCGCCAGACCGTGCAAACCGCTCGCCTTGCTGGCATCCACCTCGCCCACATAGACCTCGATCCGCTCGGTACTGCCGCCCGGGCTCACCAGATAGCTGATGGCATGTTCGCAGCGGGCTACCTCGATCCCTGCTTCTTCCACCGCTTCGCGACGCACCACCGCCTCGGCAGTCTCACCTTCGTCGATAATGCCGGCCACCAGCTCCAGCAACCATGGGGTCGGGCTGGTCTCCATGGCGCCGATGCGAAACTGCTCCACCAGCACTATCTGGTCGCGCACCGGATCATAGGGGAGCAGCGCAGCAGCATGGCCCCGTTCAAACAGCTCGCGTACGATGGGCTGATTCCAACCACCAGCAAATAACCTGTGCTGCAGGCGATAGACGTTCACCTTGAAAAAGCCGTTATATCCAGCTGATTTTTCAATGATTTTCACATCATCAGCGGCATAGTGCCGATCTTGCGGCAAGGGTTGCTGCGACATCAGGGACTCCCGTCAGCTTGACTTGAACCAGTTTGACCATAAAATCCGAGGAACATGAATGAACATTCATTCACTCGGTGTAACATGGTAATGAGGGGTGGATTTTAGCAGCCACAGACCATTTGGCTAGGCACTCGGGGAGAAAACTGCAGCCGGTTCTTGACGTTCCCGTCACCGGACCCGAGACACTTCGCATTAAATTTTGCTTATAGTAGAGTGATTAAGCTGCAATCAAGCTTGGTCGGCGACAATATTTGCCCTCTCCAGCAACCAGTTTGGGTTACTACATAAGGTTAAAACGATCTATGAAAAGAACACTCTTGTCCGTCATGGTGTTGCTGGGCGTCAGTGCCGGTGCCCACGCCGAAAACCTGCTCGATATCTATCAACAAGCCCAGCTGAAAGACCCGCAGTTGCTGCAGTCCAAAGCCGTTCGCGACCAGGCCTTCGAAAAGATCAACGAATTCCGCGCCCCCCTGCTACCCCAGATTGATCTGGGCGCCGGGCTCAATTATTTGCAAAACAAGAACGATACCCAGACCAATAACAACGCCAAGGGTGAGCTGACGCTGTCACAATCCCTTTATCGTCGCAGCAACTGGGTCAATCTGGATATCGGCGAGAAGCAGGCCACCCAGTCTGATGTCGCCTACAACCTCGAAATCCAGAACCTGATGGTGCGCACTGCCAAAGCCTACTTTGATGTGCTCAAGGCGATGGATACCCTGGAGTTTGTGCGTGCCAACAAGGTTGCAGTAGAGCGCCAACTGGAGCAGACACAGCAGCGTTTCGAAGTGGGTTTGACCGCCATCACCGATGTGCATGAAGCGGAAGCCTCTCGCGACCAGGCGCTGGCTGACGAGATCAATGCCGAGAATACTCTGGATAACAGCTACGAAGCCCTGCGCGAGCTGACCGGTGTTGATCACCGCAACCTGGACATCCTCAACACCGATCGCTTCAGCCCGCAGAAGACCGCCTTCGGTTCCGACAAATGGCTGGAGCTGGCGCTGGACAAGAACCTGCAACTGCACAATGCCCGCATCGCCAAGGATATCGCCAAGGAGCAGATCGATCTCGCCAAGACCGGCCACGAGCCGACCTTGGATCTGGGCGCCGGCCTGCAAACCAGCAATACCGATTACAAGCTGGATAGCATTCAGAACGGTGGCAATGACAACCAGGCCAATATCGGTCTGACCTTCAAGCTGCCCCTCTACAGCGGTGGCGCCACCAGCTCCAAGGTTAAGCAGGCTCAATACAACTATGTTGCGGCCAGCGAGCTGCTTGAGAAGAACTTCCGCTCGGTGCAGAGCACGGTGCGCTCCTCCTATAACAACGTGAATGCCAGCATCGGCTCGGTACGTGCCTACAGCCAGTCTGTGGTCTCCGCCGACAGCGCCCTGAAGGCGACCGAAGCCGGTTACGAAGTGGGTACCCGTACCATCGTCGACGTGCTGGACTCCACTCGCAAGCTTTACGAGGCCAAGCAGAAGCTCTCC
Source organism: Aeromonas sp. 604282 (assembly GCF_049170575.1). Taxonomy (NCBI): domain Bacteria; kingdom Pseudomonadati; phylum Pseudomonadota; class Gammaproteobacteria; order Aeromonadales; family Aeromonadaceae; genus Aeromonas; species Aeromonas sp. 604282. The sequence goes on along the minus strand of NZ_JAAKMV010000008.1, from coordinate 67,327 downwards.
GAAGCCCGTTACAACTACATCCTCAATATCCTGAGCCTGAAGCAGGCTGCCGGTGTGCTGGAAGCGCAGGATCTGGTGGAAGTAAACCAGGGCTTGATGCCTGCCACCGCAAAAGCCAAGGCCAAGGCCAAGGCCAAAGCCTGATAGCCGTTATCGGACATGAAAAAGGCGACCGCAAGGTCGCCTTTTTGTTATCCGGATTCTTGTCGGCGGCTCTCTCTGTTTATCGCGCCGTCTGTCGGCCCCACCATCCAGTGGGGCAAACACTATCGTTAGCCGCGCTCGCGGATCGTCTTGATGATGTCGGTGGTGGAGCAGCCATCCTCGAAGTTGAGAACGCGCACCTCGCCGCCATTGGCAGTCACCTCGGCGTAACCTGCAATCTCTTCCGGCTTGTAGTCACCGCCCTTGACCAAGAGGTCTGGCAGGATCTCGGCAATCAGGCGCTGTGGGGTATCTTCACCAAACGGCACAACCCAATCCACCGCGCCAAGCGCAGCCAGCACCGCCATGCGGCGCTCGGTCGGGTTGACCGGACGACCCGGCCCTTTCAGACGGCGAACCGACTCGTCGGTGTTGACCGCCACGATCAGGCGATCCCCCAGCTTGCCCGCGTTGGCCAGATAGGAGACATGGCCGGCGTGCAGGATGTCGAAACAGCCGTTGGTCATCACCACTTTCTCGCCGCGCAGACGGGCGGCACGAACCGCCACTTTCAGCTGAGCTTCGGACATAACGCCAAAGCCGGTCTCCTGCTCGGTATAGAGAGCATTGGCCAGCTCGACCGGACTCACGGTAGAGGTACCCAGCTTGCCGACCACGATACCGGCAGCGGTATTGGCCAGCGCACAGGCTTCGTCCAGGCTCTTGCCTGCCGCCAGCGAAGTGGCCAGGGTGGAGATCACGGTATCACCGGCACCGGTCACATCGTAAACCTCGTGGGCCTGAGCCGGCAGATGCAACTCCGGCTGACCTTCGCGGATCAGGGTCATGCCGTTCTCGGAACGGGTGACCAGCAGGGCATCCAGCTCGAAGCGCTTGACCAGATCCAGTCCCTTGGCGACCAGCTCCTCTTCACTCTTCACCTTGCCTACCACGGCCTCGAATTCGGACATGTTGGGGGTCAGCAGGGTGGCACCGCGGTACTTCTCGAAGTCGGTCCCCTTGGGGTCGACCAACACCGGAATACCGGCGGCACGGGCACGCTTGATCATGCCGGGCACGTCGTTGAGAGCACCCTTGCCGTAGTCGGAGAGGATCATCACGTCGCTATTCGGCAGCGCCTGCTCGACCTTGGTCATAAGCAGGGTGGCATCGACGGAGTGGAAGGGCTCTTCAAAGTCCAGACGCAGCAGTTGCTGGTTGCGGGACAGCACCCGCAGCTTGGTGATGGTCGGGAAGTCGGCCAGACGAACGAAGTCACAGGCCACCTTGACGCCAGCCATCTGGCCAGCCAGCGCATCGGCAGCTTCATCCTGACCGGTCAGGCCAAGCAGCACGGCGTGGGCGCCCAGCGCAGCGGAGTTGAGGGCCACGTTGGCCGCGCCACCGGGACGCTCCTCAATGTGTTCAACCTTGACCACGGGCACCGGCGCCTCGGGGGAGATCCGGCCGGTAGGGCCATGCCAGTAACGGTCCAACATGACATCGCCAACGACCAGAACGCGGGCTTTTTCAAACTCGGGCAGGGTGATCTTCATCTGTATCGACTCTCAAAACCTGAAAAATCAGTCGCCGATTTTATCACACTCTTTTATTTGAGGGAGAAAAAGCAAACCTGCGGTTTCCATTTAAAGGAAACCGATAGTTAGGATTCCCGTAACACCAGTGAACCACAATTAGCCCCTCTGACCAGCACACTGCCATTCGCCCCCGCCCCCCCTTTTCGGCTAGAATCCCCCGATTGTGTTTGCGAACAAGAGATTAGCCATGGCCCACGACAACGCTCCCCGCCTCGAGCCCCGCATGTTTCATCCCCGTTACTGGGCCAGCTGGTTCGGCCTCGGCCTGCTCTGGCTGCTGACCCTGCTGCCGTGGCGCAGCCAGATGTGGCTGGGCCGTCAGCTCGGTCGTCTCGCCGCCAGGATATTGAAGTCCCGGGTCAAGATCGCCCGTCGCAATCTGGAGCTGGCGATGCCCGAGCTGACCCGGGATGAGCGGGAGAAACTGCTTAAGGCAAACTTCGAGAGCGTGGGCTGCGCCGTGTTCGAGGTGGGGATCGCCTGGTTCTGGCCAGACTGGCGGATGCGCAACCTGATGAAGGTGGAAGGGGAAGAGCATGTCATCGCTGCCATGGAAAAAGGTCAGGGCATGCTGCTGCTCTCCTGCCACTTCCTAACGCTGGAACTCAACGCCCGCTGTTTCGGGCTGGTGCGCCCCGGGGTCGGCGTCTATCGCCCCAACACCAACCCGGTGCTGGAGTATGCCCAGTACCACGGTCGCTGCGCCTCCAACAAATATCTGGTGGACCGGATGGATGTGAAGGGGATGATCAAGGCGCTGCGCAACGGCGACGCCCTCTGGTATGCACCGGATCACGACTACGGCAGCCACGCCAGCGTGTTCGTGCCCTACTTCGCGGTAGAGCAGGCGGCCACCATCACCGGCACCGCCACCCTGGCTCGGGTTAAAAACACCGTAACCCTGCCCTGCTACAACATCCGTACCAGCGAGGGTTACACCCTGCATATCGGGGCGCCGCTCGCCGACTACCCGAGCGGAGATGACATGGTCGATGCCGCCCGCGCCAACCGTGAGATTGAAGCCGCCGTGCGCAAGGCGCCGGAGCAGTACATGTGGCTCCATCGCCGCTTCAAGACCCGCCCCTCCCCCGAGGATGCCGGTTTCTACTAAACCGCAGCCACCGACATGGGATAGCTCGTAAAAACCGACAAACCGCCTGTTGGCGGTTTGTTTTTATCTGCAGTCTGGCCTGCGCGGCAAACAAGCGTCCCGAACATCTGCCGCGCAATCACATCCTGCATGTTGGCGCCCATTCCCACCAGCCAGCAGCAAAAGAGAGCTCATCACCAACCGTAAAAACTGAAAGCGGGTTACAAATTTATTGATTCATTGATAAGCAATGGAGTGTTTCGATAGATCCATCGTCACCACCCGCTGATGAGTGACTGAGTAATTTGTCCCATTCGAATACAAAAATATAATTTGTGACGCTAATCACCATTCCACAAGAGAGCCACAAAGTAACTTTAGTGATTTAAATCACAAAAAATGACCATGCAAAACAGAAAAGATCGAAATGTAGCCGAATTACAGCTCTCGAATGTGATCAGGGTCACTGGTTATGGAGGGGGTATCGCTGGGTATCTGAGAGCTGGATCACAAGACACCCCGTTTTCAGCCTAATTTGATATCAAGCTGGTAGATTGAAGTTGCTTAGACGACCGGGATGGAGGTTCGGCAAAACCGGCCATCCCGACTACCACTTTTAATCAAACAGGCTTAAAACGGGGTCCCGACATGTTATCACCGGATACCAAAGTCAAGATACAGAATTTTGGACGCTTCCTGTCCAATATGGTCATGCCCAACATAGGCGCCTTTATCGCCTGGGGCTTTATCACCGCCCTCTTCATCCCCACCGGCTGGCTACCCAATGAAACCTTGGCCAAGCTGGTCGGCCCCATGATCACCTACCTGCTGCCGCTGCTGATCGGCTACACCGGCGGCAAGCTGATGGGCGGTGAGCGCGGCGGCGTGGTTGGTGCCATCACCACCATGGGTGTCATCGTGGGCACCGATATCCCCATGTTCATGGGCGCCATGATGGTCGGCCCGCTCGGTGGCTGGGCCATCAAGCGCTTCGACAAGGCGATGGACGGTCGCGTCAAGAGCGGCTTCGAGATGCTGGTCAACAACTTCTCCGCCGGCCTTATCGGCATGCTGCTGGCCATCCTCGCCTTCTTCGTGATTGGCCCCTTCGTCAAGGTGCTCTCCGGCCTGCTGGCCGGTGGCGTCGGCTTCCTGGTGGAAAACCACATGCTGCCGCTCACCTCCATCTTCGTCGAACCGGCCAAGATCCTGTTCCTCAACAACGCCATCAACCACGGCATCTTCTCGCCGCTGGGGATCCAGCAGGCGACCGAGCACGGCAGCTCTATCTTCTTCCTGATTGAAGCGAACCCGGGCCCGGGCATGGGCGTGCTGCTGGCCTACATGGTTTTCGGCCGCGGCGCCGCCAAGCAGTCCGCTGCAGGTGCCTCCATCATTCACTTCTTCGGCGGCATCCACGAGATCTACTTCCCGTATGTGCTGATGAACCCGCGCCTCATTCTGGCGGTGATCGCCGGCGGCATGACCGGGGTCTTTACCCTGACCCTGTTCAATGCAGGTCTGGTCTCCCCTGCCTCACCGGGTTCCATCTTCGCAGTGTTGTTGATGACGCCGAAAGCTTCCCTGATCGGGGTCGCCCTCTCCATCATCAGCGCCGCTCTGGTCTCCTTCCTGGTCGCCGCCTTGTTCGTTCGCGCCCAGCAGCCGGAAGCGGACGAGGCCGATGCCCTCGGTGAAGCCACTCGCAAGATGAAAGCCATGAAGGGAGGCAAACCCGAAACCGCAGCGGCCAAGAAGCCGGGTGGCGAACTGATGGCGGTACGCAATATCGTGGTCGCCTGCGATGCGGGCATGGGCTCCAGCGCCATGGGCGCCGGCATGCTGCGCAAGCGGGTGCAGGCCGCAGGGCTCGATATCAGCGTCACCAACCGCGCCATCGATCAGCTCGACGATCAGGTGGACTGGGTCATCACCCACAAGGATCTGACCGAGCGGGCCCGTCGCCATGCGCCGAACGCTCACCATATCTCGCTCACCAACTTCCTCGACAACGGCCTCTATCAGGAGCTGGTACAGAGCCTGAGCCGCGCCGCCAACGATGACGTCGCCAACCCGCAACTGCTGGTGGCCGCCAACGACGACAGCTATGAGCCGCAAGCTGCCGAAGTCTTTACCCTGAGCCGTCATGACGTGCATCTGGGACTGAAAGCGGACAACAAGGAGGCCGCCATCCTGACCGCAGGCCGACTGCTGGCCGAGCGCGGCTACGTGGCTCCCGACTACGTCAACGCCATGCTGGAGCGCGAACAGCTGGTCTCCACCTACCTCGGCGAGTCCATCGCCGTGCCCCACGGCACCATCGCCGCCAAGGAGTTTGTGAAGCGGGCCGGCATCGTCATCTGCCAGTACCCGGCCGGGGTTGCCTTTGGCGAGGCTGCCGATGAGGTAGCACGGCTGGTGATCGGTATCGCCGCCCGCAACGACGAACACATGCAGGTGATAACCCGCCTGACCAATGCACTGGATGAACCCGGTCTCATCGACCGGCTGGCCAGCACCACGGATCCCCAGGCCTTCCTGGATCTGCTGGGTGCCGAACAGGCTGCGTAATCATCTTTCATCGTCTTTGGTTCAAGAGGTTAATATCATGAAAACATTGCATTTTGGTGCTGGTAACATCGGTCGCGGCTTTATCGGAAAAGTGCTGGCGGATGCCAGCCATCAGGTCACCTTCGCCGACGTCAACGACACCCTGATCGACCAACTCAACCACCGCCAGGAGTACAAGGTCCATGTGGTGGGAGCGGATCAGAAGCTGGACGTGGTGCGCAACGTGGCGGCGGTGAGTTCCGCCGGTCACGAGGTGATCGCCCGCATCATCACCGCCGATCTGGTCACCACGGCAGTGGGCCCCAACATTCTGGACAAGATTGCCAGCACTCTGGCCAAGGGGCTGCAAGCTCGCTTCGATGCCGGCAACTTGACTCCGCTCAACGTCATCGCCTGTGAAAACATGGTGCGCGGCACTAGCCACCTCAAGCGGGAGGTACTCAAGTACCTGCCGGTCGCGTATCATGCCACGCTCGAATCCTGTATCGGCTTCGTCGACTCGGCGGTGGATCGCATCGTGCCGCCCGCCGCGGCTGCCAACGATGATCCGCTGGAAGTGACGGTCGAGAGCTTCAGCGAGTGGATCGTCGACCAGACCCAGTTCAAGGGGGAGCTGCCACAGGTGGCGGGCATGGAGCCCACCGACAACCTGATGGCCTTCGTCGAGCGCAAGCTGTTCACCCTCAACACCGGCCACATCGTCACCGCCTACCTCGGCAAACTGCGGGGCTACCACACAGTGCGCGAGGCGATCGAGGATCCGGTGATCCGCAGCAAGGTACGCCGCGCCATGGAGGAGAGCGGTGCCGTGCTGGTAAAACGCTACGGCTTCGACCCGCGCCTGCACGCCGCCTATATCGAGAAGATCCTGGCCCGCTTCGCCAACCCCTATCTGGTGGACGAGATTGACCGGGTCGGCCGTCAGCCACTGCGCAAGCTGGCGGCGGGGGATCGACTGGTGAAACCGCTGCTCGGCACCCTGGAGTACGGCCTGCCCAACGAGCAGTTGCAGGAGGGGATCGCCGCGGCGCTCCACTATCGCAATGCCGATGATCCGCAGGCGGTCGAGCTGCAACAGCTGCTGGCGGAGCTTGGCCCGGCCAAAGCGTTGGCCCGCGTCACCGGACTTGATGCAGAGAGCGAAATCGTCCGCACCATAGTGGCTCGTTACGAGACCTTGTAATACCCTGCTGGCGGCGCATGAACGGATGCTCCAATTGATTGAATCGCAAGGAAATGCGCCCCATATGATAAAAACCGGGAGAGAGGCTGACTCTCTCCCTGTCAGCTGGACCCAATGCACCTATGACCACACACCAGGAAGATGAAGTACTGGAACGACTGAATGAGCAGGATGGCCCTCGCGGCTTCTTTCTCGAAGCCGTGACCATCCTGGAAGAAGCGGTCGACTCCCTGATGCGACGCGCCTTTCGTCAGGAGGAGTATGCCGTCAAATACGCCATCGAACCCCTGCTCAACCAGAGCGGCCCCCTCGGCCAGCTGGAGGTGCGCCTCAAGCTCATCTTCGCCCTCGGCCTCATCTCCCTTGAGCGCTATCAGGATCTGGAAGCCTATCTCAAGATCCGCGACTTTCTGGTGCGCGACCCCAAGGATTACCGCTTCAGCGACAAGCCGATCCGCGATCTGCTCGACCGCCTGCACGGGGTCAATCAGGGCGGCATGATGAAGCTGGAGCCCCCCGCCAGCGAAGAGGATTGGGCCTTCTACCAGATGCAGCTCAACCGGCTCGATCAGATGGTGCGCTCCGCACTGGTACTGGCGCTGGCCGACTGTGTCGGCGAACTCCACAAGGAGAGCCCCATCTAATCCAGCCCCGAGGCCACCCCATCACCACGGTTGGCGTCTGGCTGGCGCCCTGCACACCACCGCCAGCCACCATGACGCCGACTGTCGCACATCTCCCCATCCCGGCCATGATGCACGCTCCTTCAGGTGTCAATCTGACCAACTTAGCCACTACACTAGCTCCATACTCACTGCCTGAATCGAGGTCTGCATGATTGCCCTCTCTCTGGCCGGGATCGCCCTGGTCTCCGTGCTGGCCCAATGGCTTGCCTGGTCGCTGCGGGTACCCGCCATCCTGTTTCTGCTGCTCACCGGCCTGACTCTGGGCCCGGTCAGCGGCCTGCTCGACCCCGATGCCCTGCTCGGGGATCTGCTGTTTCCGCTGGTCTCCCTGTCGGTGGCCATCATCCTGTTCGAGGGGGCACTGACCCTTCATCTGGCCGAGCTCAAGGGGATCGGCAAGGTGGTGAGCAATCTCTGCTCCACCGGCATGCTGGTCAGTTTCGCCGTCATCGGCAGCGCCGGTTACTTCCTGCTGGGGCTGGACTGGCGGGTCGCCACCATGCTCGGCGCGGTACTGGTAGTAACGGGCCCGACGGTGATCGCCCCCATGCTCAACGTGATCCGCCCCACCCGGGAGGTGGACAGGATCCTGCGCTGGGAGGGGATCGTCATCGACCCCATCGGCGCCCTGTTTGCGGTGCTGGTGTTCGAGGCGGTACGCCTCGGCAGTCAGGGAGACCTCATCAGCCATACCCTGTTGGCGCTGGGCAAGACAGTGCTGGTCGGCTCCCTGATCGGGGGGACGGCTGGTTGGCTCACAACCCTGCTCATTCGCAAGGACTGGCTGCCGGTCAGTCTGCACAAGTTCGGCGTGCTGGCGCTGGTGCTGGTCACTTTCAGTCTCTCCAACTGGCTCAGCCACGAATCCGGTCTGCTGGCGGTGACCGTGTTCGGCATCTGGCTCGCCAATCAGGAGGGGCTGGATCTCGAGGAGGTGCTGGCATTCAAAGAAGACCTCGCTGTCATCCTTATCTCCAGCCTGTTTATCCTGCTGGCGGCGCGCCTCGATCTGGCCCAGCTCTGGCAGCTCGGCCCCATGGTGCTGGCGCTGCTCTGCGTGGTGCAATTCGTAGCGCGTCCGCTCTGTATTCTGGTCTCGACCTGGGGCTCGGATCTCTCCTGGCGGGCTCGCGCCCTGCTGAGCTGGATCGCCCCGCGCGGTATCGTTGCGGCGGCGGTCAGCGCCTCGTTCGCCATCAGTCTGCATCAGGCAGAGATCCCCGATGCCGACAAGCTGGTGCCACTGGTATTTGCGGTGATCATCTCCACCGTGGTGCTGCAGAGTCTCACTTCGGCACCGCTGGCCAGCCTGCTCAAGATGCGCCAGAGCGCCCCCAACACCTGGCTCATCATAGGGGCCAACTCGGTGGCGCGGGCCATAGGCCGGGCACTGGCGGATCAGGGGGTGCCGGTACAGCTCTGCGATCCCGCCTGGGAGTTCTGCAAACAGGCGCGGATGAGCAACCTCCCCTGCTATTTCGGCAACCCCCAGTCGGAACATGCCGAGCTGCACCTGCCGCTTACCAGCATCAGTACCGTGCTGGCACTCTCCCCCAACCGCCACAACAACGCCCTCGGGGTGCTGCACTTTGCCCACCTCTACGGCGAGGAGCAGGTCTACTCCCTGCGATCCAGCGAGCAGCACGGCAAGGCCAACCGGGAGAGCGCCACCTTTCGCGCTCGCCAGAACCTGTTCGGCCCCGACATCAACTATGCCAGGCTGAGCGGCTTGCTGAGCCGGGGTGGCCAGATCAAGGCGACCCGCCTGAGCGAGGCGTTCGACTGGGCCCACTATCAGACCGCCAATCCCGGCGCCATCCCGCTGTTCATCATGGATGGCAAGGGCAAGCCCCAGATCGTCACCGGCCCCGTCACCCCGCAGGCGGGTGAGCTGCTGATCGCCCTGCAACCGCCTAGGGATCAGGGCTCCGAATGAGCGAAGCCAACCACAATCCGCTGATCGCCCCTCTGCTGGTGCTATTGCAACAGGCGGCGGGCAGCTACAAGGTGCATGAGCTGATGGCTGCTCTGCGCCAGCAGGGGGCAATTCCACAGCTTGCCGACGACGAGCAACTGCAGCTGTTTCGGGTCAACTTCCTGATCATGAACGCCCTCTACCAGTTGCAGGCCGAGCTGTGGGAAGAGGGATGGTGGCTGGTGATCAGCACCCTGGATATCCGGCTAGAACCGCTGGCCGGGAATCAGGAGGCCAACCACGGCCTTGCTCTTGGCGAAAATCTGCGCGGCTACTATCTCGACTGGCAGGTGTTCTGGCAGACCGACCATGCCGAAGTGGAGGCCCTGCTCAACCGCTTCTGGCGCGCTTACGACGGTGAGGGGCACAAAGCTGAGGCGTTGGCCCTGTTCGAGTTGAATGAGGGGGCGAGTCAGGAGACGATCCGCCGCCGCTGGCGAGAGCTGGCACTGCAGCACCATCCGGATCGGGGCGGCAATGTCGAGACCTTTATCCGCATCCGCTGGGCCTGGGAGGCCCTGCGGGGATGATCCGGTTGCCGTCCGCACAAAGAGAGGCATAGACTGGAGCTGAATCCCCCTTCACAGGAGAGCATCATGACAGTCAGTGAACTTCGCAAGCTCTATCAACAACAGATCCTGCAAGAGGCCGAAATACTCCACGACGTGGCCATCCCCGGCTGGATCATCGAATTCAGAGGCAATAATGGCGCTCTCTACGAGCTGACCGACACCCTCGGCTGCCCGGTCAGTTTCGATACGGTCGAACAGGCCCGCGATCATGTGCATCTGGTAGCTGACTGCCCGATGCAGGTAGAACACCTCTATCGCTTCTTCGAACGTTAACTCAAACCGTCACATCTCACCCTTGGCTCCAGTGAGGCTTGTACCAGGCATATAGTCAGCACTTGCCTGCCACAGGCCTCCCCAGAAACAACCGCTTCGATTTGCTCGTGTTGCAGAGTGCAAGTTGCACGCTATCTGGCATAGACAGCTATAAGTCTGGCTATGGAGTGGCTATCTCTATGGTTACATGGACCAGCTCTTCATGTATCGCCAACCGCGCGCGGATCTCGCTGGCGGAGACAGGCGCCGCCATCAGCAGGGAGAGCACGCAGGCATACTGTTGCTGTCCCACCCGCCAGACGTGCAGATCGCGGATCTCGGCATCCGGCAGGTCGGCAATCACCTCACGGATCTCACCCACCAACGGGGTATCCATCTCGGCATCCAGTAACACCCGACCGGAGTCACGCAACAGACCCCAGGCCCACACAGCCACCAGTACGGCCCCCACTATGCCCATCAGGGGATCCAGCCAGTCGGCCCCCCACAGCATGCCCCCCACCAGTGCCAGGATCGCCAGTACGGAAGTGGCCGCATCCGCCAGCACGTGGATATAGGCGGCGCGCAGGTTGAGATCCTGATGGCCGTGGTGAGCGTCATGGTCATGATGATCGTGGTCGTGATGCTCATGATGGTGGTCATGCCCATGGCCGTGGTGATGATGGCTGTGATCATCCTTGAGCAACCAGGCACAGGCCAGGTTCACCAGCAGCCCCACCAGCGCGATGGCGATCGCCTGTTGATAGTGGATTGGGCTGGGATCCAGTAACCGGAACACCGACTCGAACAGCATCAGACCGGCCACCCCCACCAGCAGGAGAGCACTGGTGAAGCCACCCAGCACCTCGATCTTCCAGGTGCCGAAGCTGAATCTGTGGTCGCGGGCAAAGTGGCGGGCGGCGCGATAGGCCAGCACCGAGAGACCGAGCGCCAGCGCGTGGGAGCTCATATGCCAGCCGTCGGCCAGCAGCGCCATGGAGTTGTAAAACCAGCCGCCGCCGATCTCCACCACCATCATGATGACGGTCAGCAGCACGGCCCAACGGGTTTTCTGTTCAGCCAGCGGATTCCCTTCGTGGACGACGGGTTGGTGGCAGTGGGATGAGACAAGGGATGACATGGATTTCTCCTGAGGACGATAATGCAATATACTATACCCCAGTATAGTTTTATTGATCGAGGGGATCCTGCATGTCACACACCATTCACGGTAAAAAGAAGCTGCTGGCACGGGTACGTCGCATCAAGGGGCAGGCGGGCGCGCTGGAGCACGCACTTGAGCAGGAGAGCGACTGCGCCGCCATTTTGCAGCAGATCGCGGCCATTCGTGGTGCCGTCAACGGCCTGATGCTGGAGGTGCTGGAAGGGCACATGCGTGAGCACCTGGGCGCCGAAGAGGGGACCCCGGCCGAGCGGCTGGAAGATCTGGATCAAGTAGTGCGGGTATTGCGATCCTATCTGAAGTAAGACCGGTGAACGAGGCTGAGGGCAACCCCGCATCATCCCGTTTACGGCTGTGCGGCGTCTGCCCGCCAGCCCCCGTCCCTTTCGGGCTTGAGCCACCGCCAGCTTTGCGCCATGATGTCCAGCCCGGCTGACCGCCGGTTTTACTGGACAGTCAATTTCAAGGATCCCCCATGTTTGAACACGTCGATGCCTATGCTGGCGACCCCATCCTGACGCTAGTCGAGACCTTCCACAAAGACACCCGCGAGCAGAAGGTGAACCTGGGGATCGGCCTCTATTACGACGAGCAGGGGCGTATTCCGCTGCTGCCGTCGGTGCAGCAGGCAGAAGCCCAGCGCGCCGCCGCCCCGGCGCCGCGCCCCTACCAGCCGATGGAAGGCGCAGCCAACTACCGCACCGCAGTGCAACACCTGCTGTTTGGTGCCGACCATGAAGCGGTCAAGGCGGGTCGCATCGCCACCATCCAGACCATCGGCGGCTCGGGCGCCCTGAAGATCGGCGCAGATCTGCTCAAGCGCTACTTCCCGACCTCCGAGGTGTGGGTCAGCAATCCCACTTGGGACAACCACAAGGCGATGTTCGAGGGGGCCGGCATCAAGGTGCATGACTACCCCTACTACGATGCGGCCACTGGCGGCGTGCAGTTCGATGCGATGATCGACTGCCTGAGCAGCCTGCCGGCCAAGAGCATCGTGCTGCTGCACCCCTGCTGCCACAACCCGACCGGGGTGGATCTCTCCCGTGCCCAGTGGGATCGGGTGATCGCACTTGTGGTCGAGAAGAACCTGATCCCCTTTATGGACATCGCCTATCAGGGCTTCGGTGACGGGCTGGAAGAGGATGCCTATGCCATTCGCGCCATGGTGGCCGCCGGCGTCAGCTTCTTCGTCAGCAACTCGTTTTCCAAGAACCTCTCTTTCTACGGCGAGCGGTGCGGCGGCCTGTCGGTCATCTGCCAGGATGCCGAAGAAGCCAGCCGCGTACTGGGCCAGATGAAGGCCACCGTGCGCCGCAACTACTCCAGCCCTCCCACTCACGGTGGCCAGATCACCGCGGCTGTGATGAGCCAACCCGAGCTGCACGCCATGTGGGTCGATGAAGTGACCGAGATGCGCACCCGCATCAAGGCCATGCGCCAGAAGCTGTTCGAGGTGCTGAGCGCCAAGGTGCCGGGCCGCGATTTCAGCTACTTCATCAACCAGCGCGGCATGTTCAGCTACACCGGCTTCACGCCGGAGCAGGTTGACAGACTGCGCGAAGAGTTCGCCGTCTATCTGGTGCGCTCCGGCCGCATGTGCGTGGCGGGCCTCAACAGCCGCAACGTCGACTACGTGGCCGACGCCATGGCGGCTGTGCTCAAGGGCTAATCCGCACAAGCCCCGCTTCGGCGGGGCTTTTTTGTCTTGTCTCTTCCCTTCGCTTGTGGAGTACTTATGGATCTGATCGCTCTCTCTCGGCTGGGAGGTCGCCATCTGGTCACCCTGCATCTGCTGCTAGACAACCAGAGCGTCACCCGCACCGCCGAGCGGCTCTGCACCACGCCTTCTACCGTCAGCAAGACCCTCAACCAGCTGCGGGATCTGCTGGGGGATCAACTGCTCTATCGCCAGGGCAACCAGCTGCTGCTCACCCCCATGGCCGAGCGACTGGCTCCCACCCTGCATCGGCTGCTGGGGGAGCTGAACGGCCTCACCCGCCAGAACGCCTTCACCCCCCAGCAGTGGCAGGGCAGCTTGCGGCTCGGATTGCGCGAGAGTGTGATGACCTGGCCGGTGGGCCCCATTCTGGGTCAGCTGATGCAGGAGGTGCCGGGTATGGTGCCGGAGATCTGGAACAAGGATGAGCAGGGGCTGGAGGCGCTGGCAGCGGGCAAACTCGACTTTGTCATCCTGCCCCATGACCAGAGCCAGCCGTTACCGCGCCAGCCTGGGCTGGTGTGGGAGACCCTGCGGGAAGAAAAACTGGTCTGCCTGTTACGCAAAGATCATCCGGCGCTCGCCAAGCCCTGGGATCTCGATGCTTATCTGAGCTGGCGCCATATCGCCATCCGGGATCAGGAGCTGGCCAACCCCTTCTTCGAGCAGAGTCTGGCCCAGCAACAGGTGCGTCGCCAGATTGGCGCCACCCTGCCCGATTTTGCCAGCGCGGCGGCCCTGCTACCCCAGACCGATCTGATCCTCACCGCCATCGGTGGATGGGCGGCCTGCATGGCCAGTCAGCCGGATCTGGTGATGCGCCCGGCACCGTTCGATTACGGCAAGGTGAGTCACAGTCTGGTCTGGTATGGCCCGGCCGGTGATGGTTCGGCCCGCCACTGGTTCCGCCAGCGGATCCTGCAACTGGGTCGCGAGCTGGTCGAGCCCTGAGCCAGGTGACAGCGAGAAGAGATGGATGTTTCGCCACGGCGAAACATCCATGGCAATGAGGGATCAGGGACGTTTGGTATAAATGGGGCTGGGGAAAGAGGCGACATTGCTACCCAGATCAGTAATGCGGGCAGCCCCCTGCTTTTTCACCTGATCGATGCGCAACACCTGATGCATGGGGATAAGGGTGTGATGCACATCGGCAAATTCGCTCTTGAGCTTTTCATGGCTGGGATCGACGATAAGCGCCGTGTGATTGTCCCAGACAAAATCGGCGATCTCGATAAATCCAAACAGTTGGCCCTGATTCACCTCGCGCACATAAACCTCATAGCGCTCGTTGTGGCAAATAAACTGAACCCGATATAACGCCTTGCTTTCACTCATGATTTATCTGTCGTGGAGGGTGGACGGATGGGCAATATCATAACGAGCCACAAGGTCCCCTCCAATAGACAGAAGTCACAGTTGTTTGCTTTTACTGCACAACCAGGGAATCGATTCGCCCCTTCAGATCAAAGGGGGCAAGGTCACGGCCCCCACTCCAGCAGCACGTAACCGATTCGCCAGCCACTCCAGCTCGCTGCGGGTCGCGTCTGACCAGCGACTCGCCTCACCACGTACCCCATGATGACGAAAACCATTGATACGGATAGGTACTGGCCCCAGCCGCAGCAGGAAAGCGGCGAGCTCCGCGTCCAGCTCACCGCTCTTATCCAGAAAATCGCTCTTGCCCGGCACATGGAGCAGCCGCAGTTCGGTCAGCTTGCCGTGACGTGCCAGCAGTTGCAGAGACGCCAACACCCGCTCGCGACCATAGCCGGTCAGCGAATGATGCACCGTGTCACGCCACCCCTTGAGATCGAGCATGGCGCCATCGAGCACCGGCAATAGCCGCTGCCAACCGCTCTCGGCCAACGAGCCGTTGCTGTCGAGCAGGCAAGTGAGATGAGCCAGATCCGGCGCAGCCTTGATGGCGGCAAACAGCGCAACCACGAAGGGAAGCTGGGTGGTCGCCTCACCACCGGAGACGGTAATCCCGCTGAGCAAGGGGCTGTAGCGGCGCAGCAGGTCCAGCACCTCGGTCACCGTCATGGTGGCAATCTTCGGATTGGCGCTGCGCGGGCACGCATCGAGACAAGCATCGCAATCGGTGCAGAGCGCCGCCTGCCAGCGCACGCTGCATTTCCCGGGGCGGCCCTCAGTAAGGGTCAGCGCACCGCTCGGGCAGACAGCAATACAGTCACCGCAATCGTCGCACAGCCCTATGGTGTGCGGATTATGGCAGCCGGGGCAGCGAAAGTTGCAGCCCTGCAGAAACAGCACCAGCCGGTTGCCCGGCCCGTCAACACAAGAAAAGGGCAGCACCCTGCTCACCAGGGCGCTGCGTGTTGGCAAAACATCAGCCATCGGTGCGAACTCAATACTCGCAGATGGTCGATTCGTGGGCGACTACCCGCGGTGCTCGCTGACGAATGGCGGTCACTTCACTCGCCTCGGCCCCGAGACAGGTGGTCTGCAAGCGCGAGCCTTCTTCTGCGAAACGAGCCACATCGCTCTTGCGGATCATGTAGCCGGTCACCCGCACCAGATCGCTGTCGGCCACGTTGGCGGTGAACTCGCGCATACCGATGGCGAGCGCCCCTTTGCAGAGCTGCAACAGCGCCTGCGGGTTCTGGCGGATGGTGGGATCCAGGGTCAGGATCTCGCTGATCCCCGAGTGGTAATAGCTATGGTGCGGCGCCAGCGCCAACACATGGCTGGCGGGATCCGGCTCATGACCATAAGGGATGCGCACCCCGGGAGTCACAGCCACATCGATGCTGAGGCCACCCTGTGAGTGCAGCAGCGCGCGCCCCCCCCAGGCGTGGGTTTGCGGCGTCGCAGTGACATATTCCGAGAGCTGAGCCGAGATGCGATAGCCAAGCTGATTCGCCTCGTCGTCGTGTCCATAACGATCTGGCAGATTCTCTTTATCCATCAGGATATTCACCGCTTCCGCCATGCCGTAGATGCCGAACATGGGGACAAAGCGCTCCTCATCCAGCAGCCCCTCCTTGACCAGGAAGCAGTCGAAGAAACCGGACTCCTCGTGCAGGAAGGCGGCTCTCGCCTCGATCAGTTGCGAGGCCAGACGGCAGTAGTGGGGCAACAGGCAGCCGAGGAAATCATCTATACCCTGAGCCTGCTCGGCGACCCGCTTGAGGGAGATGCGCACCAGGGTATTGGCGCCACCCGCCTGCGGCAGGGCGTTGTAGCAGCTGACGATACCAAAACCACGCTGGTCGAAGGTATCGCGATGGATCGGGTAGTTGGCGATGTGCGGCTTGCTGCACTCGGCAATGTTCTTCACCGCCTGCAGCAGCAGATCGTCCGGGGTCTGCTCCGGATCGTGGAAAAAGGTGAGGTTTGGCGCCACCTGCTTGAGCTCGTTGTCGATGCGCAGGATCAGGCGGCAGATCCGGTTGTCATCGGGGCCGATGTTGACGTGCATGAAGGCGTCCGGCAGCACCCGGTCCAGATAGACCCAGAACCCCTTCAGCTTGCGATAGAGAGTCTCGTCATCCAGTTCGCCGACGAAGGGCAGCAGCAGGTGGTCGAGCCGCCCCAGCCAGACCGGCATGCCGGTGACCGAGGGGACATGGTGATAGAGGATGCGCAGGGCATCGAGCGCCTCGTCGAAATCCTGCGGCGCCGCCAGCTCCAGCCAGGGAGAGCCCTGAGTCAGGAATGTTTCATAGTCCGGCAGTACATAACGTGGCTTGTAGGGGGCGTGCCCTTCGAACATGTCGCAGATAAATCCCTGCGTCATCGCCTCGGCGACTGCAGCAGGCAGGTCGGGGTAGGGCAATGCATTCTCGGCAGCCAGTGCCAGTGCATGGCTCTTCTGGGCTGCGGAGAGATGGGGATCGCGCACAATGCGCTGACAGGTTTCGGTCAAAGACATGGGACACTCCTTCACGGACAGAGCCCATATCCTCACCATTTAAAGGCCTTTTTTGAAGTGACATTCATGACATGACGGATGTCGAATAATGACATCCATTACACAAGATCACGACTCGCGTTTCACCAAGGCAAGAGCTCTGCTATGCCTCCCAGCCAGCGCAGCAGGAAGAAGCCCCCCATTCCGCCCACCACCACAACCAGAGTCGGCAGCCGCAACAGGGTCAAGAGCATCACCCACAGGGTGGCGGCCAGGTAGTCAGGATCCCAGTCAAGACCTATCCCCGGCTCGTAGCTAAAGACGATGGGCAACCAGATGGCGGTCAGCACCGACTGGGCCGAGAAGCCGAGAAACGCCCCCATCTCGGAACCCGGCTGATATCGGGTCAACCGAGAAAAGAAGGCGAAGCGGTTGAAAAAGGTGATCAGGGCCAGCAGGCCAATCATCAGCCAACTCACGCTACCTCCTCATCCGGTGCAGCACATAGCCCACCACCATGCCAGCCAGAGCCGAGACGATGATGTGGATCTCCGCCAGCAGCGGCTTGGTAAGCAACGCTGTGCCGCCGCTCACCAGAGTGGCCGCCACCATGGGCAGGTTTTTCATGGCGGGAATTGTCATGGCGATGAAGGTGGCCGCGATGGCAAAATCCAGCCCCATGCTGTCCAGTCCATCGATGTACTGGCCGGCCGCGATACCGAGCAGGGTCGCCAGATTCCAGAACAGATAGAAGACGAATCCCGCGATGAGCGCGTAGGCCGGATCAAAGTGGCCGCTGCGCTCCCGGTCTTTCAGCGCCACAGCGAACATCTCATCGGTCAGGAAAAAAGCAAGGCAGGCACGCCAGCGCAGGGAGAGCGGCAATACGTCACGGCGGAAGGTGAAGCCGTATAGCAGATGCTGGGAAGTGATCACCATGGTGGAGCCCATAATGGGCAGCAGGGGCGTGCCCGCCCCGAACAGGGTCGTGGCCGAGAGCTGGGCGGCTCCGGCGTAGACCAGCAACGACATCAGCTGAGCCTGAAGCGGACTCAGCCCTGCCTGCAACGCCAAAGCGCCACACAGGATCCCCCAGGGGATCACCGAAATGGAGAGCGGGAGCATATCCAGTGTGGCACGCCACCAGAGCATCCCCGTTCGCTCGGGCACGCTCGTTACTGACATCATGTGATCTTCCTTGTCACAGCCAAAGCGAGCCGAAAAAACTAGCACGGGACAACAAGCGCTGTCACGTCATCACTGGCGGGAAATAAAACGCCCGCGGAGTCGCGGGCGTGCACAAGGGGATCAGGGCTCGATGACGATGGGCGTACCCGGGTCAATAGCGTCCCACACCTCATCCAGCTCGTGGTTGAGCATGGCGATGCAGCCGTTGGTCCAGTTGGAAGGCTGAACCCTGCGGTTGCCAATGCTGTTGCGCTGGCCGTGGATCATGATCATGCCACCCGGACGAACACCCAGCTCATTGGCACGCTTGATGTCATCCAGGTTCGGATAGTTGATATGGATGGCTTTGTAGTAGCCGGAATTGGTCTTCTTGTAGTCGAGGGTGTAGCGTCCTTCCGGAGTACGCTGATCCCCTTCCTGCTGCTTGTGCCCCTTGGGCGCCGGGCCCAGAGCAATCCAGTAGCGCTTCAGTTCTTTGCCATCCTTCATCAGGGTCAGGCTATAGGTCGACTTCTTGACCACCACCAAATCGGCTTTTTCGGTCAAGGCAAAACTCAATGCGGGCCAAAGCCCCAACAAACACAGTAATACGGCTCTCATTCCATCCCTCGACAAGCCTCTGGTGCGGGCTTTTCTTGTTACCAGATCATCTGAACGATGCCCGCCGAGCGGCGAGCGAGCGCCATGATATTGGATCGCCATCAATACTCAATAGACCCAATGAAACATATCTTGGCGGTGAGAGGTGAATGGCCCATGAACGGTCTTCGCTGATATGGCCAATTGATAATAAAAACAAAAAGATAGCTTACATTTTCTGGCTGGCCATGAGACCTCTGATCGGTAAATATGTAGCATTTGAACCTGATTCAGGATGACATCATGTCTCTGTACTTCTTGCCGAACTCTTTGCTGCCCCGTCTGCTGCTGGCCAGCGTCCTGCTCTGGTTGACCGGCACAGCCGGAGCCGAAGAGCCGCGCTGGCTACGCGAACCAGCCCTCTCTCCCGATGGCACTCGGCTCGCCTTTACCTGGCAGGGGCGAATTTTTATAGCCAGTGCCGAGGGGGGGCCCGCCACAGCGCTCACCGGCAGCGGCTACCTGAGCCAGCGCCCCGTCTGGTCGCCCGATGGCAAACAACTCGCCTTTGCCGCCAATCTCTATGGCAACGAAGATGTGTTCGTGGTGCCCGCCAGCGGCGGCGAGATGGTGCGCCTCACCCGCGATTCGCGCACCGATCTGCCGCAAGCCTTCAGCGCCGATGGCAAACGGCTGTTGCTGAGCAGCCAGCGCCCAGGCTCGGCTACAGCCGATCACTTCATCGCGGAAGGGGTTCAGTGGGGCGAGCTCTACTGGACGCCGGTTAGTGGCGGAATGCTGCAAGCTGACTTGCCGCTACCTGCCACTCTGGCGCGTCCGCACGGTGCCAGATTGGCTTATCAGATGCCAGCCATGGATCAACCGTTTCGCAAACACCAGCGTTCATTTGCCGTCTCCCGCCTCTGGCTGTTTGATGGCAAGCAGCATAAGCAACTGACCGAAGATCGGATTGCGGCCACCGATCCGGTCTGGAGCGACAAGGGGGATGCTCTCTTTTACCTGAGTGAGCGCAGCGGAGATTTCAACGTCTGGCGCCGGGATCTCGCCAGCGGTACAGAGCTGCAGCTCACCCACTATCAGGGTCACCCGGTCAGGGGGTTGAGTGCCTCGACCAAGGGGGATCTGGTCTGGTCGTGGCAAGGGGAGATCTATCGCCTCGACGAGGGCAGCAATACTCCACGCAAACTGCTTATTCAGCCGCAGATAGCCATCGAACCCGATCAACTCGGCGTATCGTCCGGGATGGCCGATGACATGGTGGTCAGCGAAGAGGGAGACGAGCTGATCCTGACCAGCGAAGGCAACCTCTACGCCGTCAACCCTGGCCGGGAGCGGGTGCGCCAGCTCACCCATTCCCCAAGCGAACAGTCCAGTCCGCTCTATGCAGAGCAAGGTGGCTCCCTCATTTACCTCTCGGAGCAGCAGGGACACGCAGCGCTCTACCGGCTGAGCAAGGAGGATCCCGAGCGGCTGTTCAGCGCACCGGGTACCCTGACCGAAAGCCTGCTGCTGGCCATTCCCGGCAAGGGGATCAGCCGTCCTGTGCTCTCCCCGGACGGCAAACAGCTCGCCTTTGTGGTGGATGGTCAGGCCATCCATCTGCTGGATCTGGCGAGCAACCAGCAGCGGGAGCTGGTCCCTGCCAGCTTCAATCCGTCACGCCACGAGGTCTCTCTCGCTTTTGCCCCCGACTCCCGCCATCTGGCGCTCACCTTCCGCCCCGACTCGGCTCAGCAGGAGATCGCCGTCATCGATACCGCCAGCCCCGGCGCGGTACCGGTCAATGTCAGCCTCAACGGCTATCAGGATAGCTCTCCCGTCTGGAGCCAGGATGGCGCTATCCTCTACTGGCAATCGACCCGATATGGTGTGCTGGGGGCCGATGGCGAACCGCTCGGTAACAATCTGCTCGGCCTATACAGCAGTCGCGCCGCCAAGGCCGACTTTCTGGCCGAGCGGGAGGCTCCCAAAGGTGGCTACGGCTTCGAGAGTGAACGACTGGGCCATCGCGAGGCGCTGCAGCTACTGCCCACCGGGGTACTGCTGACCAGTCGCATCGTTGATGACCAGCTTATCTATCTGGTCGAAGAGGCTGGCGACGGTGATCAGAGCGAGATCAAAGGTTATGCCCGGGATCTGCGCAAAGGTGATACCCGGGTGCTGTTTGCCGAACAGCCAGGCCCGGTACTGGCCAGCCTCAACCGGCAAGCCACCCTCGCCACCCTGGTTCGGGAGGGGGAGATCACCCGCATCGACCTCAACTCAGGCGAGATCCACAGCGCCCCCTTTGCCCTGCAAAACCAGCTGCATTGGCGAGCTCGTATGGCCGCCGCCTTCGATCAGATCACCCGGCTCACCCGGGACGAATTCTATCGGGACGATATGAACGGGGTGGATTGGGACGGCTATGTCGCCGCCTACCGCCGCCAGTTGTCGGGCATCGGCAATCCCCGCGACTTTGGCAACCTGCTCGCAGAACTGGCTGGCGAGCTCAATGTCTCCCACACCTGGGGCAGCGGCCCGGCTCCCTTCCCGCGCATGGCGGACGAAACCGCCAGCCTGGGGGGGTACTGGCAGGATGACGAGCAGGGGGTGACCCTCACCGCCCTGCTGGCGGGCGGCCCGCTGGACCAGGAGAGCGACATTGTTCCGGGCTCCCGTCTGCTCGCCATCAACGGCCTCCCGATTGCCAATCTGAGCGATCTGGATCAGGCCCTCAACCAGCAGGCCGGCAACCGGCTGGTACTTACCGTTCAGCCACCGCAGGGCAAGGCAGCGAGCGAGCTGGAGGTGACCGCCATCGATCTGCAGCAGGAGTATCGGTTACAGCTCGACAACTGGGTCAGCAAGCGCCAGGAGCTGGTGGCCACCCTGAGCCAGGGCCGCGTTGGCTACGCCTACCTGCCGGAGATGAGCAGCGCAGCCTATGAAGAGCTGGTGGCACAGGCCCTTGGCCGGCTACGTGACTGCGAGGCCTTGATCGTCGATGTGCGCTTCAACAAGGGGGGCTACCTGGCCAACACCCTGGTGGAGTTTCTGACCGGCAGCGGCAGCACCAAGGGAATGGCCAGCAGTTGGCCACGTCAGGGTAAGGGTGAAACTGATGCCGCCACCCGCCAGTGGACCAAGCCCTCGGTGGTGCTAGTCAATGCAGGCAGCTACTCGGAGGGTTCCGCCTTCCCCGAGTACTACCGCACCCTCAAGGTCGGCCCCATCGTCGGCGACCCTGTACCCGGCACCGGTACCATGGTCTACGCCCACGACTCCAGACTATTTCCGGGGCTCGCCTACGGCATTCCGACACTGGGGCTGCGCAAGCCGGACGGCACCTTCTACGAAAATCAGGAGCTGATCCCGGACCTGCAGGTGCCCCTCACCCCCGCTGACATGGTGGCCGGACGCGACCCGCAGCTGGAGGCGGCGGTACAAGCCGCCCTCAAGCAACTGCCTGCGAGCGCCAAGTAACAGCACCCATCGAGCTCAGCGAAAGCGAAACAGCTCGCGATGCAGATGCCTGTCCGGCAACAACCGGGCCAGGGCATCTGCCATCCCCTCCGGCCCGCAAAACCACACCTGCTCGGGCGCATCTTGCGCGATGCGGGCCATATCCAGTCGCCCGGCTGCCTTGTCCAGATGCAGCTGATAGCGAACGCCGGTGCGATGACAGAGCTCGGCCAACCGCTGGTGGTAGACAGCCCCCGCCAGATCCGGCGCGCACTGGATCAGGGTGATCCCCTCGCCGTGCTCCCCACGGGCAGCCAGCCCCTCCAGCCAGGCGACAAACGGGGTGATGCCGATCCCGGCACCCAGCCAGAGGGCTCGCCCTCCTCCCTGCGGGGCGACAAAAGCACCATAGGGGCCGGTCACCACCACTCCATCCCCGACGCGCGCCTCTGCCACCAGCTGACGGGTATGATCCCCGAGCGCCCGCACCGCGATCACCAACTGGCGCCGATCCGCCGACACCTGCACCAGGGTAAAGGGGTGCGCCCCCTCCTTGGCATCAAATTCGAAGAAGGCAAACTGACCCGGGCGGTAATGGGCGAGCGGCCGCTCCAGTTGCATGGTCAGCTCGCAGGTGTGATCCGCCAGCGCCCGCACCGCAATGACCCGGCCGGGATGGTGCTCCCGCGCTCCCACTTGTCCCAGCAGGGAGTAGAGGGCCCCGATAGCTCCCAGCCCACCGACAAACCAGATCGATACCCCCACCGGGGTCATGGCCCCAATCTGAGGCAGCAGGCAGAGCCCGTGACACCAGCCCGCCAGATAGATGAGCGGGGCCAGCCGGTGGATCAGTCGAAAACGGCCATAACTCACCAGTGCCAGCAAACTCAGCACCACCAGCGCGATCAGCAGATAGAAACTCCACTCACCCAGGGTATTGCCAAGGGCATGGAGCGAGATGCCATTGCCTGCTCCGGCACCCACTTCGGCAGCGCTGGCCCCACGCCGGGCGGGACGACTCAGCCAGCCTGCAGAGACCGCCCACTTGGGCACCTCCACCAGCAGCCAGTGGGCAGTCAGTACCAATGCGCCGCCGACGGCCGTCTGGCGGTGCAATCGCAACATCCGATCCAGACCACCACACCACACTTCCAGCTGCGGCAAGCGTAACGCCAGCAACAGCGAAATGGCCATATAGGCCATCCCCAGCAGGCCGGTCAGCAGCAACATCTCATGACGCCAGGGCCACACCCCGTTGGCGTCCCCCGCATAACCCAGCCACCAGACCCCAACCGCCAGCAGTGGCAGCAGCCACCACACCCGTTTGCCCGTCATAACATCCCCCCTGGTTACATCTCTGCAGGACCTCATCTACCTGCTGATGGCGCCATTACACAGCCAGCCGGTCACAAGACTTTGCCACAGGGAGAAGCTTGTGTGGCAATGTGTGACAAACAGCAACAACAGAGGGCTCCGGAGACCCCCTGCTCAATCGGGCTGCTCCCTGTTCATCAGAAGGGTGGTTGACACTCTGCTGGCAAAGGGAATCAAATGGGGATAATTAATGGCTGCGGTGGCAGCACAGACCACCCCGACCGACCACGGACAAGGAGAACCCGTTGCTTACCTCTAACGAAAGACGCTTCTGCCCAAGCTGTCAGTGCGAAACCAGCCATGTCGTGGTGCTGGTCGACAAATCTTTTGGCCAGCAGCCGACACCGGAGCAAAAGCGCAAAGCCTTTATCAAGGATTTCATTACCGGTTGGGCTGCGGGCCCCTTTCTGGCCAACATGGATCGCTTTGAACGACATGCCATCTGCGAACATTGTGGAAATAAAGTCATTGATGAATGACAGAGCAGGTGCAAAACGGAAAACAGCAGAAAACGGCCCTGCCGTGAGTGACACCGCAGTGGGACACCCGCGCAGGAGAAATGCATTGCCCTTAAAGCAGCAAGCGATCATTTTTACAGCATGAGGGGTCGGCTGGCCGCTCATGCTCACGGTGCTTTCGAGGCCGTGCGCTTGCCCATCAGTCGGTGCAGCAGTTTGTTGTATTTGGCCCAGGAGTGGATCAGCAGGAAGATACCAAACAGCAGGACCAGAAACAGTTGTCCCACCTCGGCAGCATCGAGTGAGCCAATAAAGCTCTCGTTCTCATCCGTCTCCAGATAGTTGAGCCAGGGTTGCAATGCCAGAAACAGCCATCCCCCCCAGGTCACCAACAGGATCAGCAGATCTCGTAGTCGGTACTTCCAGCTACGCCGGGTGCCGTTGCTGATGATCATCTCTTTCGCCAGCTTATGTTTTGTCACGGAACGACTCTCCCCTATCAGGACTTTCCCACACGGCCAGCTGGCCACGACGACGCAGGATCGCCCTAGGCACGGCTACTACCACGGTCACCAGATTGAGCAGCCAGTAGATGAGCGGATACCAGACGCACCAGATAAAGCTGCGAGCCATGCTCTTGTCATAGTGGTTATCGATAAAGATGCTGACCCCGAACTGCAGCAGACAAATCGCGGTCATCATCACCCCGGTCCACTGGAACAGGTGACCCACCGCCAGCCCGCTCAGGTCCGGCTCAATGAGCCAGACCAGCGCAAGCAGCAACATGCTGTAGCACCAGGCAACGCTGGAGAGATACTCCAGCAGTAGTAGCCAGAAACGGCGATTGCGCCAGCGCATTGCCTGCAACCCGTAACGCAGAAACACTTCAGCCCCTCCCTGAGCCCAGCGCAACCGCTGCTTGTAGAGACCGCGCACCGTCTCTGGCATCAGCACCCAGCAAAGCGCCTGCGGCTGATAGTGAATTAGCCAGCCGGCCAGCTGCAGCTTCCAGCTGATGTCGATGTCCTCGGTCACCATGTCATTGCTCCAGCCGCCGACCGCCTCGACCGCCTGCTTGCGAAAGGCCACCACCACTCCGGAGACGGTGAAGACGGTGCCGTAGATCCGCTGGGCCCGCTTGATGAGGCCGATGATGGAGCTGAACTCGCCGGTCTGGATCTTGCCGATGATGGTGGAGCGGGTGCGTACCCGCGGATTGCCGGTGACCGCCCCGACCCTCGGGCTCTCGATGAAGTGCTTCACCATCCAGCGCACCGCGTCATAGTCCAGCACCGCATCCCCGTCGATGCCGACCAGGATCTCCCCGCTGGCCACGGCCAACCCGTTGTTGAGCGCCATCGCCTTGCCCTGGTTGTGCTGGTGGAGCACAGTCAGGCGCGGATCCTGCTGCGCCAGCCGATCCAGCCGCGCACCTGTGTCATCCTTGCTGCCATCGTTGATGGCCAGCACCTCGAAATCGGGATAGCGCTGGCGCAGCAGGTGGCCGATGGTCTCCTCGACATTGGCCCCCTCGTTGTAGCAAGGCACCATCAAGGTCACCCTGGGGTAATAGGGGAGCTCCAGCCCCCGCTTGGCCAGCGCGATATCCCGCCGCTCCCACTGGAAGTAGTAATAGAGACCGCCACAAACCCACACCATGGCCATCAGACTGGGATAGGCCAGGGTAAAGATGGCGATCCCTTCCAGAAGCGCCTTCACCGCATCGCCTCCCCGTGGGTGGCCGCAGCGCCGCTGACAGCAACCGGCGTCGCCGGCAGCTGGGCCGGCTGAGGCTGGGTCTGCACCGAGAAGACCGGCTTGAGCACCGCCGGATCCGGCTGGTTGTTGTGAAAATCATCCGGGTAGTAACCAAAGTTGGTCACCCCCTTGCGCTGGATGATCTCCATCCAGCGCGCCAGCTCGGCATCGGAGATAGGCTGGTCGGTACGCCAGTTGCGGCTCTGCAGCTCGAACACCAACCGATTGGCCGGTACCTGTGCCAGCGAATCTTCCGCCAGCCTGGCCAGCCACTGGTCGGGATTTTCGGCCTGCTCCATATAGGGCATGGCCATCACGGCGGTGTAGTCATAGGCCTTGGCAAACGCCGCCATGCTCTGGGCAAACCACTGCTGGGATTGCGGCTCGGTCACCAGCGCCGCATAGATGTTGCGGGCGGTCTTGAGGCCGTCGGCGCCCCCCTGGCGGTAGCGGGCGGCGGCATCGCGCAGCGCCATGGTGAACTCGATAAGCAGATCGGTCTTCTGCTCCCCTTGCGCCTGTAGCGCATCCGGAGTGCGCGCCAGCGGCATCGGCCCCTCGTAGTCGCTGAGGAAGGCATCGTCATGGAACAGCAGACCGTCGAACTTGGTGTAAAAACCGAGATCCTCGTAGATATCCAGCAGCAGCTGACGGCTGGCAGAATCCCATGGCGACAGGCGCAGATACTGTCCCTTGGCCGGGGCACCGGTACGACTGTCGGTAACATAAGCGTGGTTCGGCCCCATGTCGTAGGCCATCACCGGCATCCAGGCGAACACCTTGACCCCGGCCCGGGTCTTGAGCTGCCAGGCCACCCGGTTGAAGAGATCCGCCTTGACCGGCATATGGCGGTTGGGGAAGTAGAGCGCCTCCGCCACCCCGTCACCGTTGTCATCGGCATAGGCCTGCAGATAGACGGTGGTGATGCCGTAACCCTTGATCCGGTCCAGCAGCATATCGATGTTCTTGTTCATCTGCTGCGGGTCCTTGTCGTAGACATAGTCGAGATCCACATGCACCAAGCGCTCCACCTGCCGCTCCCAGGTATTGCCCCCCATGATCTCGTCCAGAGTTTCGAGGCTGGTGTCCTCCTCCAGCAGGTAGCGGCGTACCGTGTTGCCAGAGTCACTCAGCTTGTTGAGCCCTTCCGCCAGCGTGAAGGTGTAGGGCATCCCGGCGGCCCCCGCCAGTTCCAGCGCAGCCTGGTTGAAGGCGCCGTAGGGCCAGACCAGGATCCGTGGTGCCCGACCGGTCTGCTCCCTGAGCTGATGGGCCGATGCGTCGAAATCAGCCTTAATCCGCGCCCGATAGTCGGCCATGCTCTCGTAGCCATGCTGGCTCCAGCCTGCGGTTGTGACCGCCGGCTGCACGTTGCCCTGCGGGTTGGCGAGTAGCCCGTAGTGGGAGGTGAAGGTGTGGGAGGCCAACTCCACCAACCCGGAGTCCTGCATCTCGCGGATCTGCGGCCAGCTCACGAAGTAGCTGCGTGGCAGCTTGTCATTGCCGTACGGGACCATCTGGTCATCGGCTACGTCCAGCCAGCTGCCCACCAGCGCAAAGACCGCCGGGTAGTTGTAGAGCTTGAGCAACGGATAGACCAGCCGGTAGAAGCTCTCATAGCCATCGTCGAAACTGAGCAGGATCGCCTTCTCTGGCAGTGGTGCTTTACCCGCTTTGGCATCCAGGATCTGCTGGAAGCTGACCGGGTGATAGCCCTGCTGTTTGATCCAGTTGAAGTGGCGGATCAGGGTGTCGCGCCGGATGGTCTGGGGGTAAAGCTTGAGATTAGGGGTCAATTTCAGGTCGACGATATCGTGGTAGCAGAGCACCACATAGTCATCGGGGTGCCGAGCCGCCTGTGTCAGCGAAGGCAACAGTGCAAGCAGCAAAACAAAAGAAGCAAGCCAGCGTCTCATCACATGAAACTCCATTGCAGATTGGCGAAGATGAAATTTCCGAACTCGGGGTTGCCGTCATAGATGGCCTGACGGCGGCCCAGGCCATAACCCAGGCTGAGGGCGGGAGAGAGGATCCAGTCGTGGCGGTAGCTGAGCTGCCACCCCTGATCGCTGCCATAGCCCTGTTGCCAATAGTGGTTGCCACTCATGATCAGGCTCTGCAGCAGGGAGCGACGCCCATCCAGCGGAAGCCGATAGCGCCCCGCCAGCTCCAGCTCCAGATTGCGATCCTGCAGGGGGTTGAAGTAGTCGACGTCTACCACCTCGTTGCGAGAAGTGGCCCCGCGCAAGGTGGTATCGAACCACCAGCGATCACGACGCCAGATATCCTGACGCAGCCAGCCGGAGACACTCAGCCGCCGGTTGCCATCGCTGATATCCATCCGTTCCAACCGCAGCGCCCCTTCGCGGGTCTCGTCCTGACGCCACCCCAGATCAAGCTGGTATTGATCGGCGTAGTTGCCGCGCGCCAATGCCCGCAGCGGGGTGTCGGCACTGTTGAGGTTGATGGCCGTGCCCAACGTCCAGCGATCGTCCAGCCGCCAGTCGAGGCGACTCCACAGATAGCCTTTGTGGTTGAGCTCGCTGCCCGTGCCCCCCTCCAGCGTCAGTTGCAGCGGGTAGAAAAAGATCTCGGCCCCCAGCCCGGTATAGGTGGCACGTTCGGGCTGCAGATCGAACTCGCCAAAGCTACCCTGACGACGGACAAACAGCCGATCGCCACCATCAGTGCGAGCGCTGTAAAGGCGGCTGTCGTAGCTCCAGTCACGGCTGGCCTGTACCGAGCCCCCTTCATTGCGACCATGGGTCAGGTCGGTGACAAACTGCGGGGCCTGTTCCAGGGTCAGCCGCTGCTGCAACTCCTGACGATCGCGGGTCAGGTTGCCAAGGGCACGCACGGCCTGCGGCGTGCCCTGCCAGTCGCCCCTGTCGAGCCGGGCGTTGAGGCGACCGGGCTCGGCCAGCACAGCACGTTCGGCTGGCAGCCAGCGCACCGCCTGTTCATAGGCCTGCTCGGCCTCGTCGGAATGACCCCGCCAGCGCCGAATATCCCCCAGTTGCAGCCAGAGCCAGGGGTTGGCTGGCGCGGTTTGCAACCACACTTCCAGCTGTTTCTCTGCTGCACCCGCCTCACCACGCCAGGCCTGCAGCAGGGTTTTCAGCTGCAATACCTTTTCGTAGTCGTCGTTGGCCATGCGCATGTTGCCGGTGAAATCCCAGCGAGTCGGCGGCTCCTGCCAACCAGCCAACAGCCCCTGCGCCGCGCCATAACGTTCGCCATCCGAATAGGCGTAGAAGCGCTTCTCCAGCAGCCGCTTGTCGTTGGCTCGCGCCGGGGTCGCCAGTTGTTGGTAAATCACGGAGGCCTCATCCACCCGTCCCAACCCGGCCAGCGCATCGGCGCGCGCCTCCAGCACATAGTCAGGCAATGGCCCCTCGGCCTGCAGCGCGGCGGACTCCTGCTCGGCCCGGAAAAAATCGCCCAGGGCCACCAGCGTCACCACTACATCGCGGCGAACACTGGTGTAGAGCACATGATCGTGTGGCGCACGTGCCAGGATCCTGTCCTGCAGCGCCAGCGTACGGGTAAGGGAGCGACGGGCCAGCGCCGGATCCTCGGTCTGGGCCGAGACCCGCAGTAGATTGACCGCCTGGTAGTAGTCGAGCCAGAGCCGGTCGACCGGTTTGAACAATTCGGGATAACGGCCCATCAACTCCGCAGCGGCAGGACCCGCCCCCAGACTCACGGCTACCCGATAAAGTGCCAATACCTGCTCGTGATTATCCGGTTCCAGCTCCAGCCACTGCTGGCGAGCCAGCAGCTCGCCCATGGGATCTTCACTCTGACGGGCGGCATAGATACGGGCATCAAGGATCGCCTGATCGCGGCCAAAACGTGCTTCATAGTCAGCCGCTGCGCGGCGGGCCAGCTCGCGGTTTCCCTGATCGCTGGCGGTGAGAAACAGTCCGAGCCAACCATTGCGGTTGGCAGGATCACGCCCCTGCAGGATGCGGTAATAGCTGATCGCCTCGGAATAACGCTTCTCGTCACGGGCGGCACGGGCCACCCCTTCCAGCGTGATGTTGCTGATGGGACTGAACTCGCACGGCTCGCAGGCGGCCAGCGCCCCCTTGCGGTCGCCACGCCACAACTGCACGGCTATCAAGTCATCAAGCACTTTGCCATCACCACTCTGCCGATAGAGGGCATCCAGCCCATACGCCGCACCATCCAGCTCCCCGGCTCGGGCCTTGAGCACCCAGGCTTCGCGAGCCCTGTCTATCTCACTGGCGCACACCAGCAGGGGTAACAGCGCCAACATCAAAAAGATGCGATTCATTCGCAACATACCACCCATAACAAACGCTGGTCATATCGTCCCTGCACGGCCATACGGATATCCACACCCGTCCGCTCCTGCTGGATAACAAGAGAACTTCCTGACGTGTGTGCTGATTTCGAGGGTGAAAGGCGGGCATGAACAGGCCAGCACCTTTCCTATGTGCGGCCCAGCCATCTCGGGGGGAAGAGATCTGAAGCTTTCCGAACCCGACTCACATCGGGGGTGGCAAGGGAGGCGATTTTGCAGTTGTGGACAATTTAGTCAACCCGATAAGATGAGAATAGATATCAAATAGGTGAGTGGAACAATCTTTATGCACAAAGATGACCACAAAAAACACTATTAACAAAAAGATGAAAAGAGCGGGGCTCAAGGAGTCCACTATCTTGTAGCCTGCAATTCATATTCATGTTCATACGAATACATATTTGATGGATAAAATATGGTTTCAATCGACAAAGCGACAATTTATGTCGCGAACTTCCCCATAAAACGATAGCGCCTACCACGCTTGCGACAATAAACAGCCATACACAGCACTGCTCCCGCCCTCGATGCGGGAGCTGTGTATATTACGCGACAGGCGCTTATTGGTAATGGTTGACGATCCATGCCTCGAAGTCGGCCAACATGCGAGTTTCCGACTCGCTGTTGTCGGCGATAAGCTCTGCGCCGTGGACCACCCGGATATGGGCATCGAGCGGGGTGCCCTCACCAGCCGCAGGGCGTTGCTGGGCCGCGGCCATGCAGGCTTGCGCCTGTTGCCACGCTTCAGCAGCACTCATGTTGCATGCCTCAGCCAGCGGTACCGCGCTGAACCCCTCGCCGGTCAGACTGCGCAACGTCTCATCGTGAGTCATGCCGTTGCCCGGTCCCCAGTAATGGGCGGCCAGATCCGGTCCGATACGCGGGTTGTCAGTGAGGTAGCCATCACGCTTGAGGAAGTAAGCACGGGTCTGCTCCACTGCCATCAGTGCCAACAGGTATCCGTGATAGGCACAGGCCGACTCCTGATTCAGGAGGTGCGGGATGGCCAGCAACGGGCGCGGGCTCGCCACCCCGACAATCTTGCGCTCCCACTGGCGGGCCAGCGCCAGCACGGCATCCGTAGTTCGTTCGGCATCATCCATGGCGTAGAGATCCCGCTCGAAGTAGGCCACCAGCGCAATCTGGCGCTCGTTGAAAGCGCGAAACGGCTGGCGTGCAGCGATCATCTCCTTGATAAGCGCGTCGGGGATCGCCTCTCCCTCAGTATTTCTGGCGTAACGTTTCAGCCAGTCGGCATCGTCCAGCAGGCTGTCGCAGAACATCGACTGGGTCTCGGCATAGGCCATGGAAGTGGGCGGAAACTCCTGTGAGAAGCAGGGCGCGTTGCCGGTGACATTGGCAAAGTGCGCGGCGTGGCCCCCCTCGTGGAACAGGGTGTTGAGGCCGCTCCAGCCGCTGCCCACCTGCGCCGGATCAGCCAGGCTGGTGAAGTTGACCACCGCCGGCACCCACTCCCCCTGCTGGAAGAAGCTCGGCACCGGGCCGTGGCAGAAGCCGTTCTCGTATTTCCCCTCACGGGTCAACAAATCCAGCGTCAGGGTCGCCCCACGATACTGGATGCCGAGACGACGGAAGCTCTCGACCCAATCCTTCAGCGCCCGCGAGAAGGGCACATAAGGATCGAGCTGGCGGGTTACATCACCACTGATGGCGTAGCGCAGGTTATGGGGCAGCAGGGCCGCCTCCCCCTTGGCCGCTTTCAGCTCGGCAAGGCTTTTCTGCAGCCGGGCGTCGGTGCGAGCAATAAAGTCATCGAGGATGACGAACAGCTGATCCGGGCTCATCTGTTCGTTCTTGCGCACCTTGTAGTCGAAGTAATTGCGATAGCCCATGGCGCGGGCAAAGCGGTTACGGATCGCCACTACCTCGAGAAAACCGTTGCTGACCACCCACTGCTCCAGGGTGTAGAACATGGCGAGTGCGCTTTGGCGCACAGCCTCGCTCGGGCTGGCTGCAAGGGAGGTGCTGGCGGCGGGCAGGCTACCCGCGACCCGTTGGCCCTGCTCATCCAGCAGTGTCAGTTTCAGCTCGCGGCGGCGGGCAAACAGCTCAGCTTCGGCGGCCACCAGCTCATCCATCAGGGCGGCAGCGGTGGGATCTTCAATCACATTGCACTCGAAGAAGGCGAGCCAGCCCCGCAGGCCGCGTTTGAGATCATCCTCTTCGGCCTGCGCCAGCATCTCCCGCAACGCGGGCAGGCGGGCAGGATTGGCACAAAAAGCCTTGTAGGCTTGCTCGGCCGCGGTAAAACCGGCCTGATCGTCGCTGGTGCCCATATAAGTGGACCAGAAAAGATCCTCTTTGCACCTGTGTACCTGCAGATAATCGGCGTTGAGTTGGTTGAAGTAATTCCTGGCAATGGAACTCATAAATTCCCTCTTGTGATGGGGTCACCCGCAGCGGGGCCCACTCCTTTTTTTAGTGAAATGCCAAATGATTCACACTCTTTGGCAAAAATTGCGCAGGGATGCGCATGAACACGCTACCAAAAAATGGGGAGCGCTGTCTGCTGGCTATACTGTTGTTCAAACGCTCATCAGAAACGGTCGGCAAACGGCTGAAAGTAAATGAGTTGTTAACTTTGACGAACTGGCTGCAGCGGTACAGAGCCACCATAAAACGGGATAACGAGGGTTTAATCATGTTCAAGCTCGGTGATATCACCGTGAGCCGCAAATTGATCTTGCTGCTCACGTTGGCGTTTGTCGGTTTTGTCTCGCTGCTGCTCATCTCGGCCAATGCGCTCCAGCGAAATCTGATGAGCGAGCGAGAGGCACGGCTCAATGCCGTGCTGGACCAGGCCATGAGCCAGATCCAGTTTCTGGCCAGCACCCTGCCCATGGAACAGGCCCAGCAGGAGGCGCGTAAACTGCTGACCAACACCCGCTTTGATGGCAACAACTACCTGTTTGTCATCGACGAGAACCGTACTATGGTAGTTCACCCCATCCGCCCCGAACTGATCGGTCAGAAAATGGGCGAAGGGGGCGCTGCCACCGCCGGGCAGTTCTGGTATCAGATGGTGGATATCGCCAAGGGGGGCAAGCATGGGACCCTGCAATATGTCTGGACTGGCCCGTCGGGCGAAACCGCTGACAAACTCTCCATGGTCTCCGGCTATCAACCCTGGGGCTGGATCCTCGGCTCCGGCATGCTGCTGCAAGATATTCAGCAGACCATCTGGGCCCAGTACATGAAGATGGGTACCGCCACCGCCATCGTGATCCTGCTGATGGGGCTGCTGGGCTGGCGCATCACCCGCTCCATCGTCTCCCCCCTCAGCCAGATCAACCACGCCATGCAACGGGTCGCCAAGGGGGATCTGGTGGTGAGCATCCCGGTACAGGGCAAGGATGAGCTGGGTGTTGTTGCCCGTTGCACCAACCAGAGTCTTGACGCCATCCGCCACGCCCTGCTGGAGGCAAGCCAGGGGGCTCGCAATGTGGCGGATGCCGCCTTGCGCATCGCCGCTTCTGCCGAGCAGACCAATCAGGCGGTCACCAGCCAGCGGGATCAACTGGCCCAGCTCGCCACCGCCATGAACGAGATGAGCGCCACCATCTCTGATGTGGCCGGGCACGCCGAAAATACCGCGCGGGATACCCAGGAAGCGACAGGTGAAGCCGGGCTAGGCAACCGTGATGTTCACGCCAGTGTGCATGGCATCAAGGCGTTGGCAACCGAAGTGGAGCAGGCCACTCTGCAGGTCAACCAGCTCAAAGAGGGGGTGATGCAGATCAGTGAAGTGACCGCCGTTATCAGCTCAATCTCGGATCAGACCAATCTGCTGGCGCTCAACGCCGCCATAGAAGCAGCCCGTGCAGGGGAGCAGGGACGTGGCTTTGCCGTGGTGGCCGACGAAGTGCGCCAGCTGGCCAGTCGTACCCGCCAGTCCACCGAAGAGATCCAGAGCACCATCGCCCAGCTGCAGCAACGGGCCGTCACCGCCGCCAACGCCATGGATACCAGCCGCAAACTGGCGGAGAGCAGCGTCAACCAGTCCCAGCAGGCGGGGCAGGATCTCACCCAGATCGTCAACCACATCCAGCATGTAAGCGACATGGCGACCCAGATTGCCACCGCTGCCGAGCAACAGAGCATGGTGGCCGAGGATATGAACCGCAACGTCAGCGGCATCAACGACTCGGCGCTGGAGATGTCCCAGTCCGCCTCGCAACTGGCGCAGGAGAGCGAGCTGCTGGCCGGCCTCTCCCGCAGCCTGGATGAGCGGCTTGCGGTGTTCAAACTGGGCAAGGAGTCCTCCACTGCGCCAATGATAGCTCCCGTATCTCCCCCCTCAGGAGAACTGCGCGCCCGTCATTGATGGCGTCAATCCGTGTCGCATTGTCACCCGGCCTGCCAGCTCGGCTGGCAGGTTTTTTTACGCCTAAAAACGCGCAGCAAGCATGCATCTTATCGGCATATTCAACGGCATTCGACGCCATTCATAAACAAGAGAACAATTTAAAAACAGCCAGTTAGGATGATTTTCGCGCCATTGAATGACGTATTTAAACATGTAACTTCAAATAATTAATCAATGCGGTGCACAATGCTGATGGCCGAACATTTGGCCCATCACTAACCATCTAGTCATTTGGCAAACTGACCGAAAGGTCGGGACGCAAAGCCTCCGGTCTACAGACGTTTTGTCCAGGATAGCGGGGTTGCCACACGCAAGTGTGCATCGGGGAACTCCCCGGCCAACTGACTGCCCACATCTATCGAACAGAGGAATGTATGGCAGCAAAAATCCAACTCAATCACATCGCGGCGGTGCTGGCCCTGCTGGCCAGCGGCAGCGCCCTGGCTCATGGCTACATCAGCCAGCCCGAGAGCCGCAACTACCTGTGCAAAACCGGCGGCAACAGCCAGTGTGGCGGCGTACAGTGGGAACCCCAGAGCGTGGAGGGGCCATCAGGCTTCCCGCAAACCGGCCCGCAGGATGGTCAAATCGCCTCGGCGGGCAGCCCGCGCTGGAGCGAGCTGAACATCCAGACCAGCGACCGCTGGACCAAGCGTGAAGTACAGCCCGGACCCTTCGCCATCAGCTGGACCTTCACTGCCAACCACGTCACCCGCAACTGGCGCTACTACCTCACCAAGCAGGACTGGAACCCCAACCAGCCGCTCACCCGCGCCTCGTTCGACCTGACCCCCTTCTGCGTCATCGACGGCAACATGGTGCAGCCGCCCAAGCAGGTGACCCACAACTGTGTCCTGCCGGAACGCACCGGTTATCAAGTGATCCTCGGCGTGTGGGAAGTGGGCGACACCAGCAACAGCTTTTACAACATCATCGATGCCAAGTTCAAAGATGGTAGTCAGCCGCCGCTGGAGTGGAGCCAGGCAGGCACCATCTACCCCTCCATCGACCTCGCAGTGGGTGACAAGGCGATGACCCGGGTGTTCGATGCCAACGGCGAGCGCCCCGAGCTGCAGACCGTACTGACCATCACCACCGCCGAGCAGGGCCAGAAGAATAACTGGGCCCATGCCCTCGCCAGCAAGATCAACGCCGAGCAGAGCCTGATCCGCGCCGGTCAGCAAGGAGCCGACGGCAAGTTCAATCCGGTCTACGGTATGAACCCCGTCTATCTGAAGCGAAACAGCAAGCTGGAACGAGTCGAGATTGACCTGCAACAGCTGCAACCGCCAGTGGTGGACAGCATCAGCGTCAGCGGTCTGGCCAGCGACTATGTGCTGGACAACGGCAAGGCAACCCTCGATTTCACCGTCACCGCACAGGGCGATCTGGCCGTCACCAACACCCTCTATGACCACGGCGGCGTCGCCAAGGGTGAAAGCAGTGCCGACATCAGGGACAGCAGTCACACCTTCACCATGGCGCTGGAAGGGCTCAAGGCTGGTCACCATCAGCTGGTGATCAAGGCCACCCCGAAAGCGGGCGGCGAGACCATCCAGCAGACCATGGATCTGATGTTCAAGGAGCAGAGCAGCGGCGAATACGACTTCGTCTTCCCGAACTCGCTCAAATCCTATGCCGCCGGCACCAAGGTGCAGCAGCCGAAAAATGGCAAGGTCTATCAGTGCAAGCCCTTCCCCTACAGCGGCTACTGCCAGCAGTGGACCACCACCGCCACCCAGTACGAGCCGGGCATCGGCTCCCACTGGCAGATGGCGTGGGATGAAGTGCACTAACCCACGCTTGGGCACATAAAAAAGGGCGTCCTCTCTAGCAGGGGACGCCCGGAAAAATCAAACCTTGCGGTTTGCATACCAACGGAACCAAGACCTCACTCTTCACTTACTTCACACACTCAACACACTCTTCAAAACAGGGTTTGTCCATTAACCCTGCCATTTTCCTCCTTCGACAATC
This sequence comes from Aeromonas sp. 604282, assembly GCF_049170575.1. Taxonomy (NCBI): domain Bacteria; kingdom Pseudomonadati; phylum Pseudomonadota; class Gammaproteobacteria; order Aeromonadales; family Aeromonadaceae; genus Aeromonas; species Aeromonas sp. 604282. Next base: position 30,960 of record NZ_JAAKMV010000008.1, on the reverse strand, counting down.
ACATCATTCGGATCGGTATCAGGGCTCAGCTTGTCACGCACATACTGGTCATAGAGTTTCAGCAGGTACTTCTCTTCTCCCAGCTTGGCGAGACGGTCGTTGACCCAGTCACGCAGCTCGATATTGCCCTTCTTCACCGCCGGGGCGATGGGATCTTCCGAGCCCAGTTTTTCGGGCAGTACCCGATAGCCCGGGTTCTCCTTGGCCCAGCTGAACAGTACCAGGTTGTCCTGGGCGTAGGCATCGCCACGGCCCTGCGCCAGCGCCTGCAAAGATTCGGTGTTCTTCTCGAACTTGAGTACCTTCCACTCCGGGTGGTTGCGGGTCAGCCAGATGTCGGCAGTGGTGCCGGTGGTCACGATCAGGGTCTTGCTGGCCAGATCGTCGAGCTTCTTGGCCGGGCTCCCTTCCGGTACCAGCACCTGTACCGCCACTCGCAGGTTCGGGTTGGTGAAATCCACCACCTCGCGCCGCTCCGGCGTCACCGTCATATTGGCGAGGATCAGATCCACCTTGTCGCTCTGCAGGAAGGGGATGCGGCTGGCTGGCTCCACCGCCACGAACTCGATCTTGTTCTCGTCCCCCAGCAGATCCTTGGCGAAGCGGCGACCGAGGTCGGTGTCAAAACCGACGTAGTTCCCCTTCTCGTCCACGTAGCCAAACGGCGGCTTGTCGGTGAATACGCCGACGATGAGCTTGTCCCGCGCCTTGATCTTGTCGAGAGAACCGTCCGCCGCATGGGCAGCGCCGCTGGCGATACCCAGTCCCAATAAGGCACTAAGCAGAACCGAGGTGATTTTTTTCATGCTGACTCCTTTCGTTTGATGACATTTGTATAAGAAAACTTGGCGAGGAACTGGCGCGCACGCTGGCTCCTGGGATTGTCGAAAAATTGGTGGGGGGCGGCCTGCTCCAGAATGTGGCCGCCATCCATGAAGACGATGCGATCCGCCACCGCCCGGGCGAAAGCCAGCTCGTGGGTGACGATAAGCAGGGTCATGCCGCTGCCGGCGAGATCGCGGATCACCTCCAGCACCTCCTGCACCATCTCGGGGTCGAGGGCGGCGGTTACCTCGTCAAACAGCATCACCTGCGGGTTCATGCACAGCGCCCGCACGATGGCGATGCGCTGCTGCTGACCGCCGGAGAGCTGGCGCGGATAGTCATGGCGCCGCTCCCACAGGCCGATGCGGGTCAGCAGCTGCTCGGCTTGCAGCAGCGCCTCTGCCCGCTCCCGCTTTTGCACCTGCAGGGGGCCAAGCAGCACGTTTTCCAGCACCGTCAGGTTGGGGAAGAGGTGATAGCTCTGGAACACCATGCCGATCCGCTGGCGCACCCGCTGCCAGTCGGTGGCACCATCCAGCAGCACACCATCGAAGCGGATCTCGCCCCCCTGAATGGGCTCGAGCCCGTTGAGAGTGCGCAGCAATGTGCTCTTGCCGCAGCCGCTCGGCCCCAGGATGACGATCACCTCCCCGGCGCGCACGCTGAGGCTGATCCGATCCAGCACCAGATTCGGGCCGAACTGTTTACTGACAGAACCGAGTTCAAGCAGAGGTGTCATACCGCATTACCCCATTGTTGCTCCAGCCGGCGCGAGGCGAGCGAGAGCGGATAGCAGACCAGAAAAAAGAACAGAAACAGCAGACCGTAAATAAGCAGCGAGCCATAGGTGCGCTCGATGATCTGCTGGCCCACCTTGATCACCTCAACCACCCCGATCAGCACCGCCAGCGAACTGGTCTTGATGATGCGGGTGTAGATGTTGATGGTCGGCGGCGTCAGCCGCTGCAACGCCTGTGGCAGCAACACATGGCGATAGAGCTGCCAGGTCGAGAGCCCGAGCGCCAACCCGGCCTCCTGCTGACCACGGGCGAGGGAGTTGAGGCCACCGCGCACCACCTCTCCCACCTCGCTGGCGCCCCAGAGGGCGAGTACCAGCACGGCGCACCAGAAAGCCGGAATATCGAGGCCGAAAAAGATCGGCAACCCGAAGAAAAAGAGATAGAGCCACACCAGCACCGGCACCACCCGAAACAGCTCGAGATAAAGCCGCAGCAGCCCCCGCACCAACCGGCCGCCCTGTTGTGCCAACACGCCGTAAGCGACACCGCCGAGGGTGGCAAACAGGATGGCCAGCAGCGAGATGGCGAGGGTCTGACCCGCGCCCACCGCCAGCAGTGGCAGCGCTTGCGTCAGCTGCTCAGAGATCGAACTGGCCATATTGAGCCCTCCTTTCCTGCTTCTTGGTGACGAGAGAGGGTGGCAGCTGGAAGATAAGTGCCCACATCGGGATCCTCGCCTGCATCAGCGATTCAGTGACCGAACTGACCATGTTGCAGCCTCCTTTCAACGACTCGCAGAGCGAGAGAGAGCGGCAGAAAGATCAGCACGCACATCAAGGTCAGCACCGCCAGCATCTCGTAGGTCTTGTAGTAGAGGGCGATGTAATTCTTGGTGGTGTAGAGCAGCTCTGGCACCGCCACCGCCGAAGCCACGGTCGTCTCCTTGAGCAGGAAGATGAAGTTGGCAAACAGCGCGGGCAGGCTGGCGAGCCAGGCCTGGGGCAGCTGCACGTGGCGCAGTAGTTGCCAGCGGGAGAGGCCGATAGCCCTGCCAGCCTCCAGCTGACTGGCGGGCACCGCCTGAATGCCTGCACGCAGCGCCTCGGTCAGATAACCACCGCCGAGAAAGGTCATGGCAATCACCGCAGTGGTAAAGCCCGACAGCGACAAGCCGAGCGCAGGCAGCCCGAAATAGAGGAAGAAGAGCTGGATCAGCAGTGGCGTGTTGCGCGCCAGCTCGATATATCCGCGGATCAGCGCGCTGAGCGGCCGCTTGTGCAGGCTCAACAGGGCGACGTTGAGCAGGGCGACCGCCAGCGAAGTGAGGATCACTATGGTTCCCAGCTGCAAGGTGACCCAGACCGCCTTGCCGAAGGCGGGCAGCGTCGTGAAGATGAAGGGCAGATCCAGATTCATGCCGGAATCCTCCCGTCACGCTGCAGACGCTGGGGCAGCACAGTGATCGCATCCGGGTACTTGATGCCGGTACCGGTATTGAGCACCACGACCTGCTCTCCCCCACGGATCCAGCCAGCCTCGCGCAGTTGACGAGCAGCAGCAAACGCAGCGGCCCCCTCAGGGCAGACAAAACTGCCCTCCCGAGAGGCAAGCTGGCGGATCTCGCTCTGGATGGCCTTGTCATCCACCGCGATGGCGCAACCCTCGGTGCGATAAAGGGCGTCCAGCACCAGAAAATCCCCCAGCGCCTTGGGTACATTGATGCCGAACGCCAGCGTTTGGGAGTCGGGCCAGAAGCTCGATTCGGTGGCTCTCTGTTGCCACGCCTGTACGATGGGCGCACAACCGCTCGCCTGCACGGCCACCAGCCGGGGCAACGCGCCCTTGACCCAGCCCAGCTCCTGCAGCTCGCGCAGCGCCTTGTAGATACCGATGAGGCCGACCCCGCCACCGGTCGGATAGATGATCACATCCGGCAGGGTCCAGCCCAGCTGTTCGGCAATCTCCAGCCCCATGGTCTTCTTGCCCTCAATCCGGTAGGGCTCCTTCAGGGTTGAGGCGTCAAACAGGGATTGCTCCGCTACCGCCTGCGCCACCTGACGACCGGCGTCGCTGATAAGGCCATCCACCAGATAGAGACGGGAACCGGCGAGAGAGGTCTCCAGTCGAGTGATGGCGGGGGCTGCCTGCGGCATAACGATGGTGCTGCGCAGTCCGGCACGGGCACCGTAGAGCGCCCATGCAGCGCCTGCGTTGCCGTTGGTCGGCATGGCGAAGTGAGAGACGCCGAGTTCACGCGCGCGGGAGATGCCCACCGCTGCACCACGAGCCTTGAAAGAGCCGGTGGGGATGACGCTCTCATCCTTCATCCAGAGATCCGGAATACCGATCTGCTTGCCCAGCGTAGGCAGCCGTAGCAGTGGGGTGAATCCCTCCCCCAGCGTCACAACGTGGGCGGGATCCCGTACCGGCAGCAACTCGTGATAACGCCACAGGCTGGCCGGGCGCCCCAGCAATGCCGCCGGGTGCCATGCTCGCTTCAGCGCATCGAGATCGTAGCTGGCCAGCAGTGGCGCACCTGCCCGGCTCAGTTGCCAGGGCTGGTCAGCCTCATGGATCTCGCCACTCTTGCTGCAACGCAGATGTGATAGGTAGCTATACGGCATGCTTTATCCTGAATGGATCGACTTTGGTCAGTCACTTATTCCATCCTGCAACCCAAGTACCGGATAACAAACAAAATTAACTGGCAAACCTAAGTGAAAAAATTCATATGAAGCCGTCTGTTTTCGCTGGCAATCTCATCTGCCAGCAATAAGGAAGGGGAGCCATTGGCTCCCCTTCTGTCATCTCTTCCGATTCAAATCTGGAAGTCGAGGGCGGGTTCGCTGCCCATGGCGCGGGCCTGAATATCCGCCAGCGCCAGCTCGGGGTTGCAAAGCTGGATAAACTGCCAGGCAAAGTTGTGCTGGAACTGCCCCTGCTTGAGGCCAATCCAGGCGGTGTGGGGGGCAAACAGATGGCTGCCGTCGAGCTGTATCAGCCCCTGATCGCGCTGCGCGTCGAACGCCATGTCGGCCAGTATGCCGACCCCCATCTCCAGCTCGACATAGGTCTTGATGACATCGGAGTCCTGCGCCGTCAGCAGGATCTGCGGTTCAATGCCAGCCGCAGCAAAGGCTTCATCCACCCGCACCCGCCCGGTCAACCCGGCTTGATAGGTGACGATGGGCCAGTTGGCCAGCGCCGCCAGCGTCAGATCCCGCTCGCCTGCCAGCGGATGTTGCTCGGGCACCACGATGTTGTGGTGCCAGCGGTAGTAGGGGAATGCCACCACCCCTTCGCTCTTGTCGAGCTGCTCGCTGCTGATGCCGATATCCACCTCGCCGGTCTGCACCAGCCGCACTATCTCCTCCGGGCTGCCCTGACGCAGCTCCAGCTGTACCAGCGGGAACTGCTCGCGAAACGCCTTTACCACCCGCGGCAAGGCATAGCGCGCCTGGGTATGGGTGGTCGCCACCAGCAAGCGGCCCGAGTCGCGGTTGGCAAAGGTGCTGGCCAGTTTGCGGATGTTGTTGGCGTCATTGAGAATCCGCTCGGCAATCACCAGCAACTCCTTGCCCGGCTCGGTCATGCCGAGCAGCCGCTTGCCGTAGCGGATGAACAACTCGATCCCCAGCTCCTCTTCCAGCTCGCGGATATGGCGACTCACCCCGGATTGCGAGGTAAAAAGGGCGTTGGCCACCTCGGTCAGGTTGTAATCCCGCCGCGCTGCCTCCCGGATAATGCGTAACTGCTGAAAATTCACCTTGTCGCCTCCTGCGAAGAGTGGGCGACACAATCTGCTCGCCCCTCTCATTTTTGTTATTTGGCCGGATCATGCCCGGCTGACAGCCTGAACCGGGCGGCCACACCGCCCGCAACACAGCATCAAATCTGGTAATCGGGATAGAACTGCGCCTGTCTGGCCACCAGCCGCACCCCCTGTCCCGGAGCAAACTGCTTGGCCGCCTCCTTGCTCAGCTCCGCCTCGTAGTGGGCCCCTTTGGTTTCGCCATCGCCACGCAGCTCCACCCGAATGCGTGGCCCCATGGGCAACAGACGGGTGATGGTGGCGCGGATCCCGCCCGGCGCATCGGCTGGCAGAATCTCCAGTTCATGGGGACGAACATAGGCGATGGCGGCACTGCCGTGGGCCAGATGAGAAGCCGACGGCCCGCCGAGCAGCTGCTCGCCGATGCCGAATCCCTGCTCCGCCACCCGACCGCGGAACTGGTTCACGCTGCCGAGGAAGCTGTGGACGAAGGAGCTGGCGGGCTGGTCGTAGACCTCAGCCGGGGTGCCGATCTGCTCGACCCGTCCGGCATTCATCAGCACCACCCGATCCGCTACCTCCAGCGCCTCCTCCTGATCGTGGGTGACGAACAGGCTGGTGACATGCAGCTCGTCGTGCAGCTCGCGCAACCAGCGGCGCAGCTCCTTGCGCACCTGGGCATCAAGGGCGCCGAAGGGCTCGTCCAGCAGCAATACCTTGGGCTGCACCGCCAGCGCGCGGGCCAGCGCAACCCGCTGGCGCTGACCGCCGGAGAGCTGGGTCGGATAGCGTTCGGCCACGTGGCTGAGCTGCACCAGATCCAGCAACTCCTTGACCCGGGCGCGAATGGCCGCCTCGGCCGGGCGCTCGCTGCGCGGTTTGACCCTAAGGCCAAACGCCACGTTTTCGAATACCGTCATGTGGCGAAACAGGGCGTAGTGCTGGAACACGAAGCCGACGTTGCGCTCGCGCACATGGAGATCCGAGGCATCCTCGCCACGGATGATCACGCTGCCGCTATCGGCCTGCTCCAGCCCGGCGATGATCCGCAGCAGGGTGGTCTTGCCGCAACCGGAAGGGCCGAGCAGGGCCACCAGCTCACCGTCGTGAAAGTCGAGGTTGATGTCTGCCAGCGCCGCGTACTGATTGAAATGCTTGTTGAGTTGTTGAACCTGAATGCTCATGGCTGCCTCTTTAAAACGGTAATTCAGTGAGATTTGGTGGGCTGGGCACGCAGCCGGGCCAACAGGGTTTCACCCAGCAGGGTGAAGATCCCGAACAGAGCCAAGAGGCTTGCCACTGCAAAGGCGGCGCCGGTCTGGTACTCGTTGTAGAGGATCTCGATATGCAGCGGCAGGGTATTGGTCTGGCCGCGAATATGACCGGAAACCACCGACACCGCGCCAAACTCCCCGACCGCACGGGCGGTACAGAGCAGCAGGCCGTACATCAGGCTCCAGCGAATGCCGGGCAGGGTGACGCGCCAGAACATCTGCAGGCCGCTCGCCCCCAGCATGATGGCCGCCTCTTCCTCTTCCGGGCCGCGCGCCTCCATCTGGGGCAGCAGCTCGCGCACTACGAAGGGCACGGTAATGAAGGTGGTGGCCAGGATGATCCCCGGGGTGGCGAAGATGATCTTGATGTCATGTTCGCTCAACCAGTCACCGAACCAGCCGCGGCTGCCGAACATCAACACCAGCATCAGACCGGCGATCACCGGCGACACCGAGAAGGGCAGATCGATGATGGTGATGAGCAGCTGCCGACCGGGGAAGCGGAAACGGGCGATGGCCCAGGCCGCAGCGATCCCGAACAGCAGATTGAGGGGAACGGCGCAGAGGGTCACCAGTGCGGTGAGACCGAGGGCGCTCAGGGCATCCGGCTCGCTGATGGCGTGCCAGAAGAAAGCCAGCCCCGGGCTCAGCGCCTGAATAAAGACGGTGGCCAGCGGCAGCAACAGCAGAGCGGCAAACCAGCCCAACCCGACCGTGATCAGCAGCCACTTGACCCACTGGGGTTCACGGATCACGACCGGTGCCTTGCGAGCGGGGGTCGCCTCCACAGAGGCCGCCTCAATGGCGATAGCAGATGAACTCATATCCGGCTCCCTCCGATGCGAGACCAGCTCCAGGCCTGCAACTTGTTGATTAGCAGTAACAAAATGAACGAAATCAGCAGCATCACCACTGCGATGGCGGAGGCACCTGCGTAGTCATACTCTTCCAGGTGGCTCATGATCATCAGCGGCGCGATTTCCGAGACCATCGGCAGGTTGCCGGCGATGAAGATGACGGAGCCGTACTCCCCCACCCCACGGGCAAACGCCAGCGCAAAACCGGTGAGCAGGGCAGGCACCAGGGTCGGCCAGAGCACCCGCAGAAAGGTCTGCCAGCGATCGGCGCCGAGGCTGGCGGCCGCCTCCTCTTGCTCGGTTTCAGCCTCCCGCAGCACCGGCTGCAGGGTACGCACCACAAACGGCAATCCGATAAAGGTGAGTGCGATGACCACCCCGATAGGGTTGTAGGCGAGCTGAATGCCGAGCGGCGCCAGCAACTGGCCGATCCAGCCGTTGGGGGCGAAGATGGCGCACAGGGCGATGCCGGAAACGGCGGTGGGCATGGCAAACGGTAGGTCGATGAGGGCATCCACCAGACGACGACCGGGGAAGGTGTAGCGCACCAGGATCCAGGCCAGGATCAGGCCAAACAGGCTGTTGAGCAGCGCCGCGACAAAGGCCGCCCCGAAGCTCAGGCGAAAGGAGGCGAGCACCCGGGGTGAACCAATCACCTGCCAGAACTCGGCGGCGGTCAGGTTGTTGATCGCAAACAGTACCAGGGCCGAGAGCGGCAACAGCACCAGCAGGCCCAGATAGAGCAGGCTGAACCCCAGGGTGGGGCCAAAACCGGGCAGGACAGAATAAGAACCAAATCGCATAACACATCCATCTGTTATGAAGAATTTTCGATATGGTGATTCTGCGCACTCCCCTCATCGGCAACAAACATCAATTGCGACTTTGCTAATCACTTTTTTGTCTAACCGCAGAGTCACAAGGCTCTTGGCGCACTCCAAATAAAAAAAGGTCTTTTATATAAATAAAAGACCTAAGAAATGGAGCAATACGGAGCGGAGCATTCAAAGAACGGGGGCATGGAGTAGCCAACGAACAGCGCGCTCGCCAACCCTCCAACCACTTCACAGATACCTAGCGAAAGCCCAGTACGACCGGCCGGGGCGATGCGGTCTTGACCGGTGCCACCACCAGCTCACCACGGCGGTAGAGTGCCCCCAGCAAGTGCAGCCCCTGATGCCAATCCCCATGACCGGACTGGGCATTGATATGGCCCGCCTCACCGGCATCGAACAGCGGCACCTGCCACTGACGGCTCCAGTACTCGGCCCGTTCAAAGCTCATCCAGGGATCGTTGCGGCTGGCCACCAGCTGGGCCGACACCTGCAGCGGCCCGGCCAAGGCCTCATCCACAATGCCAAAACGGGCAGGATCGGCGGGCGCCACCAGAAAGATCGAGGCCACCTTCTCCGGCTGCAAGCGGGCCGCCGCGATGGCGGTCAGGGCGCCGAAAGAGTGGGCCACCAGATGGACCCGGCTGCGGCGACGTTTCAACTTGCTCGCCAGCTTGGCACTCCAGACCCTGAGGTCCGGCTTGTCCCACGGCAGCCCGGTCATCCGCTGCCATTGGGGAAAATGATCGTGCCAGCGGCTCTGCCAGTGATCCGGCCCACTGTTGTGCAGACCGGGAACCAGGAGGATCTTGTTCATCTTGGTGCTCCTATCGGCTGGCACAGGGGCCAGTTCAGTGATGGATAACGAAGCTATCAACGACCCGGCTGATAGATCTGGTCAAACAAACCACCCTGGGCGAAGTGTTTCTTCTGGGCTTTCTCCCAATCCCCTTCCAGATCCTTGACGGTAAAGAAGGCAAGCTGCGGGAACTGGGTTGCCGTCTCCTTCAGGATCGCCGGGTTGCTGGGGCGATAGTGATGTTTGGCGACGATATGCTGCCCCTCGTCAGAGTAGAGATAATCGAGATAGGCCTTGGCCACCGCTTCGGTACCGTGCTTCTTGGCCACCTTGTCTACCACCGCAACAGGCGGCTCCGCCAGAATGGAGACCGAAGGCACCACCAGCTCGAACTTGTCGCTGGCACCCGCCTGACCAAGCACCAGCAAGGCTTCGTTCTCCCACGCCAGCAGCACGTCACCGAGACCGCGCTCGGTAAAGCTGGTGGTGGCACCGCGGGCGCCTGAGTCCAGCACCTTCACGTTCTTGAATAGATCGCCAACAAACTGCTTGGCCCCCTCTTCACTGCCGCTCTTCTTCAGGGCATAGCCCCAGGCGGCCAGATAGTTCCAGCGTGCCCCGCCGGAGGTCTTGGGGTTGGGAGTCACGATGGCGACATCCTTGCGCACCAGATCATCCCAATCCTTGATCTGCTTGGGATTGCCCTTGCGCACCAGGAAGACAATGGTGGAGGTATAGGGCGAGGCGTTGTTGCCGAGGCGACTCTGCCAGTCGGCAGCGGTCAGCCCCGCCTTGGCGATGGCATTGACATCGTAGGCCAGCGCCAGCGATACCACGTCGGCCTCCAGTCCATCCACCACGGCGCGGGCCTGTTTGCCGGAACCACCGTGAGACTGGCTCACCACCACGTCGTCACCGGTCTTCGCCTTCCACTCCTTGGCAAAGGCGGCGTTGTACTCCTGAAACAGCTCGCGGGTCGGATCGTAAGAGACGTTGAGCAGGCGGATCTCGGCGGCATTGGCCTGGCCAAATGCCAGCAGAGAGAGCAGGGTCAGGGCGGTCATTCGCAGTTTCATGGTGATACTCCATATCTTGTTGGGTTGAGAACAGCATGCCGTGGAGTTGTTATGCCCAGAAGAAAGAAATAACTCTTTGCTTATCTCTTTTGCTCATATCAACTCAGCCACCCGCACCGGAAGCCGGACGCAGACTCTGTGAGCCATGCCACTCTGGCCCCTTGCTCGCTGTGCCATCATGGGAACAAGGCAGGCAGATGACGAAAAGGAAGTCGTTATGTGGATCAATGCAGAACCGGTCAACGGAGCCCTAGTCTCGCTGGCCATCGGCCTTATCATCGGGCTGGAGCGGGGCTGGCAGGTGCGCCAGCTGGGGGATAACCAGCGCATCGCCGGGATGCGGACCTACGGCCTCATCGGCCTGCTTGGCGGGGTCTGCGGCTTGCTGCTGCCGACCCTGGGCCCCTGGCTGCCGCTGCTCGGCCTGCTGGCGGTGGTGAGCGGCTGCGGCCTCTCGGTCTGGCTGGCCCAGCGCTGGCAAGGGGAGTTCGGCCTCACCAGCTCGGTAGCCATGCTGCTCACCTATTTGCTGGGGCTGATGTCGATACTGCTGAGCCCGAGCGAGGCGGTGGCCTGCGCCGTGCTGGCCGCCCTGCTGATGGGCTTGAAGGGACAGATCCAGCAGGGGATGCTGTTTCTGAGCGAGACCGAGTTTCACGCCACCCTGCGCTTTCTGCTTATCTCGCTGGTGCTGTTGCCGGTGCTGCCCAACGAGGAGATGGGGCCCCTCGATGCCTTCAACCCCTTCAAGATCTGGCTGATGGTGGTGGTGATCGCCGGCATCTCGTTTTGTGGCCACTTCGCAGTACGTCTGCTCGGCACCCGCGCCGGGCTGGTGCTCACCAGCATACTGGCGGGATTGGCCTCCTCCACCGCCCTCACCCTGCAGTTTGCCCGCCTCAACAAGGAGCAGGGGGGGCTGGAGCGACTGCTGGCCACCGGCATCCTGCTGGCGGGGGCCACCATGTGGCTGCGGCTGCTGGTACTGGTGCTGCTCATTCACAGCGAACTGGCGATGCGCCTCATCGCCCCCCTGTTGCTGCTGGCCACCACAGTCTACGGCTTTGCCTTCTGGTTCTGGCGCCAGCGCGAGGAGCTGACTGACGGCCCGGTACAGCCGGAAACCAGCAACCCGCTCGATCTGGCCACCGCCATCAAGTTCGGCCTGCTGTTGGCGCTGATCGGCTTTATGGCAACTCTGCTGCAAGACAAGGTAGGCAACTCGGGGGTCTATCTGCTGTCGCTGGTGTCGGGGATCACCGATGTGGACGCCATCACGCTGTCGCTCTCCCAGCTCTCCCACAAGGAGCTGGCGCTGGAGGTGGCGGCCCGCGGCATCCTGCTAGCCGGGCTGGTCAACTCGCTGGTGAAGGGGCTGCTGGCCCTCGGTATCGGCGGTCGCAGTCTCGGGCTGCGGGTATTGCTCCCCTACTTCGTCTCGGCCCTGCTGATCCTGCCCCTCGTCTGGCCCGCAGGTTGACGGGGATCACCTGCAACAAGTGACAGACTGACGGCGCCCCTGACAGTCACGTATACTGCCTGCTCTTGCAGCATGAGGAGGTAGCAATGGCGAGCGACTGGGACAAGGTACTAGCTGGCGGGGCACTGGATAGCCAGAGCGAGGAGATAGCGAACGACCGGATCCGCGGTCAGGCGCTGCTGGCCCGGCTCAATGGTTCACCTGCAGGCGATGGCCCTCTGCGCCAGCAGATCTGCCGCGAGCTGTTCGGCCACTGCCCCGACTCCTGCTGGATCAGCACGCCCTTCACCTGCGAGTTTGGCCGCAACATCCACATCGGCGAGAAGACCTTCTTCAACTTCAACGTCACCATTCTCGATCTGGGTGAAGTGCATATCGGCAGCCATGTGCTGCTGGCCCCCAACGTGCAGATCTACACCGCCACCCACACCACGAACTATCTGGAGCGACGCAACTGGACCGCCTACAACAAGCCGGTGCGGATCGGTGACGACTGCTGGATCGGTGGCGGCGCCATCATCTGCCCCGGCGTCACCATAGGGCCGCGCTCCATCATAGGTGCCGGCGCCGTGGTCACCCGAGACATCCCGGCTGACTCGGTGGCGGTGGGCAATCCGGCCAAGGTGATCCGCACCCTCAAGCAGGACGAGGAGCGCTGCTGGGAGTTGGCCCAATGATGGCGCTGGCGCTGCTGCCACTGGGCGCCGCCCTCTGGCTCGGCCTAGGCGAACAGCAGTGGTGGCCACTGGCCGCACTGCTGACCATGAGTCTGCTGACACTGGCGGCCTACGCCTGGGACAAGCGGCAGGCGGTGCGGGGCGAGTGGCGCATTCCCGAATCCCGTCTCCATCTGCTGGAGCTGTGCGGCGGCTGGCCGGGCGCACTGGTGGCCCGCCAGTGGCTACGTCACAAGACCCAGAAGCGCAGCTACCGGCTGGTCTTCTGGTTTATCGTGCTGCTGCACCTCACCCTGTGGGCGCTCTGGGTCGGGCGGCCACTCTGGCAGCAATAGCCAACTGCATCACAAAGGCTAAAAGGGCCCCATTGCGGCCAATTGGCGGCTGTGAGAAAACAGAACGGATCCCATCAGCGTTTTCGCCGTTTATAGACGACAAGGAGTCGTGACATGACCATGTGGACAGGCATAGTCCTGATCGTATTTATCAGCGTATTGTTCGGATATCTCGGCAAACGGGCCCGCTATCAGATGGGGGATGCCCGCATCACCGACCGCCTCGGCAAGCAGGATATGATCATCAGAGAGTTGCAGGAGCGGGTCGCCAATCTGGAGGCGATCGTCATAGAGGAAGAGAAACGGCGTCCGTTCCGGGAGCTGTGATTTTTTCACCGCCAGGTTTCAGATACTGAGAGGGCTGCACGATGCAGCCCTCTATCGTTTGAACAGATTCAGATGGCCAGTGGCAGCAGCTCGGCGTAGTCGCGGATCGCCGGAAAAGCGGTAATGCTCTGCTCCGGCTTGCAGCTGTCCGGATTCTGGATCGCCAGCTGATAGCCGATGCCATAGTCGGCGGCGGCCCGCAGGATCCGCTCGCTGTCATCCACAAACAGGGTACGGGCCGGATCGAACGCCAGCCGCTGTGCCAGCGCCTGCCAGCAGTGCTGGCTCTCTTTCGACCAGCCCAGTTCGTGGGTGCTCACCATCAAATCCAGATGGTCGGCCAGGCCAAGCTGCGCATCCTTCACCGACAAGCTGGCGGGGTGGGCGTTGGTAAAGAGCACCAGCTGCTTGCCCGCGGCGCGCAGCTCGGCCAGAAAAGGGATGGCATGGGGACGCCACTGGATCTTCGCCAGCAGCTCCTGCTTGAGGGCACGAATATCGAGCCCCAGGGTCTCGCTCCAGTAATCCACGCAGTACCAGTTGAGGGTGCCGTTGACGGCGTGATAGTGGACGTCGATCTGCGCCTTTGCTTCATCCAGCGGCAGACCAAGCCGCTCGGCGTAACGCTCCGGCACCAGCTGCTGCCAGAGGTGGTTGTCAAAATGCAGATCGATCAGGGTGCCATCCATATCGAGCAAGACGGTATCTATCTGGTGCCAGGGCAAGGTGGTGGAGCGGGAGTGTGGCATCGGGCCTCTTGATCGCGGATCTCGGAAAACGGGGCGGCAGTATAACGGATTTTTCCTCCCCCTTTCCCCTCCCTGCCCCGTGGTGTTCGGTGTGGGAGTCGTTTACTCTTGAAGCACGATTTTTTAACGAGCTGCCAGCGTCCGATGAGCGACCCCCACAAGAGCAAACCCGAGCACATCTCTGCCGACCAACTGGATCATCCCAAGAGCAAACCGGAGATCCTCAAAGCCGATATCGTCGCCGAGAGCCGACTGTTCAAGGTGGAATCGCTACACCTCAAGTTCTCCAATGGCGAAGAGCGGGTCTACGAGCGGATGCGCGGCGGCAACCGGGGCGCCGTCATGGTGGTGCCGCTGTTCGATGCCCACACCCTGCTGCTGGTGCGCGAGTATGCCGCCGGCACCCACTCCTACGAGCTGGGCTTTCCCAAAGGGCTGATCGACCCGGGCGAAGATGCCTTCGAGGCGGGTAACCGGGAATTGATGGAAGAGGCGGGCTTTGGCGCCAACAGCCTGACCCTGCTCAAACAGGTGTCGCTGGCGCCCGGTTACTTCTCCAGCCGGATGGACATTTTACTGGCACGGGATCTCTTCCCCGAGCAGCGGATCGGCGACGAGCCCGAACCGCTGGAGGTGATCCCCTGGCCACTCAACCGAATCGATGAATTGCTGGCGCGGCCCGACTTTACCGAGTCGCGCAGCATCAGTGCCCTGCTCTTGGCCCAGAAGTGGCTGGCGGAGCAGGCAGAGTAGCCCGCAGACGGGCAGTTAACAGACAGAGGATAACGAGATGCAGGAGTTGTTGGCCTGGGTGCCGGGGGTCAAGGAGATTGCCCGCGAAGCCGGAAGGATCCTTCACGACATCTATCACGGCGGTCAGTTCGAGCGTCAGCTGAAGGAGGATGCGACCCCGGTCACCAGTGCCGATCTTGCTGCCGATGCCTACCTCAAACAGGCGCTCTCGGCGCTCACCCCCCATGTGCCGGTGCTGACCGAAGAGGCGGCCGACATCCCCTTCAGCCAGCGATCCAACTGGCGGCAATACTGGCTGGTGGACCCCCTCGACGGCACTGGCGAATTTATCGCGGGCAGCGGCGATTTCGCCACCCTGATCGCCCTGGTGCGGGACAATGTGCCGGTGCTCGGGGTCATCTATGCTCCCGAGTCCAACGTGCTCTACTGGGCGGTGCGCGGCTACGGCGCCTTCAAGGAGGTGAACGGCGAGGTACTGCCCATTAGCGCCATGCACCACGAGCATGACCAGCCTGACTCGCTGGTGGTCGCCATCAGCCGCCGCCAGAAACTGGAGAACCTCACCCGCCGCCTCAACCCGGCCATCAACTACGAGCTGATCCCGCTTGGTTCCAGCTCCCTCAAATCCTGTCTGGTGGCGGAAGGGGCGGCCGATTGCTACGTGCGGCTCGGCCCCACCGGCGAGTGGGACACCGCCGCCGCCCAGTGCATCGTCGAGGCAGCCGGTGGCCGCATCCTCAGCCTGGCGTTGCAGCCACTCAGTTACAACGAAACCGAATCGCTGGAGAACCCTGACTTTATCGTGATGGGAGATCCGGATCTCGCCTGGGGCAACATTCTGGCCCACTAGGCGGATAGCGATATCATCACACCAGACAAGCAGGCGGCCCGATGGCCGCCTGCTTTTTCAGGGAAGTTGCCCCGGGTGATGGCCGGTGTGATCCGCTGGTCAAGGCGCTCTTGAACAGCGTGATGCGCTGGCAAAGCGGCAAAATGATAGTGAAACATCACAATCGGTCGGCGAGAAATGGTACGATTTTTCACGTAATTCTAAAAACGCCTGATTAGCCAAAATAAAAAAATGATAGTAGATCAAATTTTGGTTTTATATTTCACAAAAATCACCAATATCAGTTTTGTTCCATTCTGTGAACCAGATTCCATTCCCAATCTCGCTGGCTAAACCCCGCAATGGCAGTGATATGTTTCAGTCTCGCTTTTTGAGAATTAAATCCCGATAAACCACAATGAACTCAGATTAAAACACTAACAAAAAGTGAATTAGCAATGAGTTTATCTGTAGAGGCTACCAAGGAGCTATCCGGTTCCTGCTCCACCACTGCCAGCATCACCCGCTGGCGCCGTCACGACACCCACTGGGTTATCAGCCTGTTTGGCACCGCCGTTGGCGCCGGTATCCTGTTCCTGCCCATCAATCTGGGTCTGGGCGGCATCTGGCCCCTCGTCATCGTCGCAGTACTGGCAGGCCCCATGACCTTCCTCGCCCACCGCGGGCTGGCGCGCTTCGTGCTCTCTTCTTCACGCCCCCACGCCGACTTCACCGAAGTGGCGGAGGAGCACTTCGGCAAGATGGCCGGTCGCCTCATCTCTGCGCTCTATTTCCTCTCCATCTTCCCGATCCTGCTCATCTACGGGGTCGGACTGACCAACACGGTGGAGAGCTTTATGGTCAACCAGCTCGGCATGGCGACCCCGGATCGGGTGATGCTCTCCGGCGTGCTGGTATTCGCCATGATCGCCGTGATGCTGGCGGGTGAGAAAGCGATGCTGCGCGCCTTCGCCTTTATGGTCTATCCGCTGGCGGCCATTCTGGCGGCCCTCTCCTGCTACCTGATCCCTCAGTGGCAATGGCCGGAAGTGACCGCGTTTGAAGGGGTCAGCTTCCTCAACACTGTCTGGCTGGCGCTGCCGGTCACCGTGTTCGCCTTCAGCCACGCCGCTGCCATCTCCGGTTTTGCCAACGTGCAGCGCCGTGAATATGGCGAGCAGGCGGAAGCCAAGAGCGGCCTGATCCTGCGCAACACCACAGTAATGCTGGTGGGCTTCGTGCTGTTCTTCGTCTTCTCCTGCGTGCTGAGCCTCTCGCCAGCCCAGCTGGCTGAAGCCAAGGCCCAGAACGTCTCTGTGCTCTCCTATCTCGCCAACATCACCGATAACCCGGTGATCGTGACTCTGGGACCGCTCATCGCCTTTATCGCCATCAGCTCCTCCTTCCTCGGTCACTTCCTCGGTGCCCGTGAAAGCCTGAAAAGCCTGATCGCCAAGCCTACCGGCCTGCCGCTGGCCAAGGCGGACAAAGTCGGTATCGCCCTGATGTTCTTCTCTATCTGGGGGGCCGCCGTCATCAACCCGGGCATTCTGGGGCTGATGGAAACCCTCTCCGGCCCGGTCATCGCCATGATCCTGTTTATCATGCCGGTGATTGCCATCTACAAGGTGGAGGCGCTGGCCCGCTTCCGTCACGGCTGGACCAACGGCTTTATCCTGCTGACCGGCTCGCTGGCGGTATCGGCGCTGATCTTCAGCCTGTTGAAGTAACGACTCGCAGCAGATAACAAAAAAAGAGGCGACCTTGGGTCGCCTCTCTTGTCTCTGTTCGGGAGTGAACTCAGCCCAGCTTGGCACCGTTCTCCACCGCCTGCTCGGGGATAGCCATCACTACGGCGCCATCCGGCCGGTAGAAACCGGTCAGCAGAAATTCAGACTGAAACGGCCCTATCTGTTTGGTCGGGAAGTTGACTACGGCGATGATCTGGCGGCCCACCAGCTGCTCTGGCTGGTAGAGAGCGGTGATCTGGGCACTGCTCTTGCGAATCCCCAGTTCAGGGCCAAAATCCGCCCACACCTTGTAGGCCGGTTTACGTGCCTCGGGGAACGGCTCGACCCGCACCAGGGTGCCCACCCGGAGCTCCACCATCTCGAAATCCTGCCGGCTAATCGTCTCCATTTCTGCTCCTGTTTATCGTGCACCTTGCATGACCCGCAGCATGGCCCAAAGAGAGAAACCTGTCTTCGGCGATCAGCCGTTTCGTTGCGGCAGGTGGCTGTTTTGCTGGCGCCAGAGGGACGGAGTAAGCCCGGTCTCGGCCAGGAAGCGCTCGCCGAAGGCCCCCTGATTCTGGTAACCGCAGCGGCTGGCAATCTCGCCAACGGGCAGTTGCGTACCGGCAAGCAGGGTGCGCGCCCGCGCCATGCGCCGACTGCGAATGTAGTGGGAGACGCTCACCCCCAACTGCTGGCGAAAAGCGAGCTTGAACTGGCTCTGGCCAAGACAGGCGATGGCGGCGAGTTGCTGATTGGTCAGCGGGGCGGCGAGGTTGGCATCGATATGGCGTTGCACCTTGAGGATGCGGGCGGCAAGGCGTGGGATGACAGCGCTCTGCATCCCCTGCCCTTCAGCCAGCAGGGAGAGCCACACCTGCTCCATGCCCGCCACCTGCCGCCCTTCGGCCACCATGCGGTGCAGAAACGCGAGGTAGTGGCGCTGGGGTTCATCCAGCTCGATAAAGGGGTGAGCTGCCAGATCGCCGGGCAGCCAGTCGCTCTCCTGCACCAAAAACGAAAGCGCAGGATCGGCGGCGTAGTCGTGCCGCTCGCCGGGGGCGATGACGCAGGCAGAACCGGGGGCAAGCCGGCGCCCATGGCCCTGCACCTCGATCTCGAGGGGGCCATCGAGGGGGATCACCAGCTGGGCAAAGTCGTGGCTATGGCTGCAGACGTGGTGGTGATAGTGGCGCAGGCTGAAGCGAGACATGGCAGATAGCAATGACGCGGCCAGGGCCGCGTCATTGGGGATTATTCCTTGTCGAAATCTTCGATCTCTTTGCCCAGCGCTTCCATGATGGCGCGCGCTTCGGCCGGGATACTGTCCGGTTGATCCTTGCGCAAGTCTTCGTCGCAAGGGAGCGGCTGGCCGGTGAAAGCGTGCAGGAAGGCTTCACAGAGCAGCTCGCTGTTGGTCGCATGACGCAGGTTGTTCACCTGACGGCGGGTGCGCTCATCGGTCAACACTTTCAACACCTTGAGCGGGATCGAGACGGTAATCTTCTTGACCTGTTCGCTCTTCTTACCGTGTTCCGCGTAGGGGCTGACGTAGTCGCCGTTCCACTCTGTTCCCATGACTCACCTGTTCTCATTTAGCCGTGAGCGCGGATTTTAACCCTTAAGGAAATTAATGGCAATCCAACAGCAAAGCCATTTAGACGTCTGGAAGTGTTGACGGCTTTTTTAAGCTGGCGTAGTGTGGTTGTCCATGAGCCCGCAATGGCGGGATGGCGCGTGGCAGCAAGATGCCGGCGTGTGAAGAGACATCAAGGAGAGTGATATGACCCACAAGGCCACCCTGGCGGTTCGCACCGGGATTGAGACAGACACACAGCACGGTGCCGTGGTGCCCCCCATCTACCTCTCCAGCAACTACACCTTTGCCGACTTTGGCGAGCCCCGTCAATACGATTATGCCCGCTCCGGCAATCCGACCCGCACCAATCTGGCGGACGCGCTGGCGGCGTTGGAAGGGGGCGCAGGCGCCGTGGTTACCGGCACCGGCATGGGGGCCGTCCATCTGGTCACCACAGCACTGCTCAAGGCGGGGGGTCTGCTGATCGCCCCCCACGACTGCTACGGCGGCACCTGGCGCCTGTTCGAGTATCTGGCTGCCAAGGGCCACTACCGGGTGCAATTTGTCGATCAGGGAGACGAGGCCGCTCTGGCCGCCGCGCTGGCGCAAAAGCCTGCACTGGTATGGGTCGAGACCCCCTCCAACCCGTTGCTGCGAGTGGTAGATATCCGCGCCATTGCCAGCGCCGCCCACGAGGTGGGTGCGCAGGTGGTGGTGGACAACACCTTCCTCTCCCCTCTGCTGCAACAGCCGCTCGTACTTGGAGCTGACGTGGTGGTGCACTCCACCACCAAGTACATCAACGGTCACTCAGACGTGGTGGGCGGAGTGGCGATTGCCAAGGAGGCAGCACTGGCCGAGTCGCTGGTGTGGTGGGCCAACTGTCTGGGGCTCACCTCCGGGGCGTTCGACTCCTACCTCACCCTGCGCGGCCTGCGCACTCTGGCCCCCAGATTGCGCACCCATCAGGAGAACACCGATCGCATCCTCACCTTCCTGCAACAGCAGCCGCTGGTGAAACGCATCTATCACCCCAGCCTGCCGAGCCATCCGGGCCACGATATTGCGCGCCGTCAACAGTCCGGCTTTGGCGCCATGCTAAGTTTTGAACTCGATTGCAGCGAGACAGGCATTCGCGCCTTTCTCGCGGCCCTCACCCTCTTCTCGGTGGCCGAGTCCCTCGGTGGGGTGGAGAGTCTGGTGGCCCATCCGGCCAGCATGACCCACAGGGCCATGACCCCGGCGGCGCAGCAGGCAGCAGGCATCAGCAGCCAGCTACTGCGGTTGTCGGTCGGTATTGAACACGGTGAAGACCTGGTGGCCGACCTGGCTCAGGCTTTTGAACAGGCGCAGCAGGCAGAACAGGTAGCGAAGTAATGGAACAGCAGCAACAAGGAGAGATCGCGGTGGCAGCAGAAGCAGGATTGAAGCGACGTCACGTCCACAAATTTGGTGGCAGCAGTCTGGCGGATCCGGTCTGTTATCGCCGGGTCGCCAGCATCGTTGAACAACAGGTGGGCGGGGATGAACTGATCGTGGTCTCCGCCGCCGGCAAGACCACCAACCGGCTGATCCAGCTGGTGGAGCTGGCCGAAGCGGGGGACGAAGCCGCCGGTGAAGCCATCTCGGCCCTGCAGGCCTATCAGCAGAGCCTGATCGACGGCCTGCTGGAGGGTGAACTGCAGCTCGATCTGAGCAAGCAGCTGGCCGACGACATGCAACTGATAGCCAAAACGTTGGAGGGACAGTTTGATCGCTTCGCCCGCAACGGCCTGCTCGCTTTTGGCGAAGTGTGGTCGGCGCGCCTGCTGGCGGCCCTGCTCACCAGCCGAGGCGACAAGGCTATCTGGCTCGATGCCCGCAGCTTCCTGCGCGCCGAGGATGGCGCTCTGGTCAAGGTAGATACTGCGCTCTCCAGCGAACTGCTCAAGGCGCGACTGGCGGAGCATGCCGGTCGCATCGTGGTGACCGGCTTTATCGCCGCCGACATGGAGGGGCGCTCCCTGCTGCTCGGCCGCAATGGATCCGACTACAGCGCCAGCCTGTTGGCGCTGCTGGCGGACGGCGAATCCACCACCATCTGGAGCGACGTGGCCGGGGTCTACAGCGCCGACCCGCGTCGGGTGAAAGAAGCGCGTCTGCTGGAGCGCCTCAGCCTCGCCGAAGCCAACGAGCTGGCCCGTCTTGGCTCCTCGGTGCTGCATTCGCGCACCCTGCAACCTGTGGCCGACAGCCGCCAACGCCTCACCCTGCGCTGCAGCTACAACCCGGACGAGGGCTGCACCCATATCCTGCGCCGCGCCCCCCGCTCCGGCGGCGCCCGCATCGTCTCCTCGGTGGATCAGATCGCCCTCATCGAGCTGAAGGTGCTGCCACAAACCAACTACGAGCAGACGGTGGCCACCATCGAGGCCCATCTGGCTCGTCACCGTCTCAACCCGCTCACCCTGCAGCGCCAGCCGGATCGCCGGATCCTGCGCCTCGCCTACACCCTCGAGGTGGCACAAGGCGCCTTCGAGCTGCTGCGCGATTTCCAGCTGCAAGGGAGCTTCACCGGCCTCATTCAGAAAGAGGGGTACAGTCTGGTAGCGCTGGTCGGCGCCGGTGTCACCGACAACGCAGAACAGTGCCATCGCTTCTATCAGCTGCTGGCAGATCAACCGCTGGAGTTCGTACAGGTGGCCCGAGATGGCCTGAGTCTGGTTGCCGTGCTGCGTCAGGTAGTGCTGGAGCCGCTGCTCATCGCCCTCCACAGTGCCCTCTTCAGCCGCCCGACCCGGGTCGGACTGGTGGTGTTCGGCAAGGGCAATATCGGCGGCCACTGGCTGAGCCTCTATGCCCGCGAAAAGGCACGGCTCGAACATGAACTCAATCTGGCACTGACTCTCTACGGGGTGTTCAGCTCGGAAGGGGGCCTGCTGGATGAAGAGGGACTCAACCCCCTCAAGGTACAGGACAACTTCAATCCCAAACCGCTGATCTGGCCGGAGTTGCTCTCCCAGCTTGAACAGCACGGCTTCGATGCGCTGATTGCGCTGGACATGACCGCCAGTGAAACGGTGAGCCGCTACTATCCGGATTTTGCCCAGCTTGGCATTCACATCATCGCCGCCAACAAGTTTGCTGGCGCCGCCGACAGCGAGTTCTACCAGCGCATCAAACAGACCAGCCGTGACCATCAGGTACAGTGGCGCTACAACGCCACCGTGGGTGCCGGGTTGCCAATCCAGTCCAGCATCCAGATGCTGCGCCAGAGCGGCGACCGCATTCAGGGGGTCTCCGGCATCTTCTCCGGCACCCTCTCCTGGCTGTTCCAGCAGTATGATGGCACCCGCCCCTTTTCCGAGCTGGTGGACGAGGCGTGGCAGCACGGCCTGACCGAGCCGGATCCCCGCGAAGATCTCTCCGGTCAGGATGTGCGGCGCAAGCTGCTTATTCTGGCGCGGGAGGCGGGCTTCGAGCTCGACTCCGCCGATATCGAGCTGGAGAATCTGGTGCCCGTCACGCTGCGCAAGGTGACCGCCGATCAGTTCATGGACAGACTGAAAGAGCTGGATGGCCCGATCCAGACCGCCTTCGAGGGAGCCAAGCGCCTCGGCAAGGTGCTGCGCTACGTGGCCCGCTTCGAGCATGACGGCAAAGCACGGGTCGGGCTGGAGGCGCTGGAGCCGCACCACCCGTTTGCCAACCTCTTGCCGTGCGACAACATCTTCGCCATCGAGAGCGACAGCTACCGTACCAACCCGCTGGTGATCCAGGGGCCGGGCGCAGGCCGGGAAGTGACCGCCGCCGCTATCCAGTACGATCTGTGGCAGATCTGCGCCAGCCTCTAAGGCTGATATGCAACGGGAGCAGCACCTCAGCTCCCGCGCACAATAAAAAAAGCCCGAGTCGATGACTCGGGCTTTTTGCTGAATGCCGCTTCGATTAGGAGAAGCAGGCCTGCAGCACGTAGAAGATCGCGATAGCCAGGATGGCACCGGCAGGCAGAGTGATGATCCAGGAGACCACGATGTTGCGCAGTACCCCCAGGTTCAGCGCCGCAATGCCGCGCGCCAGACCGACACCCATCACTGCACCGACGAGGGTCTGGGTGGTGGAGATGGGCAGACCGGTGCCGGAGGCAATCACCACGGTCGCGGCAGTCGCCAGCTGGGCTGCGAAGCCACGGCTCGGGGTCAGGTGAGTGATGCCGGTACCGACCGTCGCCATCACCTTCTCGCCCATAGTCGCCAGACCGATCACGATACCGATACCGCCGAGGGGCAGGATCCACCAGGCAATGGCAGCCTGACTGGAAATCTCGCCACCGGAAGCCACGATCGAGGCCACCGCAGAGAGCGGGCCAATCGCGTTGGCCACATCGTTGGAGCCGTGGGCAAAGGCCATGGCACAGGCGGTGATCACCATCAGGATGCCGAACACCTTCTCCACGTTGGCGAAGTGCATCTTGCTGTCATCCTGCGGGTTGTACTTCTGACCGCGAATGTAGATCCAGCCGGCAAACGCCACTGCGATGGATATGGCGATGGAAAGCAGAATGCCCTCGCCATCGCTCAGGTGCAGACCGACGTGGGTCAGCCCCTTCTTGATGGTCACCAGACAGATCACCAGCGCAGTCAGGAACATGTAGAACGGCACATAGCGCTTGGCGTTGTTCAGGGGGTCATCGGTGTTGAAGATAAGCTTCTGCACGCTGATGAACATGAAGTAGGCAATGACACCTGAGATGGCCGGGGTGATGACCCAAGAGCCGACGATGCCGCCAAACTTGCTCCACTGCACCGCTTCCGGGCCAATGCTCACCACCGCAAAACCGACGATGGCGCCGATGATGGAGTGAGTGGTCGAGACAGGCCAGCCGAAGTAGGAGGCGAGGATCAACCAGGCGCCTGCCGCCAGCAGGGAGGCGATCATGCCGAGCACCAGCAGGTCCGGGCTATCGACAAACGCATTGCTGTCGATGATGCCGTTACGGATGGTGGCCGTCACTTCGCCACCGGCCAGATAGGCACCGGCAAATTCGAAGATCATGGCAATGATGATCGCCTGACGGATGGTCAGGGATTTGGTGCCGACCGATGTTCCCATGGCGTTGGCCACGTCATTCGCGCCAATGCCCCAAGCCATCAAAAAGCCGAACAAGGCCGCCACGAGCACCAGAGTGGTGCCGTAATTCGCGATAATGTCCATTAGTAGTGTTTACCCAGTCAGTCGATTACGAACGAGCCAGCATCAGTTCCAGACGGGCGCCTACGCGCTCGGCCTGATCTGCCAGGTCACCTACCCATTCGAGGATCTTGTAAAGGAACATCACATCGATCGGATTGTAATTGTGCTCAACCGCTTGCAGCTGTTGGCGCAGTCCGATCTGCATGGTGTCTGTATCGTCCTCGATCAGATCCAGCTGGTGGATCATCTCGGCAACCATTTCCACTTCCCGTCCTTTGAAGCCGGTCTCGAGCAGCTCGTCGAGCTCCCCGATCGCTTTCTCGGCCTGAGCGGTCGCATCAATACAACGTTTGAGGTAAGCCATGAAATCCGTCCGCATTTCGGCGGGGAACTCCATGCGACGACCAAGCATGCGGCCGGAGATATCCTTGGCACGGTTGGCAATCTTGTCTTGCTGGGTCAACAGCTCCAGCAGGTCGGTACGTGCAACCGGCAGGAACAGGCCGCGAGGCAGTTTCAGACGGATTTCACGCTTGAGGGTATCTGCCTCTTTTTCCAGTTGGGCGATCTGCTGCCGGATCTTCTCGGCATCTTCCCAACGGTCTTCGGCAACGGCGTCAAAGAAGGGAACCAACTGCTGAGAGCACTGGTGAACCTTGACGATATGCTTCTGCAGCGGCTTGATGGGGGACTTGGCAAAAAGCCCCAAAATAGTATTTACTGGCATGGCCAAACCTGTGTCGGTGAAAAAACACTCGATACGATTTTATGAGGCGCGCATGGTAACCGAACTGCGCCCTCAATTAAACCGCGAATTAATCTAGTCGTCTCGCGGGCATTATATCCCCGCGACCCGAATCCTGCCCCCCAAAGTTGCCTGCCAGCCCGGAATGACTATGCAAACTGAGATCGAGATAAAGTTTTTTGTCGCCCGCGACATTCAACCCGAGTTATCCAACCTGCTGAATTCTCTTGAGATTAAAGAATCATCACAACAGCAGCTCGGCAACGTCTATTTCGATACGCCGACCCTGGCTCTGCGCCAGCTGGAGATGGGACTGCGGATCCGCCGCTGCGATGCCTTTGCCGAACAGACCATCAAATGCCGCGGCCAGGTAGTGGGCGGCCTGCACGCCAGACCCGAGTACAACGCCCCCGTCAGCGGCGATCTGCCGACCCTCTCGTCCTTTCCCGATGAGATTTGGCCGACCCTGACCGAGCGCGACCACATCCAGCAGCAGCTGGTCGCCCAGTTTCGCACCGACTTCCTGCGTCGCCACTGGCTGATCGCTTTCGAGAACGCCGAGATTGAGCTGGCCTGGGATCAGGGAGAGATAGTCGGCAGTCAGGGCAGCACCACCATCAACGAACTGGAACTGGAGCTCAAATCCGGTGCCACCACAGCCCTGTTTGCACTGGCCCAACGCCTCGCCAAGCTCGGCGGGTTGCGCCTCGGCGCCCAATCCAAGGCACAACGTGGCTATCGACTGGCTGGTCTTGGCAAACCGCTGGCCCTGCAGGCGCTGGTCGAACATGAAGGTATGGATGGCATAACGGGGGTAAGCGAGGGGCTGCGTCACTGGCAGCATCACGAGCAGCTCTGGCTGGAGCATCCTCAGGATAAAGGCATTCAACAGCAGGCACTCGCGGCCCTATGCCAGGGGATCGATCTGGTCGCCCGCAGTGTGGCCGCGCTGCCACAACCGGCGCCCTGGCTGCCCGCCCTGACCAACCTGCAAGCCCATCTGCAAGCCCAATCGGACGAGCATGACGAGTGGCCTGCCAAGCTGGCCGAGCTCTTCCTCTATCCGGCATATGTCGAGTTGCAGCTGGCCATCACCGCATGGCTGCATCACGCAACCTGAGTAGGGCAATGTCGTAAATACAAAGGCCAGAAACAAAAGCCGACAACAAAACGGGTGAGCCTTGGCTCACCCGTTTTGCATTACAGCAGGTTGAGCTGCTGCATGGCGCTGCGAATGCGCTCGCGAGTCGCTTCCGACAGCGGCATCACCGGCAGGCGGCACTCCTCGCTGCAGAAACCGAGCAGGGAAGCGGCATATTTGGCACCAGCCGGGCTCGGCTCGGCAAACATCGCCTGATGGAGCGGAATCAGCTTGTCTTGCAGCTCACGCGCTTCTTGCCACTTGCCAGCCAGCGCCAAATTTTGAACCTCGGCCACCAGCTTAGGGGCCACGTTGGCGGTCACAGAGATACAGCCCTGACCGCCGCCGATGTTGTAGGCGACCGCAGTGGCATCCTCACCGGAGAGCCAGGCGAAGGGCTTTTTGATCAGCTGGCGCTCGGTCCAGGGGCGGGCAAGATCGCCGGTGGCGTCTTTCACCCCGGCAATACGCGGCAGTTCCGCCAGACGGGCCAGGGTCGCCGGTTGCACGTCGACGATGGCGCGCGGCGGGATGTTGTAGACGATGATCGGCTTGGCGGTGGCATCGTGGACCGCCTTGAAGTGGTGGTAGAGCCCCTCCTGATTGGGGCGGTTGTAGTAACCGGCCACATGCAGAGTGGCATCGGCGCCCACCCGCTCGGCATGAAGGGTGTACTCGATGGCTTCGACCGGATTGTTGGAGCCCGCTCCGGCAATCACCGGAATACGGCCAGCGACCTGTTTGACCACCAGCTCCACCACCCGGCAGTGCTCATCGTGGGTCAGGGTCGGGCTCTCACCCGTGGTACCGACCGGCACAATGCCGTGAGTACCCTGCTCGATATGCCACTCCACCAGACGCAGCAGCGCCTCTTCATCCAGCTTTCCCTGTCGAAACGGGGTGATCAACGCAACGATTGAACCTTGAAACATGGGATCTCCTTCTCCTAAATGACGCGCATATGGCAATAAAAAACCCCGGTACGATGTGCGCAACCGGGGTTTGAAGCTTCTCAGGGATGAGAGGTTACGCGCGAACGTCGGCAGGCCCGAATTTCAGGCTTTTTTTGTGCTTTCGTTTCAACCCGTTGAACCGCATTTCGTCATCTCTGGTCAAAAAATGGTGTCTGGGCATATTTCGGGAACACGGCATAAATGTCAAGGCGAAAGGGGCTATGTATAATGGCCGCCCAAAATTGCGTGGAGAGACCCGATGAGCAGCCCAATCAGTGCCGTCAGCCAGATGCTGGAACGAAACCAAGCCCTCTTTGTCGGCAAGCGGCTACTTGTCTGCGGCGCACTGGAGGATGACTACCCCCGCCAGCTGGCGAGCCTGGCCCAGACCCTGACCGTCTTTACCACCGATTACTGCTACTACCGCAGCCAGCAGGCCGCCCTCGGCGAGGCTATCCTGTTCGACCACCAGCTAGGTGGCGCCCCCCGCTTCGATGCCCTGTTGCTGCTGATGCCCAAGGCCAAGGCCGAGGCACAATATCTGCTGGCCATGATGACCCCCTTGCTGGAAGCGGGTGCCGACCTGTTCCTCGCCGGAGAAAACCGCGGCGGCATCAATGGCGCCGACAAGCTGCTGGCCCCCTATGGCGAAAAGCCGATCAAACGTGACTCGGCGCGCCGCTGCTCGCTCTATCATGGTGAGCTCTGCAAACCGGTCGCCCCGTTCGATCTGGATAGCTGGTTTGGCCGCTATCAGTGCAAGGCCGGTGATACCGAGCTGACCGTGCTGGCTCTGCCCGGCGTCTTCAGCGCCGCCGAGCTGGATCTCGGCACCCAGATGCTGCTGGCCGCGGTGCCGCCGATGAAGGGCGAGCTGCTCGATTTCGGCTGCGGCGCCGGGGTAATTGGGTCCGTGCTGGCCAAGCGCAATCCGGATCTGCAAGTCAACATGGTGGATATCAGCGCACTGGCACTCGAATCGAGCCGCCGCACCCTGGCGATCAACGGTCTGCAGGGCAAGGTCACCGCTTCCGATGTCTACTCGGATGTCTCCACCCGTTTCCAGCACATCGTCTCCAACCCGCCATTCCATGCGGGTCTCAAAACCTTCTATGCGGCAACCGAACAGTTCTTGGCCAAGGCGCCGGAATTTTTGCTGCCAAATGGTTCGCTGACCATTGTTGCCAACGCCTTCTTGCGCTACCAGCCTATACTGGAGACACACTTCAAACGGACTGAAGTGATCAGCAGTGATGCCAAATTCAAGGTCTATCTGAGCAAAGTGTAATTAAGTGTAAGCAGTACAAGAAAACAGCTAGAGAGCCCCATACGGGATCTGGTAAGGTACTAAGAGCACGACAAAAACCACCCCTTTAGGGGTGTTTTTATGCCGAGCTTTGAAAACCTTTTCATGTTGTTCATTCAGGGAGAGAAATACGATGGCAGGCATATTGACCATGATCCTGGCTGGTGGCGAAGGTACTCGCCTGCAGCCTCTGACCACCACCCGCAGCAAGCCTTCCGTCCCCTTTGGTGGCAGCTACCGGCTGATCGACTTTGTCCTCAACAACTTCGTCAACGCCGACTTTCTGCGCATCTATGTACTGACCCAATTCAAATCCCAGTCCCTCTACCTGCACATGAAGAAGGGCTGGAATATCGTCGGCATCACCGACCGCTTTATCGACCCTATCCCGGCCCAGATGCGGATGGGCAAACGCTGGTATGACGGCACCGCCGATGCTATCTACCAGAACCTCGGTTTTATCGAGCGAGCCGAACCGGATCACGTCTGCATCTTCGGCTCCGACCACATCTACAAGATGGATGTGAGCCAGATGGTCACCTTCCACAAGCAGAAGAACGCCGCCATGACGGTCGCGGCACTTCGTATGCCCATCGAAGAAGCGAGCGCCTTCGGGGTGATCGAGGTGGATGCCGAAGGGCGGATGATCGGCTTTCAGGAAAAGCCGAAGCAGCCCAAGCACATTCCCGGCGATCCCACCCAGGCACTTGTCTCCATGGGCAACTACATATTCGAGACCGAGGCGCTCTGCCGCGAGTTAAAACGGGATGCCGCCGAGGAGAACTCCAGCCACGACTTTGGCAAGGATGTGATCCCGAGCCTCTACCCACGTGCCCCCGTCTATGTCTATGACTACAGCACCAACGTCATCCCCGGCGAGAAACCGCACGTCTACTGGCGGGATGTGGGCACCCTCGACTCTTATTGGCAAGCGCACATGGACCTGGTGGCCGACAATCCCCCCTTCTCCCTCTATAACCGCAAGTGGCCCCTGCACACCCACTATCCGGCGCTGCCGCCTGCTACCTTCATCGACAGCGACGAGTGCAAGGTGAAGATCGCCAACTCCCTGATCTCCGCCGGTTGCTTCATTCAGGGCAGCCAGATCCAGCGCTCCATCCTCGGTTTCCGCTGCAATATCGGCGCGTGCAGCCATATCAGTGAATCCGTGTTGCTGGGGGATGTGAAGATTGGCGAAGGGTGCTCCATCCGGCGCGCCATCATTGATAAAAACGTTGAAATTGCGCCAGGCACCGTTATCGGTGAAAATCTGGACCACGATAGAGAGCGATTTACCGTATCCGAAGGCGGTATCGTGGTGGTACCTAAGGGAGCAAGAGTTGGCTATTAACCCACTGAAAATCCTGTTTGTTGCCTCGGAGGTTGAGGGGCTGGTCAAGACCGGGGGCCTGGCCGATGTCGCCAGAGCCCTGCCGATGTACCTGGCCCAGAAGGGACATGATGTCAGGATCATGCTGCCCTTCTATAAGACGATAAAGCGACGGGATGAGGCCAGACTGGTGGCGTCACGCTGGTTGCCAACCCACCCTGGGCTGCCGGATATCGGTTATCGCATCTACCAGATGGAGCTGGATGGCGTCTGCGTCTATCTGCTCGACTGCCCGCAATATTTCGATCGTCCCCAGCTCTACGCCGAGAACAATCAGGCCTATCCGGATAATGGAGAGCGCTTTGCCTTCTTCTCGGCCGCGGCCCTCCATGCCTGCGAGCAGCTCGGCTTTGCCCCGGATATCGCCCACTGCAATGACTGGCACACCGGCCTGCTGCCACTGCTGCTGAAAACCCGTCACGCCCACAACCCCTTCTTCCAGCAGACCCGCAGCGTGATCAGCATTCACAACGCGGCGTTTCAGGGGGTGTTTGGCCGCGAGCAGTTCTGGGCCATGCCCGAGATCGCCGACTACGAACGCCGCATCAACTACGACTACGGCCACGTCAATCTGCTCAAATGCGGGGTGCTCTACGCCGACAAGATCAATGCGGTCAGCCCCAACTATGCCCAGGAGCTGCTGACTCACCTCGGCGCCCACGGCATGGCGCATATCTTCCAGCAACGGGCGGCGGATCTCTGCGGCATCCTCAACGGCTGCGACTACAAGGACTGGGATCCTGAGTTCGACGAATTCCTGCCTGCGACCTACAGCATCGACAACATGGCTGGCAAACAGATCTGCAAAGAGAGCCTGCAGCAGGAGGCGGGGCTGGCCGTGGCAGACTTGCCCATCTACGGCATGGTTTGCCGCCTGACCGAGCAGAAGGGCGTTCCCCTGCTGCTCCCTGCGCTGGAGAAATTCCTCCACCATCAGGTACAAGTGGTGATCGTCGGCTCTGGCGATCCTGCGCTCGCCACGCAACTGCAAACCATGGCCCGGGATTATCCGGGCAAGCTCGCCTTCATCAACACCTATGACGATCGGCTGGCCCATCTGGTCGAAGCCGGTGCCGACTTCTTCCTGATGCCCTCGCTGTTCGAGCCTTGCGGCCTCAACCAGATGTACAGTCTCGCCTATGGCACCCTGCCACTGGTGCGCGCCGTGGGGGGTCTGAAAGATACCGTGGTGGATTGGGATGCCGATCCCGAGCATGCCACCGGCTTCTGCTTTAACGATCCGACTGCCGCCATCCTGCTCGATACCATGCGCCGCAGCCTGCTCTATTTCCTGCAGGACAAGGAGCGTTTTGCCAAGGTTCAACGCAATGCCATGAACACCCGCTTCAACTGGCCTGACTCGGTCACCCAGTATGAACGGATGTATCAGAGCGCATTGGGCCGTTACTGAACGCCAAACGTCAGCTGATTGCTGAAGTTTTGTACCCTTGGCGCCACTTTGGGCGTCAACAGCGAAAAAAGTCCCCTTTGGCTGTTGACGCTCCCCCAAAACTCTATAGAATCCCCCTCCGCAGTGATGCGAAGGTGGCGGAATTGGTAGACGCGCTAGCTTCAGGTGTTAGTGTCCCACGGATGTGAGGGTTCGAGTCCCTCT
>NZ_JAAKMV010000007.1:0-213298 GCF_049170575.1 Aeromonas sp. 604282 | reverse complement strand
TCGACTTGCATGTGTTAGGCCTGCCGCCAGCGTTCAATCTGAGCCATGATCAAACTCTTCAATTTAAGTTTGGTTGCTTCGAAAAGCGGCTCAATGAATTGCTGAATTAACTGCTGCAACATAAAGTTGCTTTGGTCACTTCATCAGACATTGAAAATCAAAAATTGTTTTTGATGCTCGATGCTGTGAGTGCCCACACAGATTGCTTGATTCAAATTGTTAAAGAGCGACGCAACAGTTCGTTGCTGCGGGAGTGGAATTCTACTCAACCGCCTTCTCGAGTCAAGCCTTATTTTCAAAGGCTTTTCGAGGTTATCGACGAGGTTGTTTGCGTTGCCGCTTGCCCTGTCGATGGAGGCGCATTATAGGGAGTGAATTCGTTCTGGCAAGGCTAAATTGCATGTTTTTTTGATAAAACAGCACAACCGTTCAAACAACAAACAAAAAGAAGAAAGTTCGAGCTAAATCACACATTCTGGGGGCAGATGACAGGCAAGCCCCCTCTCAACTCATATAAGC
This sequence comes from Aeromonas sp. 604282, assembly GCF_049170575.1. NCBI lineage: Bacteria > Pseudomonadati > Pseudomonadota > Gammaproteobacteria > Aeromonadales > Aeromonadaceae > Aeromonas > Aeromonas sp. 604282. The sequence continues at coordinate 212,779 of NZ_JAAKMV010000007.1, read as the reverse complement.
CATTTCGGATTGTTGACGCGCCAGCCAAAGCTCCTCCATCTCCAACAAGGTTTGATAGATTTTTTCCGCCTGCTCTGGTCGGCTGAACAGATAGCCCTGCCCATACAAGTGGATATCGGTCAGAGATCGCAGTACATCCAACTGGGCCTGTGTCTCAATACCTTCACACACCAGACTCTTGCCCAACATGGATCCCATCCGACAAATATTGGCGACCAGTTCGGATGCCTCCATTGAGGTGTCAATGCCCTGTATAAAGGAGCGGTCGATCTTCACTTTGCTGACCGGTAACTTTTGCAGATAACTCAAAGATGAATAACCAGTACCAAAATCGTCCAATGCTAACAGTACCCCCTGCTGATTGAGATCCTGCATCAGTTGCAGCGAGTTCTTTACTTCCCGCATGGTAGTATCTTCGGTGACTTCCAGTACCAGACTGCTGGCAGGCAAATGGTGCTCCATCAATGCTTTTGCTACCAGTTTGAGCAGATTGCGCTGATACATACCCGGCGAGATATTCACGCACATCTGCAGATCGACCATTCCAAGCTGATGCCACTGATAAAGTTGCTCACAAGCAGTGTTAAGCACCCAACTGCCAACTCTCTCAGCGAGCTGAAACTCCTCAGCCACCATGATGACTTCATTCGGAGGAATAAAACCAAGCTCTGGATGACGCCACCTTAGTAAGGCCTCAACAGCTTCACAGCGTCCACTTTCAAGGTTGACGATGGGCTGGTAATAGAGTTCCAGCGCATTATGCTCCAGCGCCATAATCATGTCCGAGGCAAGATGCTTGCGCCGAGCCGTCTCGTTAAGCAGGGAGTTATCGTAAATCACATAGGGGACGTGGGTCTTGCGACTATGAAACAGAGCTTGTTCAGCACGACTCAATAACTCCTGTGTTTTGTCGCTGTCCATCGGATAGAAGGCAATCCCGATCCCCACCTCGAGCCGGAAGGGATAGTTATCATAGACGATATCTTGCTTCAGAGCGTGCAGCAGTCGCGCTACCAACTCCCTGACCTGACGCAGATCACTGCTACCACGCTGAATAATGGCAAATTGATCGCCCCCCAAACGACCACTCCACTCCCCTTCCTCACACAGCAATCTGATCCGTCTGGCCAATTCACTGAGCAAAAAATCGCCCGCATCATAACCAAACTTGCTGTTGATATCTCTGAAGTCGTTGATATCGACCAGAACCAGTCCGAAAGGCACCTCCTGAGTGGCACAGAGCTCCATCCGTTCCAGCAATGCCACCCGATTGGAGAGGCCAGTCAACGGGTCGCGCCTTGCGGCCCTAAAATGACGTCGAGCTTCATATATAAGAAGCGAACTAAGTAGTAAAACCGAGATCACCAACCCCGACACCATCAACAGCAGAGCATTACGTAATTGGCCAAAGTGGCGATCATTCTCTGAGTAGATGTTGATGTTCTTCTGCATAACGGAAGCTAGTGCATATGATAAAGGCTCCTGCAAGGGGGCCAGGCGCATCATTACTTGCTGGTAGACAGAGTCACCGCTCTGCAGTTTGGTAATAACAGGCTCTATATCACGAATGTTGTTTTCAATCAGTTGCACCAAGCGCAAGGTTTTCTGCTTGTCTTGCATGCTTTTACGCAACTGACCGCTCAACAGGATAGGGGTTCTGCTCCAGAGAATGTCATAACGCAGCATCAAGTCATTGTGCTCTATTCCACCATAATGGTAGACCTCTACAGCACTGAGGAAGCGCCCCAGTTCAAGCTGCAACTGCATCAGCGCCCAGGAGACATCATAGGTATATTTCTCCATTGCTCTGGTCGCATTCTGGATCTGAACCAGACAATAGAGGGTGCTCCCGGTAAATGACAGGATGGATACATACAGAATGACGAGCAGTGGCCACGCCCTGGTCTTTCCTTTCACCCCGTGCTCCCGTGACTCTTTTATCAGTGTTGGATATCTATCAGATCCAGCTGCCAAATCATCATGTCGGTATATTCAGAGCGCTTCAGCTCTGGATATTGATCAAGTGGCAACATAAACCAGAGCGGCCCCTTGTCACGAATCTTCATGGTTACCCCGTCATCTTCCCAAGCAAGAATAGGGTTATACTTGGCAACTTTGTCCCAGTTGATGCTGATCTGAAAACTGTTCAATGCTGTCAGGGTTATGCTCTTGCCATCAGCCCCCACTGCTGCCAGCACGTCTGCCACCTTGGGCCCTCTGTACTTGTGAGGTTTATCAACCCAAGGGTTGCTGGTGACTATCTCATATTGCGGCAATGCCTGCAGCGTGGCCAAGTCAAAAAGCACTTTGCCATCGACCTCATCTGCGGCTCTGATATTGCCGCTTACTTTCAAGATCACTGGTCCCTTGAGGGCCTCGGCAGCCAACAGCGGCATGGTAATCAATGCAAACAGCAGAGTTATCCATCTGAGCACCTTCATCTTTCCTCCATACACTTTTCTGCTATCAACAGACTCAGTTTAGTCAGATATAAAAAAACGGCCCGCCAAGGCGAGCCGTTTCTCAAACAGAGCCGGGATGATGATTACATCATGCCCATGCCGCCCATGCCACCCATATCAGGCATGGCTGGAGCATCTTTCTTCGGCAGCTCGGTCACCATGCACTCGGTGGTGATCATCAGGCCGGCGATAGAAGAGGCGAACTGCAGTGCAGAGCGAGTTACCTTGGTCGGATCCAGGATACCCATGGTCAGCATGTCGCCATACTGCTCGGTGTAAGCGTTGTAACCGAAGTTACCTTCACCGTTCTTCACTGCATTGGCAATGACGGAAGCTTCTTCACCGGCGTTGATGACGATTTGACGCAGCGGGGCTTCCATGGCGCGCAGGGCAACCTTGATACCGACGTTCTGGTCTTCGTTGTCACCGCGCAGGCCAGCCAGTTTGGCAGCAACGCGAACCAGCGCAACACCACCACCGGCAACCACACCTTCTTCAACCGCAGCACGGGTAGCATGCAGAGCATCTTCTACGCGAGCTTTCTTCTCTTTCATCTCGACTTCGGTAGCAGCACCGACCTTGATCACGGCAACACCGCCAGCCAGCTTGGCTACGCGCTCTTGCAGCTTCTCACGGTCGTAGTCGGAGGAGGTCTCTTCAATCTGCTGACGGATCTGGGCAACACGGCCTTCGATCACGCCTGCATCACCCACGCCATCGATGATGGTGGTGTTCTCTTTGGTGATGACGATGCGCTTGGCACGACCCAGATCTTCCAGCGTCGCTTTTTCCAGCTCCATGCCAACTTCTTCGGAGATGACGGTACCACCGGTCAGTACGGCGATATCCTGCAGCATGGCCTTGCGACGGTCACCGAAGCCCGGCGCCTTGACGGCAGCAACTTTCACGATGCCACGCATGGTGTTGACAACCAGAGTAGCCAGGGCTTCGCCCTCTACGTCTTCAGCAACGATCAGCAGCGGTTTGCCAGCTTTGGCAACACCTTCCAGCACCGGCAGCATTTCGCGGATGTTGGAGACTTTCTTGTCAACCAGCAGGATGAACGGGTCGTCCAGCTCGACAGAACCGGTTTCCTGTTTGTTGATGAAGTACGGAGAGAGGTAGCCGCGGTCGAACTGCATACCTTCAACAACAGCCAGCTCATCTTCCAGACCCTGACCATCTTCAACGGTGATGACGCCATCGCGACCCACTTTGTCCATGGCTTCAGCAATCAGCTTGCCCACTGTCTCGTCGGAGTTGGCGGAGATGGTGCCCACCTGAGCGATGGCATTGCTGTCAGCACACGGCTGGGACAGCGCCTGCAGCTCGGCAACGGCAGCCACCACGGCCTTGTCGATACCGCGTTTCAGATCCATCGGGTTCATGCCGGCGGCAACGGCTTTCAGACCTTCGTTGACGATCGCCTGAGCCAGAACGGTTGCAGTGGTAGTACCGTCACCCGCAGCGTCGTTCGCCTTGGAAGCAACTTCCTTGACCATCTGGGCGCCCATGTTCTGGAACTTGTCTTCCAGCTCGATTTCGCGCGCAACAGATACACCATCTTTAGTGATGGTCGGAGCGCCAAAGGACTTGTCCAGCACCACGTTGCGGCCTTTCGGGCCCAGAGTCACCTTGACGGCATCAGCCAGAATGTTGACACCTTCCAGCATCTTGATGCGAGCTTCGTTACCAAACTTGACGTCTTTAGCAGCCATTTTCTTCAATCCTTTCTATCAATTCGGGGAAAATCGGGGATGGATTACTCTTCGACAATCGCCAGGATGTCAGTCTCGGACAGGATCAGGACGTCCTGACCATCCAGCTTCTCGGTCTTCACTCCGTAGCCTTCGTTGAAGATAACCTTGTCACCAACCTTCACGGCCAGCGCTTTCACATCGCCATTATCCAGGATGCGACCAGTCCCCACGGCAAGCACTTCACCACGGGTGGACTTCTGGGCCGCAGTACCAGTCAAGACGATACCGCCGGCAGATTTGGCTTCAGCTTCGATGCGCTTGATGATGACGCGGTCGTGCAGTGGACGAATTTTCATCGATAACTCTCCCAAAATGAGTCTCATTGTTGCTTTGAGGAATGGCCGTTCCAGGCCAAATCAGATATGTCCCTGATGTGGGGCAGAGTTGCTAACCCTTCAAGGGCAAATACAAAAAAAATTTTTTCACGTACTATAAACATCTTCGATGGTTCAGCCATGTCCGCACTCTGGAGCAAGGTCGGTTCAAGCCGCCCGGTTTCCATGCCAGAACCTTCAAAGCCAGCTGTAGAGACGAGCCCTTGACCCGCACCAACCCCATGCTGACAGCCCCTATTCCGGTCGTACTGCGCCAGATGACGGGCCCCATGATCTTCGGCATCATCGCCATTCTGGCCTTCAATCTGGTCGATACCTTTTTTATCGGTATGCTGGGAACCGAAGCTCTGGCCGCCATCAGTTTTACTTTTCCTGTCACTTTTGTGGTCACCTCGCTGGCGATGGGATTGGGTGCCGGATTGTCAGCGGTGATCGGTCATACCCTGGGGCAGGGCAAACACGATGAGGCAGCCCATCTCGCCACCGACAGCCTGTTTCTGGCGGTGATCATGGTAGCCCTGCTCTCCGCGGGGGGGGCTCTCACCATCAAGCCTCTGTTTACTCTGTTGGGGGCCAGTGCCGAGCTTATCTCTCTCATCCATGACTACATGCTGATCTGGTATCTCACCGTCCCCATGCTGGTGCTGCCCATGGTGGGCAATGCCGCCATCCGGGCGACCGGCGATACTAAAACCCCCAGTCTGGTGATGGCAGTAGCCGGGCTGGTCAACGGGGTACTGGATCCTCTGTTGATCTTCGGTATCGGCCCCTTTCCCGAATGGGGGATCCGCGGGGCCGCCATCGCGACCTCTCTCTCCTGGTTGATGGCGATGCTGGTCAGCCTCTATATCCTGCGTCATCGGGAAGGCTTGCTGCTGTGGCGCCTCTCGCCGCGAGCGCGATTGCTAACCCACTGGCGGGCGCTGCTCCATGTCGCCGTCCCCGCCTCTTTTACCAATATGCTCAACCCCCTGGCCAATGCGGTGCTGATGACGATCTTTGCTGGACTGGGTACCGAGGTGGTGGCCGCTTACGGCGCCGCATCGCGGGTCGAGGCGCTGCTGCTGATTGTGATGATGGCCCTCGCCTCCGTACTGGCCCCCTTCATCTCGCAAAACTGTGGCGCCGGCAATCCGGCCCGCGCCAAAGCTGCACTGCAGAGCTGCATGAGTTTTGCGTTGCTGTTCCAGCTCGCCATCTATGGCCTGACCTGGCTACTGGCGCCACTCATCGCTAACCTGTTCAGCGATCATCCACAGGTCATCCGCCTGATTATTCTCTATCTGCATCTAGTGCCGATCGGTTACGGATTTCAGGGCATGGTGATGCTGCTGGCCTCGGCACTCAATGGCGTGCGGGCATCCAGTATTTCGTTCTTGTTCAACGGATTGCGACTGTTTGGTTTTCTGTTGCCAGGAGCCTGGCTGGGGGCAAAGCTGGGAGGAGAACAGGGGATATATCTGGGGATCTTGCTGGCCAATCTGGCGGCGGGCACCCTCACATGGTGGTATGCCCGGCACCGCTTCGAGGCGTTGTGCCATCAGGGTAAACCCTGATTCAGTCACTCACCTCGGGTTTTCGTTTCGTCGATTACTCTTTACGCTCACTCTTTGCGCTCAAATTCGCCTTCGATGGTGGTGCCGCCCTGCTTGGCGTTCCCCAGATGATCATCGGACGGTGCGTTGCCAAACGGCGATTGAGTACGCTGGAAACCGCCCATCTGCATCCGGAACTGGCTGCTGCCGATCAGCTTGTCAGCCAGTTTGTTGCGCAGCCAGGGTTGCAGCAACAGCACACCGAAAATGTCGGTCACGAAACCCGGGATAATCAGCAGCAGGCCCGCCAACGCCAGCATCATGCCCCCCATCACCTCGCGGCCCGGCATCTCGCCCATCTGCATCTTTTGCTGGGCGCTGAACAGGGTCTTGATCCCTTCACTGCGCACCAGCGAGGAGCCCAATACCGCAGTCAGTATGAGCAAGCCGACAGTCGGCAGCGCCCCGATTACCGAGCCGACCTCGATCATCACGGTGAGCTCCAGCACAACCAGACCCACCAACAACAAAAACAACTTGCCCATATCCACTCCAGCACCGGTAAATTGAGAAAAAGTGGCCCCATCCAACGATGGTCAGAGGCGATTTTGCCGCCCCGTCATCACCACTTTCTGCCCTGAATAAATGGGGGCCGTCCCCCCTTTTTCAAGTTGGTCAACTGACTCCTACGTCATCAGCAATCTAAAAAACCAGCAAAAAGTCACAAAAATATATAAAAATCATCACGATAAAAACTTCATAACATATGTGTACTTTCCTCAAAGTAATTTGAAAATGTCGCAAATTTAGTGATCCACCTCTAATAACCGATACCTCAATTGGAGTAGTATATTGATTAGTTTTTCGGGAGGTCACTCTCCCTACCGCCCCACTCGATGTGTGGTGCTTCAGGATGAGCTGTGCGCAAGGAACTCGCGACCACTCGGTGAGGATTTTTCCATTTATCTGATTTCTGAGGCATTACAATGAGCGACATCAAGAACGTCCGCATTGAAGAAGACTTGCTGGGCACCAAAGAAGTTTCCAATGATCTCTACTACGGTGTGCACACCCTGCGCGCTGTCGAGAACTTCAAGATCAGCTCTCAGAAGATTTCTGACGTTCCGGAATTTGTCCGCGGTATGGTGCTGACCAAGAAAGCTGCTGCACTGGCAAACGGCGAGCTCGGTACCATCCGTCCTGAAATTGCTGACAAGATCGTAGAAGCCTGCGACCTGATGCTGAACACAGGCAAGTGCTTCGACCAGTTCCCGGTCGACGTTTACCAGGGAGGTGCCGGCACCTCCGTCAACATGAACACTAACGAAGTACTGGCCAACATCGCCCTGGAAATCATGGGTCTGGAGAAAGGCCGTTACGACGTCATCAACCCGAACGACCACGTCAACAAGTGCCAGTCCACCAACGATGCTTACCCGACCGGTTTCCGCGTTGCTGTGGTCAACAGCACTGACGTGACTCTGCATGCTCTGGAAGCACTGATCGCCGCTTTTGATGCCAAAGCAGAAGAATTCAAGAAGATCCTGAAGATGGGGCGTACCCAACTGCAAGATGCGGTTCCGATGACCCTGGGTCAGGAGTTCCACGCATTCGCCGTGACCCTGCGTGAAGAGATCAAGTCCATCAAGCGTTGCCAGGAGCTGCTGCTGGAAGTGAACCTGGGCGCGACCGCCATCGGTACCGGTCTGAACACTCCGCCCGAGTACTCTGCACTGGCCATCAAGCGTCTGGCCGAGATCACCGGTCGTGCCTATGTACCGGCAGAAGATCTGATCGAAGCGACCTCCGACTGTGGCGCCTACGTCATGCTGCACGGCGCCATCAAGCGTCTGGCCATGAAGCTCTCCAAGATCTGTAATGACCTGCGTCTGCTCTCCTCCGGCCCGCGCACCGCACTGAAAGAGATCAACCTGCCGGAAATGCAGGCGGGCTCCTCCATCATGCCGGCCAAGGTCAACCCGGTTATCCCGGAAGTGGTCAACCAATCCTGCTTCAAGGTATTCGGTAACGACATCACCATCACCTTCGCCGCCGAAGCCGGTCAGCTGCAGCTGAACGTCATGGAGCCGGTGATTGGTCAGGCGATGTTCGAATCACTGAGCCTGATGGAAAAAGCCTGTATTTCCCTGCGCGAGAAGTGCGTGGAAGGTATCACCGCCAACCCGGAAATCTGCATGAATCACGTGCTGAACTCCATCGGTATCGTGACCTACCTGAACCCCTTCATCGGCCACCACGAAGGGGATATCGTCGGCAAGATCTGTGCCCAGACCGGCAAGAACGTCCGCGAAGTCGTTCTTGAGCGCGGCCTGCTGAGCGCCGAGCAGCTGGACGAAATTCTCTCCATCGAGAACCTGATGAACCCGCAATACAAAGCCAAGCGTTTCACCCGCGAAGCTGCCGTATAAGCGAGTGTGGGCCGGGATCTTCCCGGCCCATAAAGTCAGTTCCCGATTGGTCTTTATCCCCAGCCCGATCGGGAATTGGCTTTTTGCCAAATAAAAACCAAAAACTAAAAAATGGAGTTATCGCTATGATTGGAATCGAGTTACTTGTCGTGCTCGCCGCTATCTATCTGGGGGCCCGGATAGGCAGCATCGGCATCGGCTTTGCCGGTGGTCTGGGGGTACTGGTATTGACGTGGGGTCTGGGCATGCCCATCCCGAGCGATCAACTGGTCAGCTACATCCCCTGGGATGTGATCATGATCATCGCGTCCGTCATCTGTGCCATCGCCTGTATGCAACTGGCTGGCGGGATGGACTATCTGGTCTTCCTGGCAGAAAAAGCGCTGCGCAAGAACCCCAAATACATCACCTTCGCCGCCCCGGTGGTCACCTATCTGATGACCATGCTGGCCGGTACCGGTCATACCGCCTTCTCCACCCTGCCGGTGATCGCGGAAGTGGCCAAAGAGCAGGGGATCCGTCCGTCCCGTCCGCTCTCCATCGCAGTTGTCGCCTCCCAGATCGCCATCACAGCTTCCCCGATCTCTGCCGCTGTGGTTGCCTTCTCCGGTATGCTCGAGCCGTTTGGTGTTGACTACCTGACCCTGCTGGCCATCTGCATCCCCTCTACCTTCCTGGCCTGTATCCTGGGCGCCTTCATTGCCAACATGATGGGCAAGCCGCTGGAGCAGGACGAAGTCTATCTGGAGCGCAAAGCCAAGGGTCTGATCAAACTGCGTGGTACTACCAAGCTCGAGATCAAACCGTACGCCAAGCTGTCGGTCTGGATCTTCATCGCCGCCATCGTTGCTGTCATGGCTTATGCCACTGCCATCTCCGGTAAAGTGGGCCTGATCACCAACCCGCCGATCCCCCGTGACGGCGCCATCATGGGCATCATGCTGGCCGCGGCCACCATCATGACCCTGGTGTGCAAACTGGACGCCACCCAGGTCACCAACATGCCGACCTTCAAGTCCGGTATGTCCGCCTGTATCTGCGTACTGGGTGTGGCCTGGCTGGGTAACGTCTTCGTTAAAGGCAACATGGACACCATCCAGCTGATCGCTGGCGACCTGCTGAACCAGTACTCCTGGCTGCTGGCTGTGGTGCTGTTCTTCGCTGCCATGCTGCTCTATTCACAAGGCGCCACTACCAAAGCGTTGATGCCTGCCGCACTGGCACTGGGTGTCAGCCCGCTGACTGCGATTGCCTCTTTCGCAGCCGTGAGCGCCCTGTTCGTACTACCGACCTACCCGACTCTGCTGGCCGCGGTAGAGATGGACGACACCGGCTCCACCCGTATCGGTAAGGCGGTCTTCAACCATCCCTTCTTCGTACCGGGCACCGCCACCATCGCCATCGCCGTGGCACTGGGCTTCTTCTTCGGCGGCATCCTGCTGTAATCCTATCGTCTGCCGATTACCAAACAAAAATCCCCGCCAGTTGGCGGGGATTTTTTTATCTCTTTACTCTGTACTTGGCTTGGCTGTCTGGCAGCGAGAGACCTGACGTATTATCCGGATGGCTCAACCACGGCGACAGCAGACACCACAACAGCGTGCCAGCGGCGCTATAACCACCGCGGCCGGATTGCCGGAGCGATAGACCACCATGGTACTCAGCACCACGCCAGAAGGCGGGAGCCTTCGGATCAGACCGGATCCAGGGTATCCAGCGGCCAGCGCGGCACGGCTTTGACCACCAGCGGTTCGAACACGCCCGCTTTCAGGCGCTGCATACCGGCGTAAGCGATCATGGCGCCGTTATCAGTGCAATATTCAGTGCGCGGATAGAACACCTCGCCCTTGAGGCTCTCCATCAGCTCCGCCAGCTGGGCACGCAGATGACGGTTGGCACTGACGCCACCGGCGACCACCAGACGCGTGAGACCGGTCTCTTTCAAGGCACGACGGCACTTGATGGCCAGAGTATCGACCACCGCATCTTCAAACGCCCGAGCGATATCGGCACGGGTCTGCTCATCATCACCATTGGCGGAGATGGTGTTGGCGGTGAAGGTCTTGAGGCCGGAGAAGCTCATGTCGAGCCCTGGGCGATCAGTCATGGGACGGGGGAAGTGGAAACGTCCGGTGGTGCCCTTCTCGGCCAGACGGGAGAGCAGCGGGCCGCCCGGATAATCCAGCCCCATCAGCTTGGCGGTCTTGTCGAACGCCTCGCCAGCGGCATCATCGATGGATTCCCCCAACAGCTGATAGCTGCCGATACCGTCAACCCGCACCAGCATGGAGTGACCACCGGAGACCAGCAGCGCCACGAAGGGAAACTCGGGGGCTTTCTCTTCCAGCATGGGGGCCAGCAAGTGCCCTTCCATATGGTGGACGGCGATAGCAGGCTTGTTCCATGCCATCGCCAGCGAACGACCAATAGTGGCGCCCACCAGAATGGCGCCCACCAGACCAGGACCCGCGGTATACGCGATGCCGTCGATGTCATCTTTGCCCAGTCCCGCCTCTTGCAATGCGGCCTGGATCAACGGGATCGTCTTGCGAACATGATCCCGGCTGGCGAGCTCGGGGACGACGCCACCGTAGTCCGCATGCAGCTTGACCTGGCTGTATAACTGATGGGAAAGGATCCCTTTTTGATCGTCGAAGATCGCGATCCCGGTTTCGTCACAGGATGTCTCTATGCCCAATACACGCATTGCTAAAAATTTTCACTGCTAAAATGAGACGGCTATGGTAACCTTCGCGGGTTTTTTAAACCAGAGCGATCTCTGCGGGTTTACTTTCATTCCCTGTCCAGAGTATAATTTCGCACCATTTTAAGACATGCTGATCGATTGAAGATCAGCTAACAATTTATCACTGAGGTGAAAGGCACATGCCAGTAATCAAAGTCCGTGAAAATGAGCCGTTTGACGTTGCTCTGCGTCGCTTCAAGCGTTCTTGCGAAAAAGCCGGTATCCTGTCCGAAGTTCGTAGCCGTGAGTTCTACGAGAAGCCGACTACCATTCGTAAGCGCGCCAAAGCGTCTGCTGTCAAGCGTCACGCCAAGAAGCTGTCTCGCGAAAACGCACGTCGTATCCGCCTGTACTAATCAAGGGATCATGCCGTGTCTCTGAAGGATCAACTCAAGGATCAGCAAAAGCTCGCCATGCTTGCCAAAGACAAGCCGCGGTTGGGCGCTATCCGATTGTTGATGGCAGAAATCAAGCAGCGTGAAGTCGATACCCGTGTCGAGCTCAATGATGAGGATATCCTCGCTGTCGTGACCAAGATGGTCAAACAGCGCCGCGATTCCATCAGCCAATTTGAAGCTGCCGGTCGCCAGGATCTAGCCGACAAAGAGTCCGCCGAGATCGTTGTGCTGCAGGAGTTCCTGCCACAACAACTGACCGCAGACGAAATTGCCGCCCTGATCGAGCAAGCCATCGCCGAGAGCGGTGCTGCCGTCATGGCTGACATGGGTAAAGTCATGGCTGTCTTGAAGCCAAAAATTCAGGGACGTGCCGATGTCGGCGCCGTCAGTGCTCAGGTGAAAACCCGCTTGGCGTAACAGGCAAACTCTTGTTTGGTCGAAGAAGCCGTGCTTCCTTGTGAATGCGCGGCTTTTTTATTTTCTATCGCAGTGAAACAGGACGGTTATGGCAGGCAGGATCCCCCAATCCTTTATCGACGATCTGCTCGCACGCACAGACATAGTCGAGCTGATCGACTCGCGAGTGCGGCTGAAAAAAGCCGGTAAGAACTACCAGGCTTGCTGCCCTTTTCATAACGAAAAAAGCCCCTCTTTTACCGTCAGCCAGGAGAAGCAGTTCTACCACTGTTTCGGTTGTGGCGCCCACGGCAACGCCATCGGCTTTGTCATGGAATACGACGGCCTCGAATTTCCCGATGCCATCGAAGAGCTCGCCAGCATGCAGGGCATGCAAGTGCCTCGCGAGCAGAGCATAGGTGGTTCAGCCAGCTCCCAACCCGCAGTCAGCAAGGATCTGTTCGAGCTGATGAACCAGATCGCCCGCTTCTACGCGAGCAATCTGAAGAGCGCTCCCCATGCAGTGGAATACCTCAAGGGACGCGGCCTGACCGGTGAAGTAGTCAAACGCTTCAACATCGGTTATGCACCCAGCGATTGGGATCAGGTGCGCCGCCGCTTTGGTGCCAGCCGGGATCACGAGCAACTGCTTATCTCGGGTGGCATGCTCATCACTCGTGAAAATGGCGGTGGCAGCTACGATCGTTTCCGCGATCGCATCATGTTTCCGATCCGCGACAAGCGTGGCCGGGTCATCGGCTTCGGTGGCCGGGTGCTGGGTGATGGCACGCCCAAGTATCTGAACTCGCCGGAGACCCCCATATTCCATAAAGGGCGAGAGCTGTTCGGTCTCTATGAAGTGAAGCAGGCACACAAGGATCCGCGCCGGATCCTTGTAGTGGAAGGTTACATGGATGTGGTGGCACTCGGCCAGTACGACATCGACTATGCGGTGGCTGCGCTGGGTACTGCAACAACCAGTGATCATATCCACACCCTGTTTCGCACCACCGCCGAAGTGGTCTGCTGCTACGACGGTGACAACGCCGGTCGTGAAGCGGCCTGGCGGGCGCTGGATAATGCCCTCCCCCATCTGCAGGATGGCCGCGAGCTGAAGTTCGTGTTCCTGCCCGATGGCGAGGATCCCGACTCGTTGGTACGGCAGATCGGCAAGGAGGGATTTGAAGCCCTGCTCGATGAAGCTCAACCGTTCGCCGACTTCATGTTCGAGCGTCTCAGCCGGGATGCCGCCCTCTCCGGTGAGGCAGGCAAGTTCGAAGTGGCCAACAAGGCCGCCGAGCTTATTCGTCGCGTACCGGAAGGGTTTACCCGCGAAGGGTTGATCACCCGTCTATCCAGCATGATGCGCTGGGGTGAGAACAAGCAGCGTATCACCGAACTGTTTGCCCGCAATAGTCAGCCCAAAACCGAGGTCAACAAACCCAAGGCTGCCAAGCTAACGCCACTGCGGCGTGCGCTGGCGCTGATGGTGCAATATCCGGCAGTGACGGCCGAGCTTCCCCCCATGCCTGAGTTAGCTGGACTGCGCGTGCAGGGCATCAAGTTCCTGCTACAACTGCACCAGCAGATCCTGGCACAGCCCGGTATCACTACTGGTATCCTGCTGGAACACTGGCGTGGCACCAAGGAGGGGGACATTCTCGCCCAGCTGGCAATGCACGACCTGTTCGAGGAGATCAAACTCGATCAGGAACCCGATATTCTCGGGGAGTTGCAGGATACCTTTGTTGGCTTCATCAATATGTTTCTTAAACAGCGGATCGAAGAATTACAGACCAAAGTGGCTCAGGAAGGACTAAGCTCCGAAGAAACCCAAGAGCTGGTAATGCTGCTCAGAGAGGTGCAAATTGAGAAAAGAAATGAGAGTGGGGCTTGATATTTGAGTGATTAGTCCCAATATGGATAGCGTTGCCCGAATCGACGGGATGAAAAGCAAAAAATTTATAACCGCCTGGCGCAGACAATACTGCGGGCAGGGGTTTCTCATGACCGACGCCGCAACCAGACATAGCATGTCTGGCGGTTTTCTATTAGAATTGGCTATTTGCGCAGCAGCGCACTGTACGCGCAACCTAGCAGCACCAACCGGATGAGTTCTATGGAGCAAACCCCGCAGTCTCAGCTTAAACTCCTCGTTGCCAAAGGTAAAGAACAGGGCTACCTGACCTATGCCGAGGTGAACGATCACCTCCCGCAAGATATTGTCGATTCAGACCAGATCGAAGACATCATTCAGATGATCAACGATATGGGCATTCAAGTGGTTGAAAACGCTCCGGATGCCGATGACTTGATCATGGCTGAAGGGGGTACCGCCGATGAGGACGCTGCCGAAGCAGCGGCCCAGGCTCTGGCATCTGTTGAATCCGAGATTGGTCGCACGACCGATCCCGTCCGCATGTACATGCGAGAAATGGGTACCGTCGAACTGCTGACCCGTGAAGGCGAAATCGACATCGCCAAGCGGATCGAAGACGGTATCAACCAGGTACAAAGCTCCGTAGCCGAGTATCCTGAAGCAATTACTTACCTGCTCGAACAGTACGACAAGTACGAAGCCGAACAGCTGCGTCTCTCTGACATCATCTCTGGCTTTATTGACCCGAACGAAACTGAAGATATGGCGCCTACCGCCACGCATATCGGTTCCGAACTGGGCGAAGACGATCTGGCCGATGAAGATGAAGAGGACGAAGAAGACGAAGACGAAGATGGCGACAGCTCTGACGACGACGGTGATGGTGGTCCGGATCCGGAAGTCGCTCGCGAGAAGTTTGGCGAACTGCGTGCCCAGTATGAAGTGACTCGCCTCTCCATTCAGAAGAATGGTCGCGCACACGAAGATACCCAGGCCGCCATCGCCCAGCTGGCCGATGTATTCCGTCAATTCCGCCTGATGCCCAAGCAGTTCGATCGCTTGGTCAACAACATGCGCGAGATGATGGAGCGCGTCCGCGTGCAGGAACGGATCATCATGAAGCTCTGCGTTGAGCAGGCCAAGATGCCGAAGAAAACCTTCGTCGCGGCCTTCACCAACAACGAGTGTGAAACTGCCTGGTTTGAATATCAGAAGCAGGCAGGCAAAGCTTGGTCTCCCCGTTTGGTTGAAATGGACGAGGATATCCAGCGCGCCATCGGCAAGCTGCAGCAGATTGAAGAAGAGACCGGCCTGTCGATTGCCCAGATCAAGGATATCAACCGTCGCATGAGCATCGGTGAGGCCAAAGCCCGCCGAGCGAAGAAAGAGATGGTTGAGGCCAACTTGCGTCTGGTTATCTCTATCGCCAAGAAGTACACCAACCGCGGTCTGCAGTTCCTGGATCTGATCCAGGAGGGCAACATCGGTCTGATGAAGGCGGTAGACAAGTTTGAATACCGTCGTGGCTACAAGTTCTCGACCTATGCAACTTGGTGGATCCGTCAGGCCATTACCCGCTCCATCGCGGATCAGGCCCGTACCATCCGTATCCCGGTACACATGATCGAGACCATCAACAAGCTCAACCGTATCTCCCGTCAGATGCTGCAGGAGATGGGGCGCGAACCGAACCCGGAAGAGCTGGCCATGCGCATGGGCATGCCGGAAGACAAGATCCGCAAGGTACTGAAGATCGCCAAAGAGCCGATCTCCATGGAGACGCCCATCGGTGATGATGAAGATTCCCACTTGGGCGACTTTATCGAAGATACCACCCTGGCTCTGCCAGCGGATGCGGCGACCAGCGAAAGCCTGCGCAACGCCACCCGCGAAGTGCTGGCTGGCCTGACCGCCCGTGAAGCCAAGGTACTGCGGATGCGTTTCGGTATCGACATGAACACTGACCACACCCTAGAGGAAGTGGGCAAACAGTTCGACGTTACCCGTGAGCGTATTCGTCAGATCGAAGCCAAGGCACTGCGCAAACTGCGCCACCCGAGCCGCTCGGAAGTGCTGCGCAGCTTCCTGGACGAATAGTCCTGACCCTGTGTCAAACTACTCTGCCAAAGCCCCGCCATGCGGGGCTTTGTTTTGTCTGGCATTTACCCTTGCGACCCTCTTTGCGCCCTCAATCAAGCTGGACAATTAGTCGCCAAGTGGTTGATATGCCTATAGACTGCCCTTTCCTCTTCCCCTATAATCCACGCCGCTAAACGCACAATTTGGCCCCTTAGCTCAGTTGGTCAGAGCAGTCGACTCATAATCGATTGGTCGTGGGTTCAAGTCCCCCAGGGGCCACCAAATTGAAAAAGGCCGCTCATGATGAGTGGCCTTTTTGCATCTGCGGATCGAGCAATGTCCCGTGATAAGCTCGAGGAGGCCATAGAAAAGACCCGCCATGGGCGGGTCTGGGCAGGGTCTGGATCAGGCGCCTCACTAAGAAACAAGGAGCCTAATGCTGAGCCTCAGGTTTGCTCGTTGCTGCCGCTCTGGATGGATGAGCGACTCCCGATGGCAGGCAGCATCCGGGTAACCAGATTGCTGCGCTGGCGCCAGGAGGTGAAGACGATGGCCAGCAGATGCAGACCAATCAGTCCCTGCAGCGCCACCACGCACCACTCATGCCACTCGTCAGCCCCCAGTTCAAATCCCGTCTCGGTATTCTGAAACCAGCCGCTGCCTGCTGTCGCCAGCACGACCAGCCAGAGCGCCCACACAGCCAGCTTGCCGCTGCCGTGATGACCCGGTGCCGGAGGCTGCCGCTCACGCATCTCGCGCGCTTGCTGGCGAAAATCCTCACCGCTGGGGATTAAGGCACTAAGGCGAGCGTAGCCACGGGCGAAAGTGAGCCCCCAGAGCAGACGCAAGGAGACCAGCCCAATGGCGCCGTAACCCAGCCACTCGTGCCACTCCTCCCCCGCTTCGTTAGCCCAGAGGTTGCCGATACAGATCGCCGCCACACCCCAATGGGTCAGGCGAACCACAGCATCCCAGCGAAAGGGATCACCCTTTTTGCTTGGCATACTTGTGATACTCCTTCTTCAGGTCGTTGACCTTGGCCAGGTGCTCGCGCGCCTTGGCTTCGTCACCGGCCTTGAGCGCAGCCAGGCTGGCATCCAGCTCGGTCTGTACCTCATTCATGCCTTCGAGGAACTTCTCCTTCTTGGCGGCAGGCATGTTCTTCTGCTTGGCCACATCCAGCTGGGCCTTCATCTCGTTGATGTGCTTCTCCATGGTAGCCGGATCATCAGCCTTGACCGCCTGCTTGTAGTTGAAGCCAATCTTCTTCATCGGCTGTTCCAGATCGCCAGCCATGGCAGGCAACGCGATCAGACCGAACATCAGAGGCAGCAGCAGGGGGCGAACAGTTTTCAACATGGGATTTCCTTATATAACAACATGCTCAAATTATTAGGGTCACCTATGAATCCAAACAGGAATTCATCACCAGCATAATGCCATGACTCATGGTGAAGCGTTTGTGAAAAATGATGTTTTTTGTGGCAAATGGTGACAAGAGTGCCTCGCTTGTTAACCACAGCAACATGAATGCATCGACAATCAGGCACTTTTCGGCATAAAAAAACCCCGCCATTGGCGGGGCTTGTCACTGCGGGTATCGGCTATCAGCCTGCCTGCTGTTCACGCTCGATGGCGCGCCAGCCGATGTCATTGCGATAGAAGACACCGTCCCACTGGATACGGGCAGCCAGCTGATAGGCACGCTGCTGCGCTTCAGCCACTGTATGGCCCAGCGCAGTCGCGCACAGCACGCGGCCACCGGCGGTCACTACGGTATCGCCCTCAAGGCGGGTACCCGCGTGGAATACCTTCTCGCCGCTCGCCTCTTCCACCGGCAGACCGCTAATGGCCTTGCCCTGCTGGTAGTCGCCGGGATAACCGCCAGCAGCCAGCACCACACCAATGGCTACGCGGGGGTCATAATTCGCTTCCACCTGATCCAGCTTGCCGGCACAGGCGGCCAGACAGAGCTCCACAAGATCGGAGCGCATCCGCAGCATGATGGGCTGGGTCTCGGGATCACCAAAGCGGCAGTTGAACTCGATCACCTTGGGATTGCCTGCACCGTCGATCATCAGGCCAGCGTAGAGGAAACCGGTGTAGACGTTGCCCTCAGCCGCCATACCGCGCACGGTCGGCATAATCACCTGCTCCATCACCTTGCGGTGCACTTCATCAGTCACCACAGGCGCCGGCGAATAGGCGCCCATCCCGCCAGTATTGAGGCCGGTATCGCCATCCCCCACCCGCTTGTGATCCTGACTGGTGGCCATCGGCAGCACATGCTCGCCATCGACCATGACGATGAAGCTCGCCTCTTCCCCTTCCAGAAACTCCTCGATCACCACCCGGGCACCGGCGTCGCCAAAGGCATTGCCGGAGAGCATATCGCGCACGGCCTCTTCGGCCTCGGTCAGGGTCATCGCCACGATAACCCCCTTACCTGCGGCCAGACCATCGGCCTTGATGACGATGGGCGCTCCCTTCTCGCGCAGATAGGCCAGCGCGGGCTCCACCTCGGTGAAGTTCTGGTACTCGGCAGTCGGGATGGCGTGACGGGCCAGGAAATCCTTGGCAAAGGCCTTGGAGCCCTCCAGCTGAGCAGAAGCCGCGGTCGGACCGAAGATGGCCAGCCCCTCGGCACGGAAGGCATCGACCACCCCTTTCACCAGCGGCGCTTCCGGGCCAACGATGGTCAGACCGATGCGCTGCTCCTTGGCAAACGCCAGCAGAGCTGGAATATCGGTAGCTGCGATAGCCACGTTCTCGATACTCCCTTCGTGCGCGGTGCCAGCATTGCCGGGGGCGACGAAGACCCGGGTCACCAGAGGGGATTGCTTGGCCTTCCAGGCCAGGGCGTGTTCGCGGCCACCATTGCCAATGATCAGTACTTTCATCGTATCGCTCGCTTCTATGTGGGTCACAGGCTTCCGCCAGAGGGAAGCCGGTCGCAATAGTCAGTGGAAAAGAGACAACAAAAGGGCCGCCCATGGCGGCCCTGATCCATCAGTGACGGAAGTGGCGCATGTTGGTGAAGACCATGCACATACCGTGTTCGTTGGCGGCGTCGATCACCTCCTGATCGCGCATCGAGCCACCCGGCTGGATCACGCAAGAGATACCGGCCTGCGCGGCAGCATCAATACCGTCGCGGAACGGGAAGAAGGCATCGGAGGCCATCACGGAGCCCGCCACGGTCAACCCTTCATCAGCCGCCTTGATACCGGCGATTTTAGCGGAGTAGACGCGGCTCATCTGGCCGGCGCCGACACCGATGGTCTGGCCATCTTTGGCGTAGACAATGGCGTTGGATTTGACGAACTTGGCAACTTTCCAGCAGAACAACAAATCTTGCAGCTCGGCCTCAGTCGGCTGGCGCTTGCTGACCACGGTCAGGTCACCCAGCGTCACCATGCCGAGGTCCCGCTCCTGCACCAGCAAGCCGCCGTTGACGCGCTTGAGGTCAAACCCTTGCGCCGGGGCCGTCCACTGACCGCATTCGAGCAGACGCACGTTCTGCTTGGCGGCGACCGCGTCGCGGGCCTCCTGGCTGACGGTTGGGGCAATGATCACCTCAACAAACTGACGCTCGACGATGGCCTTGGCGGTGGCGCCATCCAGCTCACGGTTGAAGGCTATGATGCCGCCGAAAGCAGAGGTGGGGTCGGTCTGGTAAGCGCGATCGTAGGCACTCAGCAGGTCGTTACCGATGGCCACGCCACACGGGTTGGCATGCTTGACGATGACGCAGGCCGGCTCGTCGAACTCCTTCACGCACTCCAGCGCCGCGTCAGTGTCGGCGATGTTGTTGTAGGAGAGCGCCTTGCCCTGCAACTGGGTCGCGCTGGAGACAGAACCCGGCGCGGCATGCTCTTCGGCGTAGAAAGCGGCAGCCTGATGGCTGTTTTCGCCGTAGCGCATGTCCTGCTTCTTGATGAACTGGCTGTTGAAGGTGCGCGGGAAGCGGGACTCCTCATCACCCTCCTTGTTGTCGCCATAAGAGGGCACCATGGTGCCGAAGTAGTTAGCGATCATACCGTCGTAGGCAGCGGTGTGCTCGAAGGCTTTGATCGCCAGATCGAAACGGGTCGCCAGTTTCAGACTGTTGCCGTTGGCATCCATTTCGCGAATAACCCGATCATAGTCGGCAGCTTTGACGACGATAGCGACATCTTTATGGTTTTTGGCGGCAGAACGCACCATGGTCGGGCCGCCGATGTCGATGTTCTCGACCGCATCGGCCAGGGTGCAGCCCGCTTTGGCCACGGTGGCAGCAAACGGGTAGAGGTTGACGACAACCATGTCGATGGGGGAGATAGCGTGCTGGGCCATGATGGCGTCATCCTGATCCCGACGGCCGAGGATGCCGCCATGAACCTTGGGATGCAGGGTCTTGACCCGGCCATCCATCATTTCAGGGAAACCCGTGTAGTCGGAGACCTCGGTCACCGGCAGACCCGCCTCGCCAAGCAGCTTGGCGGTACCGCCCGTGGAGAGCAGGGCAACACCACGCTCGTTGAGTGCCTTGGCAAATTCCAGAATGCCAGTTTTGTCAGACACACTCAGCAGTGCACGGCGAATGGGTCGAGCTTGTTCCATCACACTATCGTCCTCAACATAACGGGGACCGTTCCATGGGAGGCGAGGCTCAACACAGAGAGTCCCCAAATAAATGGAAGTGGGGGATTTCGCAAACCACTCTCGCCCCGACATCCGGCAAAAGCGTTTTAGGAAATGCCCGCTTGGTGCGGCGCTCTGTTATGGGCGCGTATTCTACACAAAAAATGTGACCTGTGGTGGATTTTTTGAAACAGCAAAGCCTTATTTGGCGCGGCGTTAAACGTTTTCCAATTGATTTTCTCGAAACGTTTGCACTTTCAGTGTTTTATGGGAAAAAGGGTCGCCAGGAGATGTTTATCTGCCCCTTTTATGCCCTTGGCTGGCAATCCATGGGCAAAGGGGTGATAGTGGATTCCGGTTTTTGTGGCGGCATACATTCAAGGGGAGAGAGAGCATGTATCGGATCGGTGAACTGGCCAAGGCGTGCGGGGTCAAGGCAGATACCCTGCGTTTTTACGAGAAGAACGGGCTTATCTCACCGGGGATCCGCAACGAATCCGGCTACCGCCTCTACAGTGAACAGGACAAGCGGCGGCTGGAGTTCATCATTCGCGCCAAGTCGGTGGGCTTCTCCCTTGCAGATATCGGCGAGCTGCTCGACCTCGATACCAACAAGGCCAAAGTCACCTGTCAGGAGGTGAAAGCAGTGGCCGACACCAAGCTGGCCCAAGTGGAGCAGAAGATCATCGAACTGACCCGCTTTCGCGACAACCTGCGCGAGCTCTCCAATATCTGCTGCGGCGGCCCCCGCTCGGCGGAGCACTGCGCCATCCTCGAGACGCTGGAATCTGGCGCCCCGGCCCATCACGAGCATCACAGCCACGGCCAGCATGACCCGGTTCATGGCTGACATGGTATGCCTGACTGAGCGTGCCTGGCTCAGTGTGACTGACTCGACGGCGCCGACGCATTGCTCCGGCGGCGATTTGGTAACAAAATCGCCGCGTTTTTAACCGGAGCCAGTGCATCCGGTTGCCGAGCGCTAGCCTGAACAGGCGCCCGCAGCGAAAACAGCCATCCAGACACAAGAATCAACACACCAAGAGAAAAGAAGAGGAGCCATCATGGCCAAGATCCGGGTCGACCAACCCGCCCTCCCCCGTGAGGAAAATGCGCAAGGGGGCTGCTATGCCCATCAGCGCGGCGAGATAAAGGATAACCATCTTCATGCCCTGCTCTGTGATCCCCTGTTTCGCAGCCGGGTCGAGCGCAACAAGAAGGGCAAGGGGAGTTACCAGCGCAAGGCCAAATTCGGCAAGCGGTGGGAGCCCGGCCAACAGCAGATGTTCCGCGTCTGCTGCTGAGCGGGTTCCTTCCGACCATAAACAATCAGGGCGCCAATGGCGCCCTGATTGTTATCTCGAAACACGGTTCGCCAAAACTGCCTCACGACCTGTTGCGAGAAGCTGTCAGCGAGGTGAAGAGCAGCGCAGGAACCGGAGCGTATAGATATACGTGAGGCTTCCGAGCAGCGCATGAACCTTGATCACGGCTTCGCAGCCAGATCGTGAGCCAGTTTTCACTCATCCATAAACAGTTCGAGCAATACGTTGAGATAGCGATGGCCGAGAGAAGTGAGCTGCCAGCTATCCCCCAGATCCTCGATAAGCTCCTTGCTTTGGGCGATGGCGAGCACCGTCTCTACCCGCTCCAGCGGCAGGCCGGTATAGGCCTCGAACTCCGCCTTGGGAGCAGGTTCAAACAGGCGGAAGCGGTTCATGAAGTATTCGAGCGGCAGATCGTCTGCCGTCACCTGCCACTGCTCGTCCAGATAGGGGCGACTCTTGTCCAGATACCCTTTCGGATGCTTCAGCTTGGCAGTGCGCAGGATCTGCTGATCCGCGAGATCGGTCACCTTGCCGTGAGCGCCACAGCCGATCCCCAGATAGTCGCCGAAGCGCCAGTAGTTGAGGTTGTGATGGCACTGATAGCCCTCTTTGGCGTAAGCCGAGATTTCGTACTGGCGATAACCGCTGGCGGTAAGCATAGCGTGGCCCTGCTCGTAGATGTCCCACAGGGTGTCATCTTCCGGCAGCTTGGGTGGTTTGGAGGCAAATGCCGTGTTCGGCTCTATGGTGAGCTGATACCAGGAGAGGTGCGGTGGGGCACAGTCGATAGCCTGCTGCAGGTCATAAAGGGCATCATCCAGACTCTGATCCGGCAGACCGTGCATCAGATCCAGATTGAAAGTGGGCAACTTGATGGCGTGGGCCAGTGCGGCGGCCTTGCGCGCCTCTTCCGGGCCGTGAATGCGGCCGAGGCGGGTCAGCTTCTCCTGCTGGAAGCTCTGCACCCCGATGGAGATACGGTTGATGCCGGCACGCTGGAAACCGGCAAACTTGTCCGCTTCCACCGTGCCCGGGTTAGCCTCCATGGTGATCTCGCAATCTGCGGTGAGCGGAATGCGGGCCCGCACCCCGTCCAGCAAGGTTTGCATCGCCTCCACCGTCAACAGGCTGGGGGTGCCGCCGCCAATAAAGATCGAGGAGAGCGGCCGCCCCTGCGCCCACTTCAGATCCTGATCCAGATCCTCCAGCAGGGCGGCGACATATTCGAGGTGAGGCAACTCCCCCTTCTGGGCATGGGAGTTGAAGTCACAGTAAGGGCACTTCTGGACGCACCAGGGCACATGAATATAGAGAGAGAGCGGCGGCAGTTGCAGCATGGGGCTTCCAATAAAACGGGGGCTCAAGGCCCCCATTGTAGATGACTATGTGTAATTGACCGTGTGTAACCGACAAGGTGGCGAAGTGACTCAGTGCGCCGCAGCCAGCGCCGCTTTGAGTTTGGCCAGCGCCTGACCGCGATGGCTCAGCTGGTTTTTCAGCTCGGCGGGCATCTGGGCGGCGGTGCAGTCGTGATCCGGCACGAAGAAGACCGGGTCATAGCCAAAACCGTGCTGACCGCGTGGCTCGTCGATGATCATCCCTTCCCAGCTCGCCTGACAGATGATGGGAGTGGGATCGTCGGCGTGGCGCATATAGACCAGCACACACCAGAAGCGGGCGCTCTTCAGGTACTCGGGGGCACCTTGCAGCTCGCCGAGCAGCTTCTCGATGTTGGCCTTGTCACCGGCACCCACACCGGCAAAACGGGCGGAGTAGACGCCGGGTCGCCCTTGCAGCAGATCGACTTCCAGACCGGAATCATCGGCCACGGCTGGCAAACCGGTAATACGGGAGGCGTGGCGGGCCTTGATGATGGCATTCTCGACGAAGGTGGTGCCGGTCTCATCGGCATCGGAGACCGCAAACTCGCTCTGTGGGATCACCTGGATCTTCATATCGGCCAGCATGGCGGCCAATTCCTTCACCTTTTTTTGGTTACCTGTTGCCAGGACAAGCTTGTTCATCGAGCACCTCCGCAAAAATAATCTGCGCATTCTATGCGGCGCAAGCGTTTAGTAAAAGCGCCAATTACACCCGCTGTGATGGGGTTGCAGGTGATTGGAAGCCATCGAATAACCAGCTTTTTAATACATGTTTCCATAATGGAATAACCAAAGTGATTAAATACCATTTCTATTCATTACTGTGAGTCAGTAGACTCGCGCCCCAATTCATTAACCTGGCTGACTAAAGAGGTGACAGATGCCATTGATACTTTTACTCGTACTACTGGTGCTGTTCAGTCCGCTGGCTATCGACATCTACCTGCCCGCCATTCCGCAGATGGCCGAACAGCTGGGCGCCGAAGTAACACTGATGCAGGGCACCATCACCTGGTTCCTGTTCAGCATGGGGCTGGGGCAACTGCTTGTTGGCCCGCTGGCCGATCGCTACGGTCGCAAGCCCATCGCGCTGGGCGGCGTGCTGCTCTATGGCCTGAGCGCGCTGGGGGCCGGTTTTGCCGCCAGCCTCGGCGAATTGATGCTGGCCCGGGTGCTGCAGGGCTTCGGCGCCTGCGCTACTTCGGTCGCCGCCTTCTCGGTGGTGCGTGACAGCTATGGCCCGAAAAAGAGCGGTCAGATGATCTCCTATCTCAATGGCGCCATCTGCTTTATTCCGGCGCTGGCGCCCCTGCTCGGCGGCTGGCTCACCGCCAAGGCGGGCTGGTCTGCCAACTTCTGGTTTATGGCCGGTTATGCGCTCATCGTCGGCAGCTGGCTGATGTGGCGGATGCCGGAGACCCGCCCGGAGGAGACCCGCAGTGAAGGGGCCCTCATCAGCTGGTCTCGCTACAGCCCGGTACTGCGCTCCCCCAGCTTCCTGTTCAACGCGGCGCTGTGCATGCTGGCGATGGCGGTGATCCTTGCCTATGTCACCGCCGCGCCGGTACAACTGATGGTGAAACTGGGGCTCGATATGAGCGGCTTTAGCTACTGGTTTACCGCCAACGCCGCGCTCAACATTCTGGCCTGCTTCATGGCACCACGCTTTATCGCCAAGGTGGGGCCAAGACGCACTCTGCGCATCGGCCTGCTGGTGTTGATGCTCTCGGCCATCACCCTGACTCTGGCCATGCACATCGAACATCCGCTGGCGATGATGGGGCCGGTATTCCTCTCCAGCATCGGCTTTGCCATGATTCTGGGCTCGGCCGCCGGGATGGCGCTGGCACCGTTCGGCCACTGCGCCGGTACCGCCGCTGCCCTGCTCGGCCTGTTCCAGATGAGCGGATCCGGCGCGTTGGTTGGCCTGACCGGCGCCCTGATGCACGACCCGCTGAGCCAGCTGGCGCTGCATATGTGGCTGCTGCTGCCGCCCTTGGTGATGCTGATGACCCGACGCGGTCGCCGCTTGTGTTTGCAATAAATCCTGTGCTCTGATGGGCACACTCAGGGGGCCATCGGCCCCCTTCTCGTTTGTATCGCCTTTACAACGAATGGCCATCCGGCAGAGAGCCTGCGATGGCAACCCCACTCACTCGATGTCAGCGGAGAACTCCCGATGAGCCACACTCTCAACGCAGCCCTAGTGGGCTATGGCTTTGCAGGCAAGACCTTTCACGCCCCCTTCCTCTCCACCACGCCGGGCTTGTCCCTGAGTTGGGTGGTGAGTCGCGATGCCGCCAAGGTGCAGGCCGATCTGCCCGACTGCCGGGTCGGTTCACTGGAGGAGGTGCTAAGCGATGAGACCGTCGATCTGGTGGTGATCGCCACCCCCAACGACACCCATGCCCCCCTCGCCCGCCAGGCGCTACTGGCAGGCAAACATGTGGTGATCGACAAGCCCTTTGCACTGGATCTGGCCGAGGCGCAAGCACTGGTCGAACTGGCCGAAAAGCAGCAGCGACTGCTCAGCATCTTCCACAACCGCCGTTGGGACGGGGATTTCCTTACCGTGCGCCGTCTGCTGGTAGAAGGGAGTCTGGGGCAGATAGCCCAGTTCGAATCCCACTTCGATCGCTATCGCCCCGAAGTGCGCCAGCGCTGGCGCGAAGCGGGTGGCCCGGGTTCCGGCCTCTGGTTCGATCTCGGCCCCCATGTACTGGATCAGGCGCTACAGCTGTTCGGCCAACCGGACTGGCTGCAAGCAGACCTTGCCGGGCAGCGCCCCGGCGCACTGGCGGACGACTACTTCCATGTGGTGCTGGGTTACGGTGCTCTGCGGGTCATTCTGCATGGCAGCTGTCTGGTCTCGGCCACCATGCCGCGTTTCATCGTTCACGGCAGCCAGGGTTCGTTCGTGAAATTCGGTATGGATGTGCAGGAAGATCAGCTCAAGCTGGGCAAGCGGCCCCCGGCGGCGGATTGGGGCATGGATAGCGAACCCGGTCAGCTCAGCTGCATTGTCGATGGTCAGTTACAGCAGCAGAGCGTGGTGGGTGAGGCGGGGGATTATGGCGCCTACTATCGCGGTGTCTGCGCCGCCATCAAGGGCGAAGGGAGCAACCCGGTGCCAGCAAGTGAAGCGCTGGCGGTGATGGCGCTGCTGGATCTGGCCCGCCAGAGCCACCTTGAGGGAAAACGGCTGCCCTGTCAGAAGCTGTCTGACTAAGGTGTGGGCCATCGGCCGCGCTTGAGCAACCTTGACCTTGTTAAACCGCCACAAGATGGCAGCAAAGCGGTGTTTTATTGTGCAATCAGCACTATTTAACGGCATCTTGTATTGATATCAGTCGTTGCAGTGGAGCTTTTTATCAACGGCACGAAAAAATGTCATTGTGATATCCGTTTTCATCGGTAACTAATGGGGCTATATTGCGCCCGCCTGCTGCCTCCCGGCTTCTTGTTTCAATACCGGGCAACGGTGGGCGCTGTGATGGTTGCACAGACCATCTCTCCATATTTATTTGAGGGAATGCACATGAACAAAGTACTGGTAGCCGGTATCCTGGGTCTGATGTTGACTGCTTGCGGTCAGAAAGAAGAAAAAGCTGCCGCTCCTGCTGCTCCGGCCGCCGAAGTTGCTGCCACTGTAGAAAAAGCCGCTAGCGAAGCCACCTCTACCGTAGAGAAGGCCACCTCCGAAGCGACTGCAACCGTAGAAAAAGCTGCTACCGAAGCGGCTACCAAGGTTGAAGCTGCAGTGAGCGATGCCAAGGCCAACTAAGCCTGCACCTCATTCGAAGACGGGTCCGAAGGCAACTTCGGGCCCGTTTTTTTTATCTGTCGTTCAGGAGGCCGGATTAATCAGCGAGGTGAGGATGTGATCCTCCCAGCGGCCATTGATCATCAGATATGAACGCGCGAATCCCTCACGCTCGAAACCGAGCCGCTCCAGCAAGGCGCCACTGCGCTGATTGGCAGGCATATAGCAAGCCATGATGCGATGCAGATCGTGCTCCCGAAACAGGTAGTCGATGGCGGCTGACAGCACCTCTCTCATCACTCCCTGCCCCTGATGCTGCTGGTCGATGGCGTAGCCCAGATGACACGCTTTGAAGACCCCCATCAGGATATTGCTGAAGTTGCAGGTGGCGATCACCCGCTCGCCAGCCGGATCGAGTGCCACCAGATTGATGCCGGTGCCGTTGAAGAACTGGCTGTAGCTGTCCTGCAGCCGGGCATGCCAGTACGAGAGGGTATAAAAGTGCTCGTCCCGAAGCGGCTCCCAGGGGGTGAGATGGGCACGGTTGCGCCGGTAGAAGTCGAGCATCATGGGGGCCTGATCCGGCGACAGTATGGTCAGGTGGGTGCGGGCCGTCTTGATATGTGGCAGCGCCATCAGGACTCCCTCTGTCTTAGCCACTCGTCGCGCAGCAGGCTGTAGTGGGCATGGTCCACAATCCGGTTGCCCAGCCGCTCTGCGCGCCGGGTCACCCCCTCCTGCTGCATCCCGAGCCGTTCACAGACGGCTCTGCTGGGCTCGTTATCGGTGGCGGCGCTGATCTCCACCTTCTCCATCCCCATCTCCTCGAAGGCGTGATGGATCAGGGCCTGGCAGGCCCGGGTGATGATGCCGTTGCCCTGCCAGCGCTCCGCCAGCCAGTAACCGATGATCACCTTGCCAAGGTCGTGATCGATGCTGTTGTAACCGATGACCCCCACCACCTCCCCCTGATACTCGATAGCGGTGGTGAGCCCCTCACCGCGGGCAAACTTCTCGATGGCACTGCGAATGAAGAGGGCGCTGTCGACGGGGCGCTGGATCAGTGGCGGCCAGGGTAGCCACTGGGAGAGATACTCCCGGTTGTCATTGCAGAGGGCAAACAGTTCGCTCGCCATATCGGGCTGCAAGAAGAGCAGCGCAAGCTCGTCGTCCAACTGCCATGAAAACATGGGATTCTCCTTTCAAATCAGTGATCAAATAGCGAACCAGCACCCAATGTAGCCAATCGCCACTGGCCGCGCCAGCCACTTTTACGGCCCTCATCCGACAGGCTTCGCGGAGAGTGGCAGCGCACGTTCTCTCCTCCCTCAAAAGAGGAGGGTGGGTGTCTGAAACCGGATAACAATCTCCACATGGCACCGTCGAATACCCCCAAACGGCACTTTGGCAGATCCTGCTACCCCTTTGTGCTGCTCTGTCACTTTTGACAGGGGGCACTTTCCCCCACCGGCGCTAGCTTCAAAGCGCCCGACCTTCGGTCGGTTTATCAAGCTCATCGATTTAAGGAAAGAAGAGATGAATAAAATTTATCTGGCCGTTGCGCTGGCCTGCTGGGGAAGCGCCGCACTGGCGGCGCAAGAGGTAGAGATCAACGTAACGACAAACGGCATCCGGGCCATAACCGGCCTCAGTGCCGCGAGTGCTACCTTGCAACTGGAAGATGGCGAGTTTCGTCAGGTACGGGTGGTCCAGCTGCCCAACGGCCAGCAGCGGATCCGCTACGAGCAGGTCTGGAACGGCATCCCGGTAATGGGTCAGGTGGTGGTGGCTGACAAGAGCCTGAGCGGCCAGCTGCAGAAGGCCACCGGGCGAATGCTGCGCCAGATCGATCAGGATGTGGCGAGCCCGGTCGCAACCCTTTCGCCACAGGATGCCACCAGCAAGGCCAAGGCGGGCAGCAAGGGGAGCAACGAGCAGATCAAGCTTTACGTGATGCAGGACGAGAACGGGCTGGCCAGGCTGGTCTATCAGGTATCCTTCATCGCCGAAGGTGACAAGCCAAGCCGCCCCTTCGTCATCCTTGATGCCCAGAGCGGTGAGGAGCTCAAACGCTGGGAGGGGATCAACCACAAGGATGCCACCGGCCCGGGGGGCAACATCAAGACAGGCAAATACTTCTATGGCACCGACTTTGGCCCGCTCATCGTCGATGACAGCTGCCGGATGACCAGCCCCAACGTCGATACCATCAACCTCAACCACGCCACCTCTGGCGGCACCATCCACCAGTTCACCTGCCCGGAGAATACGGTCAAAGAGATCAACGGCGCCTACTCGCCCCTCAACGACGCCCACTACTTCGGCAACGTGGTGTTCGACATGTACCGCAACTGGTACAACACGGCGCCCCTCACCTTCAAACTGAAGATGCGGGTTCACTACAGCAAGAATTACGAGAACGCCTTCTGGGATGGCAGCCAGATGACCTTCGGTGACGGCGCCACCACCTTCCACCCGCTGGTGAGCCTCGATGTGGCGGCCCACGAGGTGAGCCACGGCTTCACCGAGCAGAACTCCGGGCTGATCTATTCAGGGCAATCCGGCGGCATCAACGAAGCCTTCTCCGACATGGCGGGGGAAGCGGCCGAGTTCTACATGAAGGGGAGTAACGACTGGCTGGTCGGCGCCCAGATCTTCAAGGGCAACGGCTCCCTGCGCTACTTCGAGGATCCGACCCGTGATGGCAGCTCCATCGGCCATGCGGCGGATTATCAGGAGGGGATGGATGTACACCACAGCTCCGGGGTCTATAACCGCGCCTTCTATCTGCTCGCCACCAGCAGCGGCTGGAACCCCCGCAAGGCATTTGAAGTGTTCGTGCTGGCTAACCGCCTCTACTGGGGCGCCAACACCAACTACCAGCAAGGGGCCTGCGGCGTCAGCCGGGCGACCGCCGATCTGGGTTACAGCCAGGCGGATGTGGCGCGTGCCTTCCAGACCGTCGGGGTCGATGCCAGCTGCGGCACCACGCCGCCACCGAGTGACAATGTACTGCAAAACAGCGTGCCGGTGAGCAACCTCGCCGCCAGCAAGGGTGGCAAGCTCAACTACACCCTGAACGTACCAGCTGGCACCAGGTCGCTGCAGATCAGCAGCAGCGGCGGTACCGGTGATGCCGACCTCTACGTCCGCTTTGGCAGCGCCCCCACCAGCAGCAGTTATGACTGCCGTCCCTACAAGGGCGGTAACAACGAAAGCTGCTCCTTCACCAATCCCAAGGCGGGTACCTGGCATGTGCAGCTGTCAGGGTTTTCCGCGTTCAGTGGCGTAACCCTCAAGGCCAGCTACTGATCCACCCGATGCGGGCCTTGTCCCGCATCGTTCTACTCATTGCGCCACCGTTTCGCCAGCGCGCGGGCGGTGGCCAACACGGTTTCCCGGGCCGGGTTGGGCCGCTTGCCACCGCGCCACGCCATCATCACATCCCAATGCTCTTGCGGCAGATTGCGCACATCTAGCCTGACCAGCCGCCCCACCTCCAGATCCCGCTTGATGGCCAGCTCCGGCATCAGGGTGATAAACCCGTGTTCCAGCGCCAGATCCCGCGCCGCACTGGCGGGCTGCACCGCATGCAGGGGGCTGGCGGCCCGCCGCAACCGCCGCAACTGCTGGATAAAGACGTCACACCCCGGCCCCCAGACCTGAGGCGCCAGCCGCTGGTCGGCAATATCCTCCAGGGTGAGACCGTGACAACCGGCCAGCGGATGCAATGGCGAGGCGATAGCGATAATGGGGGAGCAGCAGAGCAGCTCCATCTGGAGGCCCGCAACCGGCGGGCGCTTGAGTACAAAGCCGATATCGGCCTCCCCGGTCAGCAACGACTGCATGATCTCGCCGGAGTGATCCGTGGTGCAGCGGATCTCGAACGGCTCGTCCACCAGCTCCATCAATAACGAGCCAAACACCACCGAAGTGAGGGATGGCAGACTGGAGAGACGGATACAAGGCAGCGCAGGCGCCCCCTGCAGTGCCAGCCGCCCTTCGCTCAGGATCGCCAGCGCAGAGCGGGCCGATGGCAGAAACTCCTCGCAGGCACGGGTCGGCGTCACCCCGCGCCGATGACGCTGAAACAGCGGTGCCCCGAGGCTCTCCTCCAGCTGGGCAATCCGCTGGCTCACCAGCGGCTGTGACCAGCCACGAATGGCCGCCGCCTGACTGAAGCTGCCCAGCTCGGCCACATCCAGCAGCAGTTGCAGATCGTCCAGATCCATAGACATAAATAATCCTGATATGAAATATAGGTAGTTGTCGTCTACCACTATATCTAAACCCTCTCCAGAATGAAGGTATCTGTGAATGAGAGGGCGTTATGGTCGATAGGGCGAGGTTTTGGGGACGCTGGTTTCTGGCGCTGGATACCACACTGGTGATCCTGGGTTTCTTTGTGGTGATGCCGATGATCAGCCTGCGCTTCGTCGACCAGCTCGGCTGGGCGGCCGGTCTGGTGGGGCTGGCCCTCGGCCTGCGCCAGCTGACCCAGCAGGGGCTGGGGATCTTTGGCGGCTCGCTTGCCGACCGCTTCGGCGCCCGCCCGCTCATCGTCACCGGCATGTTGCTGCGCGCCGTCGGCTTTGCCACCCTGGCCTGGGCCGACAGCGGCGCCATGCTGATCTTCTCCTGCTTCCTCTCGGGTCTGGGCGGTTGCCTGTTCGACCCGCCACGGGCGGCACTGGTGATCAAATTTACCCGTCCCCATGAGCGGGGCCGCTTTATCTCCCTGCTGATGATGCTGGAGAGCGCGGGTGCCGTCACCGGTGCCCTGCTCGGCAGCTGGCTGCTGCGCTTTGACTTCACCTACGTCTGCCTGCTGGGCGCTGGGCTCTTCACCCTGGCGGCGCTCTGCAACTGGACCCTGCTGCCCGCCTACCGCCTCTCGGTCAAACCGACTCCTATGCGGGAAGGGTTGGGACAGGTACTGGCTGATCGCGCCTTCTGCCGACTGGTGCTGATCTTAAGCGGCTACTACATGCTGTGGGTACAGGTGATGCTGATTTTCCCCATTCTGGTCAAGCAGCTCTCCGGCACCACCACGGCAGTGGGCTGGATGTACAGCCTGGAAACGGCGCTGTCACTGGCGCTGCTCTACCCTATCGCCCGTTTCAGCGAGCGGCGCTATCGGCTGGAGAGCCGGCTGATGGCGGGTATCCTGCTGATGACGGTGGGGATCGGACTGGTCGCCTTCGTCAGCACCCTCTCCGGCATCTTCGTACTGCTGGCCTGCTTCTATCTGGGGATCATCATCTGCGAACCGGCCCGGGAGACCCTGATGACCCGGCTGGCCAACCCCACAGCCCGCGGCAGCTACATGGGCTTCAGCCGCCTCGGACTGGCGCTGGGGGGCATGACCGGCTATGTGGGCGGCGGCTCCCTCTATGACTTCTCGTTGCAACAGGGACAACCGGCCCTTCCCTGGCTGGTGCTGGGCACCATAGGCGTCGCCACCATGTTGCTGCTCGCCCGCTGCTTCTCCCGCCGCCCGGAGCTGGCCATCAGAGCAGCCGCCTGACGACCGCCCCACCTGCGGCAGCCCAATCAACGGGGCTGCCGCTCACCCCAAATTCTGCAAGCCATCACAGCAAAAGGTTGCGAATTACAACTTTTACGTTATTTTAGTTGTCATGCACAACTAAAAGGAAACCACGACATGGATCCCCGTCCCCTGCGCGCCCTGTCGCGCGATCTGGTTCGCGAACTCGGCATGCTCTCCCAGCAGTGCGGCAATCTGGCCCTCACCCCCATCGAGGCTCACCTGCTGATCGAGCTGGAAAACGCCCCGGCCACCAATCAGCAGCTGGCAGAAAAGCTGCACATCGACAAATCCAACGCCAGCCGTCCGCTGGCACGCCTCGCCGAGCGGGAGCTTATCAGCTGGCACCCGCACCCCTCCGACGGCCGCAGCAAGGAGGCCCGCCTCACCGTCAACGGTCAGGGGATGCTGCTGGAGTTGCACCGGGAGATGGACGGGGCGATGGAAGAGATGCTGGCGCAGTTGAGCCAATCCGAGCGCGAACAGCTGTGGAGCGGCATGCTGCTCTACCGCAGCGCCCTCTCCCGCGCTCGCCGCCAGCAGGGCTACCATATTCGCCCTATCACAGAAGCAGACAACCCTCACATCGCGACCGTTATCCGCACCGTCTCGGCTGAATATGGGCTCACCGCCGACAAGGGATATGGCGTCTCGGATCCCAATCTCGACACCCTCTCCCAGAGCTATCAGGGGGAAAAGAGCCGCTATTGGGTCATCGAAGGGCCGGATGGCTCCATTCTCGGTGGCGGCGGCATAGCTCCGCTGGATGGCGAGGAGGGAGTGTGTGAATTGCAGAAGATGTACTTCCTGCCCGCCCTGCGCGGACTGGGCCTTGGCAAGCGGCTGGTGTTGCAGGCGCTGGATGAGGCTCGCGCGCTTGGTTATCAGCGCTGCTATCTGGAGACGACCGAGGTCTTGCGCGAAGCCACCAGCCTCTATGAATCACTGGGCTTTGAACACCTGCCCGGCCCCCTTGGCTGCACCGGCCACGGGGATTGCGAGATCTGCATGGTGTTAGACCTGGCGCTCTAAGGTGATAGCGGCAAGCAGGAGCCTCCCTGCTTGCCGCTTCGTTTACTGCGGTAACGCCACTACCCGGAATCGCTCCAGCACCAGCGTGGCGTGCTCATCAAATTCGCCTCCTTCCGCCTTCATCTCGCATTCGAAGAATGCCTTGTGCGCTTTGCGCCACCAGGCCAGAGAGCCATCGCCCTCCCCCCTCCTCGGCGGCAAACGCAGCATCAATCTCATCGAATGGACACAAGGTGACTGACACCAGTTCAACCAGAGCCTTGGGGTGACAATTCCAGTCTGTTACCACCAGCAAGTCACCCTGTTCCGGCATCCGCTCGCCCTTCTCCAGATACCAGTAAGCGAGGCTACAGGTCGCTCGCTTGCGGCCTGCTGCCACCAGCTCGGCACAGAGGTTGGCATTGTGTTCATCAGCACAGAAGTAGTCCGCCGAGACATGGCGAGCCCGTGCTGCCACCGGCAGGGATAACAGATAACTCTCAGCCAGAGCCGAGCAGGCAGGATTCATCGATTCAACCATCACCTCTCCTTGATACATAAAAAAATCCCGCCATCTGGCGGGATTTGGTAAGCAGTATCAGTGCTCGCGAGTCTGACGGAACTCCACGTCCGGGTGGCGCTCCTGTGCCAGGCGCAGGTTGACCATGGTCGGTGCGATATAGGTGAGGTTGTCACCGCCATCGAGGGCCAGGTTGACCTCGTTCTTGCGCTTGAACTCTTCGAACTTCTTGACGTCGGTGCCTTCCACCCAGCGGGCGGTGGAGACGTTGACCGCCTCGTAGATGGCCTCGACGTTGTACTCGCTCTTCAGACGAGACACCACCACGTCAAACTGCAGCACACCGACCGCACCGACGATGAGATCGTTACTGATCAGCGGACGGAACACCTGTACCGCCCCCTCTTCGGAGAGCTGGACCAGCCCCTTGAGCAACTGCTTCTGCTTGAGCGGATCGCGCAGGCGGATGCGGCGGAACAGTTCCGGTGCAAAGTTCGGGATACCGGTGAACTTGAGATCCTCACCCTGGGTGAAGGTGTCACCGATCTGGATGGTGCCGTGGTTGTGCAAACCGATAATGTCACCGGCGAAGGCGTCTTCCGCCTGCTCACGGTCACCGGCCATAAAGGTCACGGCGTCGGAGATGTTCACATCCTTGCCGATACGCACGTGGCGCATCTTCATGCCCTTGCTGTAGGTGCCTGACACGATACGCATAAAAGCGATACGGTCGCGGTGCTTCGGATCCATGTTTGCCTGGATCTTGAACACGAAGCCGGAGAACTTCTCCTCGGTCGCCACCACTTCGCGGCTCTCGGCCTTGCGTGGCATGGGAGACGGCGCCCAGTCAGTCAGGCCATCCAGCATGTGGTCGACACCGAAGTTACCCAGTGCAGTACCGAAGAAGACCGGGGTCATCTCGCCAGCGATAAAGGCATCGTGATCGAACTCGGGAGAGGCGCCCTGCACCAGCTCCAGCTCGTCGCGCAGTTGCTGGGCCAGATCTTCGCCGACAGCGGCATCCAGCTCCGGGTTGTTCAGCCCCTTGACCACCCGCTTCTCCTGGATGGTGTGGCCCTGACCGCTCTGATAGAGATAGGTCTCATCCTTGTAGAGGTGATAGACACCCTTGAAGGATTTGCCACAGCCGATGGGCCAGGTGATCGGGGCGCACATGATCTTCAGCTCGCGCTCCACCTCATCCATCACTTCCATCGGATCGCGCACTTCGCGGTCCAGCTTGTTCATAAAGGTGAGGATGGGGGTATCACGCAGACGGGTGACTTCCATCAGCTTGCGGGTCCGGTCTTCAACACCCTTGGCGGCGTCAATGACCATCAGGCAGCAGTCGACCGCGGTCAGGGTACGGTAGGTATCTTCGGAGAAGTCCTCGTGACCCGGGGTGTCGAGCAGGTTGACCAGACAATCGGCATAGGGGAACTGCATCACCGAGGTGGTGATGGAGATACCACGCTGCTTCTCCATCTCCATCCAGTCGGATTTGGCGTGCTGGCCCGAGCCACGGCCCTTGACGGTACCGGCGCGCTGAATGGCCTGTCCGAACAGCAGGACTTTCTCGGTGATGGTGGTTTTACCCGCATCCGGGTGCGAAATGATCGCAAAAGTGCGTCTCTTGGAGACTTCACTCAGAAATTCAGCTGACATAATTCAACGTTCTTCTATTGAGCGGTGGCATCAGCCACCGTGGGAATAAATCCGGAATGCCGCTCACGGCACATGTATACGCAACGAAAGCCACGCCAGCTGGCGTTTTGCCAACCTGGTGGAAAGAGGGAGGAGGGTTGCGTTACATGGGTCTTATCGCCTGAGTCAAAGCAAAATTGCGCGACATTATACCCGCGCGAGTGAAAAATACCCAGTCCGTCAGTCGTCTGTTTCCACCCGGTTGCGCCCGGCCCCCTTTGCCCGGTAGAGAGCCTCATCCGCACGCCGGATCAACGCGGCCAGATCCTGATCATCATCGCGCTGGCAGGCACACCCGATGCTGATGGTCACCGGATGGGACAAACCGGGCAACGCCCGTTGGCCGACCCTGGCGCGGATCCGCTCAGCCAAACGGGACGCCTCCTCCAGCCCCGTCTCCGGCAGCAGCGCCAAAAACTCCTCTCCACCGGTACGGCCCAGCAGATCCTGCTGCCGCAACTCTCTTGCCACCATTCTGGATACCCACTGCAGTACCCGGTCTCCCTGATGATGACCCAGCGAATCGTTGATCCGCTTGAAGTGATCGATATCAAAAAGCAGCAGAGAAAAGGGCATTTGCTGCCTGCGGGCCAGCTCAAAGTGCTCGCGCCCATCCACCAGCACCCGACGCCGGTTATCGATACCGGTCAGCTCATCGGTAAAGGCCAACCGATGCATCCGACGATTGCGCTCCAGCAACCACCTCATCGTCAGCAGAGCCACTCCACCGCAGAGCACCATCACCACCAGCAACCAGAAGCGACGCTCCTTGCTCTGCGCCAGCTCCTGCCGCTGCAACTGCTGCTCGACCCGCAACCGCTTGTTCTCTTCCGCCTGGCGGGTCAGTTCAAACTGGCCGCGCACCCAGGCTGTACTCTGCTCTCGCTGCATCTGGTCGAGGCGCTGCTCTTGCACCAAATGATCCCGCAAGGCCGCCAGCGCAGCCGGATAGTCCCCTTGCAGCTCGAATGCTTCGCTGCGCACTGCGTAGAGATCCATCAGGTAACGAGTGTGCCCCTCAGCCTTCAGGATCGGTTCAATCTTCGCCAGTGCGATCAAGGCCGGGGCCGGATCCCGCATTTTCACCTGCAGTTTGGCCATTACCAGCTCGAGATGGGCGTGGAGGATAGGATCGACTTCAGGGGTGAGCACACCTGCTGCCTGCGCCAGCAAGCGTCCGGCCTGCTCCAGGCGCGCCAGACCGAGCAGAGCCTCCGCCAGCATCACTTGACGATCCGCATGTTCAATCCGGTACTCGGGTTGTTGCAAAAAGGCGAGACTACGTTCGAGCTCCTGCTGCGCTTCCTGATAGCGCCCCGTCTCCAGATAGACCAGAGCCAGCTGCTCTCTCATCCTGGCCAAACCGAACCCGTCATGGTTGTGGGCAAAGTGTTCATGCAACCGGTTCAGGGTAGTGAGTGCCTCGGCATAGAGACCCATGCGGCGAAACGCGGCGGCAATCTCGAGCTGCGCCCGGTTATACCAGGTGGTCAATCCCAACCGTTCGTAGATGTCGTGCGCCCTGGTGAGATCCACCAGCCCCTGCCCTGACGCCCCCTGAAACGACAACATGGCTCCCCGGTGGGACAGCGCCAGCGCCTCCAGCTTGAGCACAGCGGCCTCCCCAGCCACCCGCAGCCCCTCATCATAATCCCGACGGGCCAGTGCCACCTCGCCGAGCAGCTGATTGAACCAGCCACGACAGATGAGCAACTCGGCAATGGCTGCGTCATCTCCCCGTTGTTGAGCCAGCACCAGTTGGCTGTCGGCATACGCAATCGCACGGCGAGACGCCTGGATGTCATCGGCAGATTGGGCCCAGCAAGCCAGACGACTGATCCGCATCAGCTGGGACGGTGGATAGTCGCTGCCATCCCGCAGCAAGCGAGCAACGCGCTCCCTCAGCAACTCGATAGGCTGATGGACCTGCTCCATCTCCTCCAGTTCATTTTCCAACTGCTCGGGGGACAAGGGTCTGGCTGCCAGCCCGAATACCGCCAGCAACAGCAGCAAGGCAAGTCGGCTCATAAACACTCCGGATGAATGGGGAAAGAGCAGCAGGCGACCCGATACCGGAAAATCACCCTGTAACAACGGCTGTAAAGGCTACCGCAAGGAGAGAGGACTTGAATGGGTTTCATCTCACATTTTACAGCAATATCATAACGTTGGAATGAGGAGGGGGATACAGAGCGAAAGAGGGGGCTGGCTCCCTCCCGGTAACTAATGATGCTGCCATCGCCGAAGCAACCGACCGCGCAGACCGCAATCGAGCAGCCAGCTGTTGTCAAAGACCCGCAACAGTGCCGGTTTGGCGTGCCGGGACATGGCCACTGCGTGAAAGCGGGTCTGGCGCTGGCGATAGCGGTTCATCTGCTCGAGCAGGGCATGGGGCAGACTCTGGGCGATAAAGTCCGAAATAACCAGCACATCTGCCTTGGCAAAAGCGGGCTCATCGAGTTTGACCAGCGCCTTCTCGAGACAGGGCACCAGATCAGTACCACCGTGAAAGCTCATGGAAAGGAAGCGTTCTGCCTTGTCCAGTCCGGTATCGGCGGTGATCTCCAGGGTCGCCACCTCGGTAGAGAAGAGCATAAGGTAGCAGCCGCGTTTCTCATCCATCGCCACCTTGAGCAGCGCCAGAAACAGTGCCTTGGCACACTCCTCGGGGTAGCCCCCCATGGAACCGGAGGTATCGACACAGACGATAAAGGGACCGCGCTGCTGCAGCTGTTTGCCCCCCTGCTCCGGGGTACGCAGCATGATGCGCTGGCGCGGCAGGGTACCCCGCGACTGATAGCTGAGCAGACGCCGCTCCAGATAGCGACGGTAAAACTCCAGCTCCAGCTCAGGCAGCCCCAGCATTACTGCCTCGCTGGGCAGCAGCCGCATCAGGTCGCTCGCCTGATGAATGCCCACCAGATCGTCGGGCACATCATCGCTGGGTGCCGGTTCCAGCTCCAGCACCTCGACCGGCGGCACCGGCTGTTCCTGTGCCCGCCGATCCCGCTCGCTGCGCCCGAGAAGAGCGGCAATCTCCGCCAGCAAGGGCTCGCGCTGCAACATACGGGCGTATTGCTTGACCAGCACCAGACTGCGTTTGTGCCAGTGCCCCTGCGCCAGATCCCAAAGACCACCGGCTGAGATCTGGTTCGGATCGAGGGCATCAGCCAGGGTGCGGCTCGCCAGCAGCTGATCTTCAATCTCCTGACGCTGCTTCTCCCGCTCCGCCTCGGCGATCTGCTGCTGCAGTTGCAGCAGGCTACCCACCAGACTGGCACGCCACTTGTCGATAAAGAGCTGGCGCAGCCCCTCGGTAGGATGGGCCATCAGCTGGCGCACCAAGGAACGTGCCTCACCGGCGAAGGGGCTGTAGTGATCCAGCGACTCCAGCAGAGTGGGCAAACGACCTATCAGTTCGGTCATCGGCAACTGCCGGTGCGCCTGATAGAGCAAGTACTCCTGCTCCAGCGCCACCGGCACCGGCTTGTGACGGATCTCCTCGCCAAGCTGCTCACCCCAGCTCTGCAGGCGCTTTTTCAGCAGCTTGCCCTGCAGTGGGGAGCGTTTGATAAATTCGGAGATCTTGGGCGACGCAGCAAGCAAAAGTGCCACCTCCCCTGCAAGCTCCCCTTCACCGATCAGGAGCCCCAGATCCAGCATGCCAATCTCAAGCATGAGCGCTCCTTACTCGTCCAGCCTTGGCAACCGCTCACGCCAATGCACCAACTCGCCACGCAGCAGTTCAAGATCCCGGTTCAGCACGAAGAAACTGTCCTCCACCTGTTGCAGCCAGCGCTGGGCAATAAATAGGTGCTGCCGATGACGCTCGAACAGAGTGCGCTGCTGTTTAAGCTCCTGCATCACCTTGCCGACCTGGACCAGTTGCTCGTCGAGCGCTTGCAGCCAGGGCGCCAGCACCACCTCGGGGATGGCGTTGCGCTCCATCAATACCAGCGGGATCTGCTGGCGCTGGATATCGAGCACCTGCAGGCGCAGCTCATCGTCCAGCACCAGCTCGTAATGCCCCTCTTTCGGGTTGCCGAACTCATAGCCCACCAGCGCCTCACCGGTCGGATGCCAATGGGAGAGCAGGGTACGATCGAACACCAGGGTGCTGGTAAGACGCTCGGGATCGCTGCCATCCAGCGGGGCCGGGGTGAGCAGATGGAAGTGTACCTGCTTGCCAAAGGGTCTGGCATTGGCGAGCGGGATCTCGATCCCCCTCGCCCGTCGGCCAAACCACTGTTTACGCTTGCGTGCCTTGCAGCAGAGACGCTGGGACACGCCCTGCTTGAGCTGTTTGAATTGATCCCGCAGCGCCAGCAGCTGGCGGGTCATCGCCAGTTGCTGATAACCATAGAGGCGGGAAAACTCGGTCATCATCTCCAGCAGGGCGGTACGAGACTCCTCGTCATGCCATAGACAGTCCTTGAACAGCAGCAGATCTACCGGCGCGACCTCGTCACGACCGTTGAAGAAGGCGCTCGCCTTGATAAGCCGTACCGCCTTCTTCCAGCGACGATCCGACACATAGCAGCGGTGGGCCAACTGGCTGTCGAGCTGCTGGCGCAGCTGATAGATGAGTTCGAAACAGGCATCCGGCAGGCGCACCTGTTCAATCTGGCTCTGCCACTGCTCGTACTCATCCCCCCGGATCTGCAGGGATTCCGGCAAGTTCTGGTGGGCGTGACCATCGCTGGCCAACATGGATTGAAAGTTGGCTTTCTCCTGCACCCGATCCATCCAGATCCGCACCAGCATCCGGTCGTAGAGCGCTTCCAGCCCGCTGTCCGGCGCCGGCAGCTCGTTGGAGGCAGTCACCAGCAAGCGCATCGGGATGGGATGCTGGCTATCACCATTGCGGAACTGCCGTTCGTTGATGGCGGTGAGCAGGGTGTTGAGAATGGCGGGACCCGCCTTCCAGATCTCGTCGAGGAACACCACCTCAGCCTCCGGCAGATAGCCGGCAGTGAGGCGCAGGTATTTGCCATCCTCTTTCAGCGCCTGAATGGAGAGGGGGCCAAATACCTCCTCCGGTGTGCTGAAACGGGTCATCAGATATTCAAAGTGGCGGGCGTCGTGAAAGGCCAGCTTGAGGCGACGGGCAATCAGACTCTTGGCGATACCGGGTGGCCCCAGCAAGAAGACACTCTCGCCACTGAGGGCCGCCAGCAAACCGAGACGCAGGGCATCCTGCCGTTCGTAGAGTCCCTCACCGAGGGCGGCCAGCAGCCGGGGCAAGCGCTCCTGGATGGGAATAAGACGCGCAGGATTCTGGGCTTGAGCTAAAGACGACATAGAGAGTGTTCCGAAGCTGGGATGATGTTAGCCCCAAGGCGCGATATCCATTTGCTCGACCTTGGGTTTTGTCTTGTTATGATGTTTATTCTGGTATCTCTTGCCGCACAATACCCGCCTCTGGCAGGAAAAAACGCAAGGCCAGTACGATACCGTATCGGCAGCGTGCTGCGCCCATGCATAGCCAGTGTAGTGATGGCACCATGCCCGCATGCGCCAGATGATGCGTTGCAAAGGGTGCAGCAAAAGCGGTTCGAGTGTACCCTGCGCAACACAATTTTCCCCAACGCAGATCAAGAGTGAGTCGCCCCAGATGCAAGATCCCGTTCGTCAGAGCATGTTGGCCCGCATGGGCATTCAAAGCTGGCAACTGCGTCGTCCGGCATTGCTGGGTGCAGATCTCGTACCCGAGCTTGCGCAAGATGCCGTGCAGCCCGACCAGACAGCACCGGCCACCCGCGCTCCGCTGCCCAGCGGCAAACTCTGGTTGCTGGCGCCTCAGCTGCCTGCCACCACGCTGCTGGCGGATATCTGCCAGCTGCTCGGCATGACCCCCGACGAGGTCTTACTGCTCAGCGAGCTGCCGCCTGCCGATCTGCAAACGGCGGATGCCTCACCGCTGCTCTGGCTGACGGAGGCCAACCCGGAACGACCCGATGCGTTGATCTGTCCGCTGGCCCCCAGTGCCGCACAAAAGCGCGCCCTGTGGCAACAACTACGCCGACACCTGGCGAACAGTACGGCATGATCATGCCTTCAACGCCCTCTTGGAAGCCGCTCTTTTTACCTGATTTTACAAAAGTCGTCTTTGCCAACCCCGACATCCTCCACCCAGTCACCCGGAGTCAACATGCCTGAGTTTCGTCCCCTGCTCGAAGCCGATTTCGACCTTGTCTATCCCATAGAGCAGGCCGCCCACAAGGAGCCCTGGAGCCAGGCCAACCTGCTATCCTGCTTCGGTCCTCGCTATCTCAACGGCTTGATGCTGGTCGATGGTCGCCCGGCCGGCTTCTATATCTCGGATCTGGTGGCCGGAGACAGCTCGCTGATGAATATCTGTGTCCACCCCGAATTTCAGGGCAAGGGGTTGGGACGGACACTGCTGCAAGCCTACCTGACTCGCAGCAAACAAGCCGGGGCAGAGGCCTGGTTTCTCGAGGTGCGGGCAGGCAACCAGACCGCCATCAACCTCTACGAGAGCGCCGGCTTTGCCGAGTATTGCCGCCGCGCCGACTACTACGGCACCGGCAATGATCGGGAAGATGCGGTACTGATGTCCCGCCTGTTCGACTTCAGCTGATCCCGCCTCAATCGAGGGGGGCGTTATCCATCGCCGGATCCTGCAAGGAGAGAGTGGTGTGAACCACCGCCTCGAATCCGGCGGCGGAAAGCGGCATATAGAAGCCCCGCAGCCAGGTTTTCCCCGGCATCCAGATCTGCTGTATATCCACCACTATCTTGATCGGTTTGAGGGGTTGACCCGGCTGCTGGATATAGATGCCGGGCGGTGTGGCCACCTTGGGAAAACGGCGCAGGATCTGTTCACTACCATCCCCCTTGCCCGGATTGAGCCGCACCTTGACCAATCGGCTCAACGGCACTCTCATCTCTTCACTGCGCCAGAAGCGTTCGTTCAATGCCTTGCAGCGACGGCACTTGGGGGTCTCCAGCACATAGAGCAGCGGATAGCCCAGCGCCAATGCCTGCTGTTGGGCCTGCTGGTATCCCTCCGCCCCTTCATACCAGGGATTCGCAGGCTGCTGTGTCTTGCCCAGAAAGTACCAGGCCGCCCCGCCCCCCACCATCATGAGCCCGATCACGGCCAATGCCCCTTTCATCCATAGATTCATATCGTTAACTCTCCCTTTGCTCCTTTGCAGTATCGGCCACTCTGCACAAAGGAAGAGCTATTTGCACTCTTTGTGATCCAAGACAAACAGCGAACACTTGTAAGCTGTAATCTTGGAGTTTAAACTCTAGCCCGATTTTTAGTGCCCTTGCAGGCGTACAACTGTAATTAAAGGATGTTTAACTGATGCCGAAGCTTCATCTGGTTCGACTGATGCGTGAACGTATTGCCCAGCTTGGCAACAAGGCTGCCCTGCGGGTTCAGCAAGATGGCCAGTGGCGCGCCATCGGCTGGCGTACTCTGGGCCAGGCCATGGACTACTGCGCACAGGCGCTGATCCGGGCCGGCCACCAGCCAACCGAAATGGTCGGCATCTATGCCCGCAACATGCCGGAGTGGACCCAGGCCGATCTCGGCATCCTTGCCGCCCGCGGTGTCAGCGTCCCTATCTATCCCACCAGCACGCTCGATCAGCTGCGCTACA
This sequence comes from Aeromonas sp. 604282, assembly GCF_049170575.1. NCBI lineage: Bacteria > Pseudomonadati > Pseudomonadota > Gammaproteobacteria > Aeromonadales > Aeromonadaceae > Aeromonas > Aeromonas sp. 604282. The sequence goes on along the minus strand of NZ_JAAKMV010000007.1, from coordinate 169,247 downwards.
TCGTCAAAGATGCCGGCATCAAGGTACTGTTCGTTGGCGAGCAACCTCAGTTCGATCAGGCGCTGCAACTGATTGAAAGCGGCGAGATCCGCCAGCTCATCGCCCTCGACGGCAGCGTCAACCTGCGCGGCTGCGAGCAGGCGAGCCACTTCCAGACATTTCTGGTCTCCGGCAACCATCAGCCCAGCGAGCAGGAACTGCGAGTACGGGAAACCCAGTACCGGATGGATGATCTGCTGACCCTGATCTACACCTCCGGCACCACAGGCGAGCCCAAGGGGGTCATGCTCGACTTCAGCAACATCGCCGCCTGTTTCGAGATGCACAACAGCCGCCTCGACCTCAATCAGCAGGATGTGTCGCTCTGCATGCTGCCGCTCAGCCACGTATTCGAGCGGGCATGGAGCTACTACGTGCTCTACTGCGGTGCCGAGAACGTCTATATCCGCGATCCACAGAAGGTGATGGATGTGATTGGCGAGGTGCAGCCGACCGTAATGTGCGCCGTGCCGCGCCTCTACGAGAAGGCCTACGCCATGATCCAGGCCAAGGTGGCTCAGGCTCCTGCTCTGCGTCGCGCTCTGTTTGGCTGGGCGACCCGGGTCGGCAAGCAGATGGTTGCCACCCGTCAGGCGGGCAAGTCCGCCTCCCCTCTGCTCTACGGCCAGCTCTGGCTCGCCGAGCGACTGGTGTTTCGCAAGCTGCGCGCCCGCTTTGGCGGCCGCACCCGCTTCCTGCCGGTGGCGGGCGCCCGTCTGGCCGACGATGTGAACCTCTTCTTCCAGGCGATGGGACTCAACCTCAAGTACGGCTACGGCATGACCGAGACCACCGCCACTGTCTGCTGCTACGAAGACAGCCAGTTCAAGTTGGGCTCCATCGGCACGGCACTGAACGGCATCGAGGTGAAGCTGGGGGAGAACAACGAACTGCTGGTGCGCTCCCCCACAGTAATGCGCGGCTACTACAACAAGCCGGACGCCACCGCCGAAGTGATGACCGAGGAAGGATTCCTGCGTACCGGCGATGCCGGTGAGCTCGACAGCCAGGGCAATATCTACTTCACCGAGCGCCTCAAGGAGCTGATGAAGACCTCCAACGGCAAGTACGTGGCCCCGCAACTGGTGGAAGGGACCATCGGCAAGGATCGCTTTATCGAGCAGATCGCCATCGTCGCCGATGCCCGCCACTTCGTCTCTGCGCTGATCGTCCCCTGCTTCGAGTCGCTGGAGGAGTACGCCCGCTCCATCAACCTGCAGTACCAGTGCAAGACCGAGCTGCTGCGCCACTCCCGGGTGATGGAGTTCTTCGAAGCCCGCATCGCCGACTTGCAAAAAGAGCTGGCCAAGTTCGAGCAGGTGAAGAAGTTCACCCTGCTGCCGAGCGCCTTCTCCATGGAGCTGGGTGAGCTGACCCCCACCATGAAGTTGCGCCGGAAGATCATCGAAGCCAAGTACCAGAGCGAAATCGAGGCGATGTACAACCACGTCTGATATCGCTCAGGTTCAGAGAAATAAAAAAGCCGCTCACTCGAGCGGCTTTTTGTTGGCACTTTGGTTGGTACGAACCCGCCTTCAGGCCGTGGTGGTACTGGTACCGAAGTAGTCGGCCAGGAAGTCATCGAATGACAGGCTGTCGCTGCGCTCGCGCTCCCGTTGCTTGGCCAGGGAATCCTTCGCCTCACCGGCAAAGTAGGCCTCATCCCAGTACTGCAGCTCCCCTGCCAGCAGCTCCTCGCGATAGCGGGTCGCCAGCTTGTCGCCGTAACAGCCGTTATCCTTGCCACTCTCCAGCAGCTCCTTGAGCATGCGGGCGGAGTAGGTCAAATCCGGATTGAGCAGCTTCTCACGGTGCATTGCCAGCGTTTTGCGATAGTGGTTACGGCCGCAGCAGCGATCCAGCAATTCGGCCACCTGAGCCAGCTCGTCGAACAGCTTGAGGCCGTACTCTTTGAGGCCAATGGCATGACCCTGCTCGTCCTCCAGCTCGAGGCCGGGACGACGTCCCTCCAGCACCACCTTGTTCTGGTTGCGGCGGTTGCGGGCAATCTCCTCGTCACTCAGCACCGGAGAGGGGCGCAGCAGGCACCAGACCAGGAACAGATCGAAGAAGCGGATCTGGTCGGCATCGATACCGAGCGGGGTGAAGGGGTTGACGTCCACGGTGCGCAGCTCGATGTATTCGATGCCGCGCTGATCCAGCGCATCCGAGGGCTTCTCGCCGCTGCGCGGGGTGCGCTTGGGACGGATCGGGGCGTAGAGCTCGTTCTCCAGCTGCAACACGTTGTCATTGAGCTGACGATACTCCCCGTCCACCTTGACCCCGATCTTGGCAAAGTCGGGATTGTGGGTGTTGATGGCGCGGCGCAGGCTGCTGACATAGGCCGGCAGGTTGTCGTGGCTGATCTTGAGCCCCGCCTGGGCGCTGTTGGTATAGCCTAGATCGGAGAGACGCAGCGCGGTAGCGTAAGGCAGATAGAGGGTGCCCTTGCCGGTCTTCTCGAATGGAAGGTTGCTCTTGCGCCCTTTGAGGAAGGATTCGCAGATGGCCGGAGAGGCGCCAAACAGATAGGGCACCAACCAACCGAAACGGTAGACGTTGCGAATAAGCCCCATGTACTTGTCGGAGATAAAGCGCTGGCTGCAACAACCGACGCACTCCAGTTCCTGCCACTCGCTCCAGAAGCTGTCGGGCATGGAGAAGTTGAAGTGCACCCCGGCGATCACCTGCATCAGGCTGCCGTAGCGGTTCTTCAAACCCTGACGGTAGAGGGTCTTCATCCGGCCGATATTGGAGCTGCCGTACTGGGCCAACCGGATGCTCTCTTCCCCGCCGACGAAGCAGGGCATGGAGAGCGGCCAAATCCGCTCGTCACCCAGATGTTGAATCACATGGTGATGGATGTCGCCGAGCTGCTCCATCAGGCTGTCGATGGAGTCGGTGGCCGGGGTGATGAACTCCAGCAGGCTCTCCGAGTAGTCGGTGGTGATATTGGGATGGGTCAGGGCCGAGCCCAGCGCCCGGGGATGGTCACTCTGGGCGAGTCGGCCATCCGGCGTGATGCGCAGGCATTCACGTTCGATCCCGCGCCGGATCCCCTTGAGCGCGGTGAGGCGCTCCGGTGATCCCAACGCATTCAGCAACTCGGTGAGCGACAAGCTTGTTGTAGTCATATTCACGGCTCATGTGAGGCCGCCCCATCCGGGGCGGCTCTTGATTTTTATAAAGCGTCAGTTACGGCAACTGCAGCGGATAGATGGGAAGATGAAGCTCCTTCAGGGGTTTTTCAAGCTTTTGCTTGTCTCCCACCACCACGATCACCATATCGGCCGGATTGAGCCAACGGGCGGCACTGGCCTTCAGCGCCTCGGGCGACACCGTTTTGATCAGGTTGTTCTGGGCCTGCACATAGTCCGGTTTCAGGTCATACATCACCATCTGCAGCAGGAAGCCCGCCTTCTGGCCCAAGGTCTCGTAAGAGAGGGCATCCTGCTGGGAGACCGCGCTGCGCATATAGGCCAGCTCGACCGGTGTCGGGCCGCTCTTGCGGTAGTTGTCCATCTCCTTGAGGAACTGGCGGATGGCATCGACTGTTGCATCGGCCCGCACATTGGCACCGGTGGCGAAGGTGCCCACCTCGCGGTTGGCGGAGAAGCCCGAGCTGGCGCCGTAGGTGTAGCCCTTGTCTTCCCGCAGGTTGAGGTTGATGCGGCTGTTGAAGTTGCCACCCAGGTTGAAGTTCATCAGCCCGGCGGTGAAGTAATCCCCCGTGGTATCGAACGGCATGGCGCGACGACCGATGCGGATCACCGACTGGGGCGCCCCCGGCTTGTCGACCAGATAGATGCCCGGCTTGGCCTGCTCACCCTTGAGCTTGAGATCCCCCAGAGTCGGCGTGGCCCCCTTCCACTCGGTCAGGAAACCAAGTTGCTCCTCGATCTGCTTCTGATCCACATCACCGACCACCACCACTTTGGCGTTGGTGGGGTTGTAGTAGGCCTGATAGAAGTGCTTCACGTCCGCCAGGGTCAGCTTGGCCACATCGGCAGGTACCCCGTCGGTAGGTTGACCGAGGCGGTTCTGCTTGCCGTAGACCAGCTCGCGGAACGCCTGCCCGGCCAGCCACTCGGGCTGCTGCTGGGCCTGTTGCATCCCTTGCAGCAGCTGCGCCTTGACCCGCTCGAAGTCCGCCTCCCGCATGCCCGGGCGCTCCAGCACCTCGCGCACCAGCGCCAGGGTCTGGGGCAACTTGTCCGCCAGCGAGCTGACGGTGATGAGGTTGTTGTACTGGGCGCTGGAGACATCGATGGAAGATCCCAGCTTTTGCAGCTCGTCGCTCAGCTGAGCCTCGGTCAGGCGCACCGTGCCCTGCCCCATCATGGCGGCGGTCAGATTGGCCAGCCCAAGCTGCCCTTTATCTTCGGCACGAATGCCGCCCGGCAGGGCAATCATGATGGAGACGGCCGGGATCTCGTCACTCTTGGTGCCGATGATCTCGATGTTCTTGTCGAGCTTGCCGTGCCAGATGGCGGGTACCTTGACGCTCACCGCCTCGCCCGCCTTGGGCTGCACGCTGCGATCGAAATTGTCTTTTACCGGTCGTTCGGCCAGCGCCTCGTCATGCTTGCTGTAATCCGGCAGCTCGCGCTTGGCGGGGGTAAAGTTCGGGGTGGCAACCTGCCACTCTGTCTTGCCCTTGGGCACCACGCTCAGCACCACCGCAGGCTTGTCGGCGATGAACTTGTCGTAGGCGGCCTTCACCTGCTCAGGTGTCACCTTGCCGATGGCATCCAGCGTCTTGAACACATAGTTGGGATCCTGGGCAAACACCTGACCCATGGCGAGCTGGCTCACCTTGCCGGAGACGCTATCCAGACCCCAGATGGCGGAGGCGCGGTACTTGGCGATCGCCTTCTCCAGATCTTCCGGCTTGAGGCCGCGCTGGGCGAACTCGCCGATCACCTTGTCCACCTCCCCCTTGAGGGTCTTGAGGCTGCCATCCTGCGACGGATTGGGATAGGCGTAGACGGTCAGGGTACAGGCCAGCTCTTCGCAGTAGTGGGACGCCCCCACATCGATCGCCTTGCCGGTTTTCACCAGCGACTGGTAGAGCATGGAGCTGGCGGAACCGCCCAGCACGTCGGCAAACATGTCGAGCGCAGGCTCCTGCGGATCGCCAAGAGAGACGGTGGGGTAGCTGATATAGAGCAGCGGCAGGTGTACCTTGTCCTGCAGCGTCACGTAGCGGGTCTCGGGCAGGATCACCGGCTTTGGCGTCGGCTCGGCCACGTCCGGGCCGCGCGGGATGGAGCCGAAGTACTTCTCGATCCACTCGAGAGCCTGCTTGCTGTCAAAGTCGCCGCCCAGAGTCAGGGTGGCGTTGTTGGGACCATACCAACGCAGGAAGAACTGCTTGAGGTCGTTCACATCGACCCGGTCGAGATCTTCCACGTAACCGATAGGCTGCCAGGAGTAAGGGTGAGTACGCGGATAGAGCGCCTCCCCAACCTTCTCGCTCACCAGCCCGTACGGCTGGTTATCGACCCGCTGGGCCCGCTCGTTCTTGACGGTGGCGCGCTGGATCTCGAACTTCTTCTGGCTCACCGCATCGAGCAGGAAGCCCATCCGATCCGCCTCCAGCCAGAGCACTTTTTCCAGCTGGTTGGCAGGCACTGTCTCGTAGTAGTTGGTGCGGTCCTTGTTGGTGGTGCCATTCATGTCGCCACCGGCTTCGTTGATGATCCGCATATGCTCCTGATCACCGACGTGTTTCGAGCCCTGGAACATCATGTGCTCGAAGAAGTGGGCGAAGCCGGACTTGCCGACCGTCTCGCGGGATGAGCCGACGTGATAGGTCACATCGAGGTGCACCAGCGGATCGGAGCGGTCGGGGGCCAGGATCACGGTCAGGCCGTTGTCCAGCTTGTACATCTGGTAGGGGATGGCGAGCTTGCCCTCCTCCTTGCCCTGTTCGGCAATCAGGGTCGGTGCCGCCAGCACCGGCAGGGTGAAGCCCAGCAGAATCGTTAAAGGTATGACTTTGTTCACGGTAACCTCGTGAGTGACAAAAACAGGCTAGAAAATGTGACTGGCCAGCAGAAAAACCAGGGCATAACGGAACAATTTGCCGAGCCCGATCAGAATGAGAGAGCGCCAGAAGGAGAGGCGCAGCCAACCGGCCAACAGACAGAGACCATCACCGACCACCGGCGTCCAGGCAAGCAGCAGACACCAGTGACCATGTTGTTTGAGCCAGCCTAAGGCTTTTTGTTCCCCACGGCCTTGAAAATCTTCCGGTTTTTTCTTGAAGGTGGCGAGCCAGCCGAGCCACCAGGTAGTCATGGAACCGAGGGTATTGCCCAGCGTCGCCCACAGCAGCAGGCTCGCCATGCTCCACTCCCCCTTGGCCGCCATGGCCCCCAGCAGCACTTCCGAGCTGCCGGGCAGCAGGGTGGCGGAGGTAAAGGCGCTTAAAAAGAGCCACCCCAGCCCCATCTCCATTAACTCATTCATGATGCGCGTCCCCACCCCCCAGGCAAGGACGCGAGGCGCTCAATAACAGCCACACCATGTGCCATCTCCATCATCTCGCTCATCCGGGATAGCCATCGGCCGCAGGCATCCGTAGCAGCAGCTTGCCGCGCACATGGCCCCCTTCGATGGCCTGATGGGCCAGCGCCCCCTCGACCAGGGGGAATTCACCGGCGAGAGTGACCTTCACCTCCCCCTGACGCAGCAGCATCAACATCTGACCCAGCTGCTTCTGGTCGGGGTGAACCAGCATGCCGACCACCTCGATCCCCACCGCAGCCCCAGCATCCTTGATCTGCTGGGCAGTGATGGTGGGTACCGTCACCAAGCGGCCACCCGGCTTGACACAGGCCAACGCCGCCTTGCCGCTCTCGCCGCCCACCAGATCCAGCACCAGATCGACCTGACCGGCCTCTGCCACCACTCGTGCCGGCCAGTTCGCATCGTGGTAATCCACCATCCAGCGCGCCCCCAGTGCGTGCAGGAAGCCATGGTTGTCCGGGCTGGCGGTAGCCACCACCTCGGCGCCATAGGCGCTGGCAAACTGCACCGCCAGATGGCCGACACCACCGGCACCGGCAAGGATCAAGACCCGCTGACCGCTCTTGAGGCCACCGTGCTCAAGCAGCCCCTGCCAGGCGGTGAGACCGGCCAGTGGCAGCGCCGCCCCCTGCTGCAGGCTCACCCCGTCGAGCTTGACCAGCTCGCTCTCGCTTGCCACCACAGACTCCCCGTAGCCACCGGCGGTGAGGGGAAAACCGACCATGCCGCACACACGATCCCCCTCGACCAACGAGGTCACGCCGGGGCCCACCTTCTCTACCACGCCGGAGACGTCATAACCCGGTGTCCAGGGCAGCTTGTCCTTGTTCTGGGCCGCCGCCCAGCCAAGACCGGCGCGAGTTTTGGCATCGATGGGGTTAACCCCTGCAAAGCAGATGCGCACCCGCACTTCGCCATCGGCTGGCACCTTATCGAGGGAAGGGTTGAGCTTGAGTACCGAGGGGTCACCGAATGCGGTAATCTGTAGTTGCGTCATTGCACAATCCATCCTGTTGATTGATCAAGGGTCAACAGAATAACAGCGAGGACACCATGGCTCGAATGTTTCTTATTCCTCTGTTGCTGGCACTGGGGTGGTGGGCGTTTCTGCTCTACTTCCGCATCCCGCTCAAACAGGGGGCCAAGGGGTTTTACTGGATCATCGGCATCGGTGGCGGACTAGCCGCCTTCCTCAGCCTGATGATGGTGCTGACTCACTGAGTGCCAAGCCACTCGATAACGAAAAAGGCCACCGAGTTTCGGTGGCCTTCTCACTATCCGGCTTGCTGCTCCAGCGCCGGATTGAGGTAGTAGTGGCGATTGCTCCCCTGCCCCAGCACCCCCTGCGACAGCAGGTGGTGGAACACCCGATCCACCTCCTCCAACGAGAGTGACAAAGCCTGCGCCACCGAGCGCTTGCTGCACTTGAGCTCACCACTCATCAGCGCACCGCGCACCTGCTCCAGCACTTCGGGGGCTGGCTCTGGGGGCATGATGGGTTCGGGCTGGGCAGCCATCGCCAACGCCTCCTGCGCCTCTCTGCGAGCTTGATCCTGCTGCCAGCGCCACATCCGGCGAAAGCGGTTCTCCTCGCCGATCAGACTGACGAAAAAGGCACCGAACACGTCGAGCAACACCGAGAGGAAGCAGACCAGCAGGAACTGCACCTGACTGATGCTCATCCCCACCCCGTCCGCCAGACTGCTCATCAACCCCAGCATGGAGGATTGTTCGTTGACCGGTTTGGCATCGCGCTGCTGACGCAGCTCATCCTGCTGCAAGCGCAGCTTGGTATTGGCGTGCTGCAACGAGGAGACGCCACTGGAGATGCGCTCCAGCTCGATATATTTGCGGGCCGCCTCCTCGTTGAGCTGGATCTGCCGCTCGATGCTGGCGATCTGCTCGTCGAAACGGGCGAGTTCCCGCTCGTGGCGCGCCTGCTGGCTCAGTACCGTGTTGGTGGCGCTGTTGATGCCACCAATACTGCCGCCGATGGAGATGGCCGCCAGCACGCTGTAGAACAACAGCGACCAGAAAGCGCCACTCAAATCCCGCCGCGCCTTGCGCTCGCCGTACTCGTACCAGACGTAAAACTTGCCCAGCTCGAAGATGATGGCCAAGCCGCCGAACAGCCACTTCATCAGCGGGTTGTCATCGATGGAGAGGAACAGCAGCAGGGAGAAGATAATGGAAGCCAGAATGGCCAACCCGGTGAAACTGTATACCGTCGTCAGAGCAAACCACCCCTTGGGGTAGCGCAATGTGGAGGAGTCCTGTGTGGTCATGATGAAGGGGTGTGCTGTGCAGGAAAAGTTGGCTGCCGATTATAGTCGCCAGACTCGCACAGAGAAGGGCAAATGACTGAATTCCTTCAGATTGGCAACCAGCTGCCCAGAGTGCGACCAAAACGGACAAATCGGCAGCAGAAAAGCGATACAATTCCTACCTGACTTGATCATCTGGTGAGATGAGGTGCGATTCCGCCCGGGTTCAGCCCAGATCCGTACACTCATCCACCGTTGCAATTATCCGAGGCCATCATGAACAGTACGACCACCTTGCTACTCTCCCTTCTTCTGGTTACCGGCGGCGCCGCTGCGACACAGCAATATCCAGAGAGCGGTGGCACCGAATTTTCCGTCGATGAGCTTAAATTCAATCTGGACTGGGATGACAAACAGTTCGGCTGGACCCAGAACGACTGCCTCACTCTGGATATCGGGGAGACCTCCTCCGTCGACTGCAAGGCGGTCAAATTCAATCTGGAAGATGAAGAGAATCGCAACCAGCCACCGAAAACCAACCAGGTCCCAGCCAACTCGCAGAGCGACCAGTAACAACAGGAGTACCCTTGCGATGACCCAAGCTAAACACAACCCCGTTATCCGGCGCGGCGCCCTGCTGCTTTCCCTGCTCATGGCGCACGGCATCGCGGTTGCGGCACCGCCAAGCAAAAATAGCGATGGCATCAAGATCTCCGGTGATGACATCAAGATCAATCTCGACTGGGATGACAAGGAGTACGACTGGTGGCAGGACAACTGTCTGGATCTTGGCATTGGCGACAGCCGGATCAAACTCAACTGCGACAAGATGGATGGCAAGTACCGGGATCACTACAACCGCAGCATCCACAGCGGCAATAACCCGGGGCAAGGTCACGACAAACAGAAGGATAAAAACAAGGGTAACGGCAAGAAGAACTGAACGCCCTCTCCTGATGCAGCAGGGGCCTGGTGCCCCTGTGCTGATTGTTTTACCAATAATTCTCCGCACTGATATTGCCCGGCGCACGCCTCAGATTCTTGGCCAACCCCAGCGCCAGCAAGGTCTGCTGGGTCTCTTTCACCATCTCCGGATTACCGCAGATAAGCACTTGGCTCAGCTCGGGTGAGAACTCCAACCCCACTCTAGCCTGCAACTGACCATTGGCAATCGCCGCCGGGATCCGCCCTGCCATTGCATCGGGCCAGGGCTCGCGGCTGACAAAGGGGACATAGCGAAAGCGCTCGCCATATTGCTCGGCAAAGCTGGCGATCAAATCCTGATAGCTCAGCTCTTCGCCTTTACGCACCCCGTGCACCAGCACCAGATTCTCGAAACGGTTGAAGGCCTCGCCATCGGCCAGCATGGAGAGGAAGGGGCCGATAGCAGTACCGGTCGAGAGCAGCCAGAGATCGCGCCCGGCGGGCACCTCATCCAGCGTCAGAAAGCCGGTGGCCTGGGATTGCACCAGCAGGGTATCGCCTGCTTGCAGCGAGCCGAGCGAGGGAGTCAGCTCACCGCTCGGGATCTCGACCAGATAGAACTCGTGGTATGGCGAAGAGGGGGGATTGACGAAGGAGTAGGCGCGCTGAATGCGGCGATCGCCCTGCTCGAGGGCCAGCTTGGTGAATTGGCCTGCCTTGTAAGGGGCCAGCTCGGCCGCTACCCGCAGGGAGAACAGAGTGGGTGTCCATTCGATGCGTTCGATGACGCGGCCTTCTACCCAAGCCATAGGGATCTCCTCCAGTGGAACAGAGCTTCACTCTACCCCCGGGCCGGAAAATAAAAAACCCGCGCAAGTGCGCGGGTTTTCTCTGCAAAAGCGAATCGCTATTACAGGGCAACAACCTGGATCTGTACGGTTGCTTTAACGTCAGCGTGCAGCTGAACAGCAACTTCGTAGTCACCGGTGTTACGCAGAACGTTGCCCATGCGGACTTCGCTCTTGGCAACGGCTACGCCGGCAGCAGTGATGGCTTCAGCCACGTCACGGGTACCGATGGAACCGAACAGCTTGCCTTCGTCGCCAGACTTGGAAGCGATAACCACGGTAGCCAGTTCGGCCAGCTTGGCAGCACGCTCTTCAGCAGCAGCTTTGTTGGCAGCCAGTTTGGCTTCCAGCTCAGCGCGACGAGCACCGAAAGCTTCGATGTTGGCCTTGGTGGCCATAACAGCTTTGCCTTGCGGGATCAGGTAGTTACGGGCATAACCAGATTTCACGGAAACTTGGTCACCCAGACCGCCCAGTTTGGCGATTTTGTCGAGCAGGATAACTTGCATTACCTTTCCTCTATAAATTTCGTTGAGTTAGGCTTAAGTGCCGGGCCGATTCTTACTTGTTGTGCAGATCGGTGTACGGCAGCAGAGCCAGGTAACGAGCACGCTTGATGGCGCGTGCCAGCTGACGCTGATACTTGGCGCGGGTACCGGTGATACGGCTCGGTACGATCTTGCCAGATTCAGTGATGTAGTTTTTCAGAGTAACGATATCTTTGTAGTCGATCTCGGTAACGTTCTCGGCGGTGAAGCGGCAGAACTTACGACGACGGAAATAACGTGCCATGGCCTTTATCCTCTAGTCAGTGATCCAGAATTACTCTTCGGAAGCAGCTTCAGTAGCTTCTTCGCGGCGCTCGTCGTCACGACGGGTGAAGCGCTCTTCTTTGGCCTTGGCCATCGGAGAAACTTCAGTCACGGCGTGCTTGGTGCGCATGATCATGTTGCGGATAACGGCATCGTTGAAGCGGAAGTTGGTTTCCAGCTCATCGATAACGGCTTGCTCTGCTTCTACGTTCATCAGAACGTAGTGGGCTTTGTGCAGTTTGTCGATCGGGTAAGCCAGCTGACGACGGCCCCAATCTTCCAGGCGATGAATGGTACCACCGGAGGTGGTGATGGCGCCGGTGTAACGCTCGATCATGCCGGGAACTTGCTCGCTCTGGTCCGGATGAACCATGAAGACGATTTCGTAATGACGCATTTTAGCTCCTTACGGATTAATTCAGCCTCCGCCCAGGTGCAGCCAGACCTCGGAGGCAAGGAACATAAAGGTGTTTAGTCGCTGCTTTTCTAGGGCGGCGTATTGTACGAAATCACATCCCTCACTGCAACTGACTGCCTTAAATGTTTTTCCCGATGGAAATCATCAGAAACAACAATTGATAATGATTATCACTTAGATCTATTCTCTCTCCATATCCTTATGGAGGGTGATGCCATGCAACCCGCACTGACAACTACGATTCCAGCCCGCAAATTCAAACTAACCCTGCTCGGGCCAGCCTTTATCGCCGCCATCGGCTATATCGACCCGGGCAACTTCGCCACCAATATTCAGGCGGGCTCTACCTTTGGCTACCAGTTGCTCTGGGTGGTGGTATGGGCCAACCTGATGGCCATGGTGGTGCAGACCCTCTCGGCCAAGCTCGGCATCGTCACCGGCAAGAATCTGGCGGAACATATCCGTGACCGACTGCCAAAACCGGCGGTCTGGGCCTACTGGGTGCAGGCAGAGATCATCGCCATGGCCACCGATCTGGCCGAATTTATCGGCGCCGCCGTCGGCTTCAAGCTGCTGCTTGGCGTGACCTTGCTTGAAGGAGCCTGTATCACCGCCGTGGTGACCTGGGGGATCCTGATGTTGCAATCCCGTGGTCAGAAACCACTGGAGTTCGTGGTCGGTAGTCTGTTGCTGTTCGTCGCGGCGGCCTACATCGTCGAGCTGATCTTCTCCCGCCCCCATCTGCCCAGCCTGCTGGAGGGCGCCCTCTTCCCCGGTCTGCCCAACAGCGATGCCGTCTATCTGGCCGCCGGTGTGCTCGGTGCCACCGTGATGCCCCATGTTATCTACCTGCACTCGGCGCTGACCCAGCACACCCAGGATCAGGGCTCGGTCAGCCAGCGGCTGCACACCACCCGGGTCGATGTGGCGATTGCCATGACTATCGCCGGCTTCGTCAATCTGGCGATGATGGCGATGGCGGCCGCTGCGTTCCACAGCTCGGGCCACCAGCAGGTAGCGGAGCTGGAATCCGCTTATCAGACCCTCACTCCGCTGCTGGGTCAGGCAGCAGCCACCCTGTTTGGCCTCTCGCTGGTCGCCTCCGGCATCAGCTCTACCGTGGTGGGCACCCTGGCCGGGCAAGTGGTTATGCAGGGCTTTGTCCGCTTTACCATCCCACTCTGGCTGCGTCGCGCCATCACCATGGCTCCCGCCTTCGTGGTAATCGCCATGGGGCTCAACACCACCGAAATTCTGGTGTTGAGTCAGGTGATCCTGAGCTTTGGCATCGCGCTGGCCCTGATCCCGCTGTTGATGCTGACCGGCGATCGGGCGCTGATGGGGCAACATCGCAACCATCCGGTCACACAAGCCATCGGCCGCCTTATCGTTGCGTTGGTGATTGGCCTCAACGCCTATCTGCTGGTTGCCATGATCTAGCAACCAGTCACCAAACAGGAGGCTCATTAACACTGGTTAATGAGCCTCTTCGCACTTTGGCGTATGCTGCCGCTTTCTCTTCTCATCTATCGTTGCGGGAGCCTTGCCATGGAACATACCCGAGTCAGCTTCGTGCTGGGCCATCATCAGGAGCAGGCCAGCGTGGTCTGCTGCCAGCGCGGTGAAACCACGCTGCTGGTCACCGACCTCACCCCCTTTCATCCACAGAGCCACCTCTGGCCCGATCAGCCGGGGGACGTGGGCCATGCTCGCTGGGAAGGGGGCGAAGCCGCCATTGGCCCTTGCCGGATGGGGGCTATCAGCCCGGATGGCGAGCTGTTCGTCGACGCCGATATTCCGGTAAAACGAGGGGCAGAGGGATGGCAGTTCGTGGTGGTACACCCCTTGGCGGGCGAGCACAACTTGCCTGTCGGCAGTCGGGTCGAGTTGCAGGTCGATAGAGCGGCCCGCCACGCCCTGAGTCTGGGCCATAGCGGCTGCCATCTGGCCGCGATGGCCCTCAACCGGGTACTCATCTCCTACTGGCGCAAGGAGGTAAGCGAGCGCGATGCACTGGGCCAGCCTGACTTCGATCGTCTTGCTATTCAAAGCTCGCGGGTCGAGCCTTGCGGTTCGCGAGAGCAGTACCGAATCGGCAAGAGCCTGCGCAAGAAAGGGGTCAACAGCGAGGCGCTGCTGGCAGATCTGGCGCTGATTGAAGAGAAGGTCAACCAGCAGCTGGCCGACTGGATTGCAGCCGGAGGAGAAATCCGCCGCAGCCGTGCTGGCGAGGCGATCATCGATTCCCGTTACTGGCACTGCATGCTGGAAGGCCATGAGGTGACCATTCCCTGTGGTGGCACCCATGTTGCCTCGCTCGCCGAGTTGGGAGAGGTCAAGGTACAGCTCACTCAAGTGGAAGAGGGCTTTGCCATGCTGACCCGGGTCACGCCAACCGACGCCTGAGTCGCAGACTTGACCACTCAGGGCTAACGCCCAAATTGGCAATAGAGAAGTATCGCAAATGAAGGGGGCATAATCATGCCCCTCAACATCAGTCATGACGGGCCGATGCTTCTCTTTTAACCACTCCCTGATTAGAATGCGCCTCCCACAGGAGGCACATCACCCATGAGTAGTACCCAACTACGCACCACCCCTGATCGACTTCGCTATCTGGTTCTCTACGAAGGCATCGGGCTGGCACTGGTCGCCCCCCTGATCAGCCAGCTGTTCGGTCAGGGCGTCGCCGAGGTCGGTTCGCTGGCCATCTTCTTCTCCATCGTCGCCACCGCCTGGACCTATGGCTGGAACCTGTTGTTCGACAAGGGGTTACTCAAACTTTGCGGGCGCACCAACAAGCAACCACTGGACCGCTTCCTGCACGCGTTTAGCTATGAGGCGAGCTTTATGATGCTCTCCCTACCCTGCGTCATGTTCTGGCTCGATTTGGGTGTATGGGACGCCCTGATGCTGGATCTCGGCTTCGTCGCCTTCTATCTCGTCTACATCATGCTCTTTACCTGGGCCTATGAGCGGATCTGGCCGCTGCCATCCACTCCGCTGACGGCATAAGGCCTCAGACTCAACAAGGTTGACAAAGGAACTGGTACAACAGGAAAAGCAAGGGAGCGCTAACCGGAAGGATGGGAAAACCCCATAAAAACAATGCCAGTCAGCAAGCTGACTGGCATTGGACAAAACAGACTTTCGGACTTACTTGACGGCGTCTTTCAGTGCCTTGCCAGCCACAAATGAAGGCACGTTGGCAGCAGCAATCTGGATCTCTTTACCAGTTTGCGGGTTACGACCGGTGCGGCCTGCGCGGTGGGTGACCTTGAAGGTGCCAAAACCGACCAGTTGCACAGCATCGCCTTCTTTCAAGCTCTGGGTAATACCATTGATGATCTCTTCCAGAGCCACTTTGGCCTGAGCTTTGCTCAGATCTGCTTTGGCGGCAATCGCATCGACAAGTTGAGCTTTGTTCATAACATTTCCTTTATGATCGGGCATTTAGCGCTGGGTCACTCTATGCAAAAAAAAACGCACAGGCAAAGCCTTTATCGAGGCATACGGGTTAAACGCTGGGGTTTTCATCAAGATCTGCGGAAATAATCACATTCCGTGCCAGCAGAATAGCGAGCGGGCCCGAAACCTGCTTGCGGCAAGCTCCACCGTCCGCTTATTTCTTACCCGCTTAACAATATCCCGGCAAGCCTATTGACGCTTGGTCAGATTTTCCATAGTTATAGGTAGTGTCACCGCTCAAACGGCTCGGAAGCCCTATCAAACGCCAAGCCTTTGCCCCATGGAGGGATTATGTTGACAAAACTGGAACAGACCAAGCAGGCGCTGGCAGGCAAGCATAAGGCAATCGATGACTGGCTGGACGCCCGACAGGCGTTGCTGGTTGAATATATGCGACTGGCGGGCCTCACCCCGGCTCGAACCAAACAGCGCTGCCTGCCCAAACAGGAAGAGTTGCAGCACTTCTGCGACCGCTTGGTCGACTATGTCAGCGCGGGCCATTTCGAGATCTACCACCACGTCGTCACCGCTTTCGAACAGGCCAGTGGCGAAACACTGGAACTCGCCAAACGGATTTACCCCCATATTCGTGCTACTACCGAGTTTGCCCTCGAATTCAATGACAAATACAGCGATGCCGATGAGGCCCAACTGCTACTGCTCGATGATGACCTCAACGAATTGGGCCCAGTACTGGAAGATCGCTTCAAACAGGAAGATCGTCTGGTAAAGGCACTCCATGTGGTGGAGTTTCTCAGTGCCCAGCAAGCCTGATCGCTATTTTTGGAGCAAGTTCAAGCTACTGGCAGCCAAGGTGCATTACACTCAGTGCAATGATTCCTTGTGTCCAGCAGATTGCAAACTAGGAGATGATCATGTCTGAGCGCCGCCGTTTTGCACGGATCCTCTATTTGACCACGGCCGACCTCACCCAGGGGGAGCACAAGTGGCAAACTCAGCTTGTCGACATCTCCTTGCAGGGAGCCCTGCTGATCCGCCCAGACGACTGGGAGAGCCGTGACAACAAGGAGTACCAGCTCAGTTTTGTCCTGAGTGGCAGCGATATCGAGATCAAGATGCAGGTCGAGCTGACCCATGAAGCCAGCAAGAAGCTGGGGTTCTACTGCCACCACATCGATATCGACAGCGCCACCCACCTCAAGCGGATGATCGAGCTCAACGTCGGCGACGAAGAGCTGCTCCACCGCGAGCTGGAACAATTGCTGAGCGAGCATCTGGAACATAGCCAGCCCTGATGGCTAGCTCCAGAACAACAAAAAAGAGCGCCGAGGTGCTCTTTTTTGTTGTGCTGTTGTCTTGACTGGAATGCAAGAGAATTAAAGTGCCTCGAGTGCCTCAGACAGCTTCTTGACCGGCACCACTTCCATCCCTTCGATAGGATGCTTGGGGGCATTGGCGTGCGGCACGATGGCACGGCGGAAACCATGCTTGGCCGCCTCCTGCAGCCGCTCCTGACCAGAGGGGACAGGACGGATCTCCCCTGAGAGCCCCACTTCGCCGAACACCACCAGATCCTTGGGCAACGCCTGATCCCGGAAGCTGGAGACCATCGCCAGCAACAGCGCCAAATCCGCACTGGTTTCCTCGACCTTGACCCCGCCAACCACGTTGATGAAGACATCCTGATCCGCCATCTGCAGCCCACCGTGACGGTGCAGCACAGCCAGCAACATGGCGAGTCGGTTGTGATCCATCCCCACCGCCACCCGGCGAGGGTTGGAGAGCTGGGAGTAGTCAACCAGCGCCTGCAACTCAACCAGTAGAGGTCGGGTACCCTCCCAGATCACCATGACGATGGAGCCGGGCGCCTGCTCCTGACCGCGACTGAGGAAGATGGCAGATGGGTTGCTCACCTCACGCATTCCCTGTTCAGTCATGGCAAACACCCCCAGCTCATTGACCGCCCCGAAGCGGTTTTTGTGAGAACGCAGGGTTCGAAAGCGGGAATCGTGACCACCGTCGAGCAGTACCGAGCAGTCGATGCAATGTTCGAGCACCTTGGGACCAGCCAGACTGCCATCCTTGGTCACATGACCCACCATGAAGATGGCCACATGGTTCTGCTTGGCGTAACGGGTCAGTAACGCTGCCGCCTCACGCACCTGTGAGACCGAACCGGGGGAAGATTGGACATCCGCCACATGCATCACCTGAATGGAGTCGATCACCATGATCTGCGGCTGCTCCTGCTGGGCAATCAAACAGATTTGCTCAACGCTGGTCTCGGAGAGCATCCGCAGCTTATCGGTAGGCAAACCAAGGCGGTTGGCCCGCATTGCCACCTGCTGGAGCGACTCCTCACCGGTGACATAGAGAGTTTTCATCCGCTCTGCCAGACCACACATGGTCTGCAGCAGCAGGGTTGATTTACCAGCCCCCGGGTTACCACCGATCAGAATCGCCGAGCCAGGCACCACTCCGCCACCGAGCACCCGATCCAACTCCTTGAAACCGGAAGTAAAACGGGGGATTTCGGTGGTGGCAATCTCTGCCAATGTCTGTACCTGACTACCGACCGCGCCGGCATAACCGGTGTAACGGGCACTCTTGCCAGCGGGAGTGACGGAGCCAAGGCGTACCTCGGTGATGGTATTCCACTCCTTGCACTCGCTGCATTGACCTTGCCAGCGTGTGAAGTCGGCACCACATTCGGAACAAACATAAGCAGTTTTATTTTTAGCCATTGATAACTCGGGGACAGGATGAATTCCTGCTTGATATACTTGTTTGCGACCGACAGATCAAACCCAGAATCGGAAAAGTGACTTTCCGTGGCAGGAACACATGGATTCAGTACACCAACAACATCTGATTGAACAACTTGTACCCCTGCTGCGGGAGAAAGATTTCGAAGAGATCTTCAACCGTCTGACTCAGGACGAAAACAGCAACGGCCGTTTTCTGATCAAGATGGAGCTAAATCGCAAATGCTCCCCCTGCCGCAGGGTTATCGACATGCGCGATGAGCTGGAGGACGAGTGCCTGGTGCACGAGTTCGACGGTATCACCCACTTTATGCCGACCGAGGCCATCGGACTGTTTCAGTCCCAGTGTTATCTCTACCGTGACGCCTATACCCTTGGCGTTTACGAAGCACTGCAGCAATGGCAAAAGAACCATCACCACGCCCGGGTAGATGGTCTGCTGCACCCCCCTGTCAGTCCCTTCCGACAATACGACGTCAACACCATCGTCTTTGCCAGTTACTATGGACGACGGCAGGAGCGGATGCACTTCAGCTCGCCCTTGCTCATCAAACTTCATGACGGGGAAAAGTTATTCGCCAAAAGTTCCGATCTTTCCCTCGGCGGCATGAGAGTCTCTGTCCCCTATTTGCCCAATTACCAGACCGGCGCTCAGGTGGAAGTCTTCTTCACAGGAATGGAGCGGGACCACCCCAATCCGGTGCTGCATCAACCGGTCGGTTATCAGATCCTCGGTGAAGAGAGCAAGGAGGGGAAATATTGGCTGAGGCTGGTGCGCTCTGGCGATCAGCCTGCATTCGATGCCTTCCTTAGCGACTTCATCGAGGCCAACAAAATCCGCTATCGGGTCAGCGTCGACTATCTGCTCTCCGCCGCCATCATCAAGGGATATGAGCAGTTCTACCTGCCACGGATGACCGGCATGCCGCTTTTCTTCAGCACAGGAGACAGTCCCTCACTCGAGATAGCCCTGCGCACCGAGAACAACCAGCACCTGCTGGAGTATTGGCGCGACGAGAAGAACCGCGATGCCCTGGCGGGACTCTTCTCAGCAAAACGGATGAAACGACTCTGCCCTGCCCCCGGCACCACGACCGAGACCCTCATCTACTGCTTTACCCACACGGTACGCAGCCATATCTATTTCTTCTCTGCCACTGCTGAAGAGCTTCGCCAGAGTGGCCTCACCGCCCTCTTCTTCCAGGTGGGCTCCCGGCGTCCCAGCTGGCGTGTCTACAAGTTTTCACTGGAGGCGTGTGAATCGCTGGAGGCAGATGTAGGGCAGTTGCAGGGGGTCGAAAATTCGCAACTGCAGGATATTCTGTTACTCGAACGTCTCAAACTGATTGGGTATTGCGGCCTGCTGCAGGAGATCAGTCTGGAGTCCCAACGGGAGGAGTTCCGCCCGGAGGGCGAGCTCGGCAACAATGCCAATGAACTACAACGTTTTGGTCACGAGCTGGGCGTTGCCCCCTTCGAGATTGAATCCCTGCACTATGTGCAGTTGCGCAAGGAACTGCGCTATATCCACAAGACAGCCGTTGCTATCCATCACAACGGCAAGTCATGGCTTGGCTGGACCCGAGATATCTCGACCCATGGCTTGCAGATCGAGCTGGAAGAGGCGTTTGCCGGTGATAAAAACGATGTGGTGACCATCGCCCTGCCCCGTCTGCAGGAGTTATCCAAGAGCATGGATCTGCAGCATCTCTCCTACCGGCTGGTTAGTCTCAACATGACTCGCACCGTGCTGCACCTCTGTATCGATGGGGATTCTGATCGCCATACAGGTCGTCAGTTCTTCAGCCTGCTGATCGAGAGCAACCAGAGCAAGCTCAAGGCGGCGCAGGAACAGCGCCGCTATCGCGGACTGGCGCGAGCACTGCGCAATATCTACACCCACCATCTGTTCAACTCACCGATCTATATCAACAAGCTGAAGGGGGCTCCCAAGCTCGCAGCCATTGGCAAATCGCTCACTCCGCGCAGCCTTCAACGGATACTCAGCGCCTGTGCCGAACAACCTGAGCAGGAGAACCTCTACCCACTGTTTCAGGGGGAGCTGCTCAAGGAGCTACTGATGAATCCGTTGCGAGCCATTGAGCGTGAGGATAAACCGCGAGAAGATGAGGTATACATTGCCAGCATCCAGACCAAGGCGGGCCTGCCCATCTGCACCAGTCGCCTTGCCAGCAGCTTTGGCAGCCTAAAGGAGAAACGCCTGTTCATCGAGCAAGCACTGCAGCAGGGGGAGTTCTACTCGGTGCTGGTCGGCATCTCCCGCACAGGACGCCCCGACACCAACTTCATCGCCAACGAGCTGGACTACATCGCCAAGTTCGCTATTCACAAGGCAAAGCGGCTGGAAGAGGAGCTGTGGAGTGTCGTGGGGGTTGGCGAGCTGACCGACACCACCCAGGCAACCTTGTTCCGGCTCGGCATCACGCCGCCGTCCCTCTGACCTATCGACCCGGGCGCAAGATGCGCCCTGTTTTTGTCATGCCGCCTGCGGATTGAGCAGCCATTCAAGGATCTGGGGAAAATGATCCTCCTGTGCCTGCGGGGCGGTCAGCATATTGATATGGTCATAATCGAGGCGGTTGCCGTTATCACGCCCCAATCGGGTGTGACGACTCTTTGACCCCATCTCGTCGCTGAAGCGGCGCACATCGGTCGGATGGCCCAATACCTTGTCAGCCTTGGCCGAGATCATCCAGAGCGGCGGCCAGTTCACCCGCGCCGCGCCCTCATCATAGGCAAAACCGTCGTAAGGATCCCGCCAGGGTCCACACTTGACCCAGGGAATGGTCTCCTGCAGATAGCGCAGCGGCTCATCATCGGCTCCAAACCTGAGATCCCGAGCGGCCAAAAAACCGCGGCGACGAGCCAGCCTGGGGGCCAGTCGGTTCCAGATAAGGTCCACTTTCAACCAACGTTCCGGATTTTGTACCGAGACCCCCCGTTTGGTACCGAAGAAGAGCAGGCTGGCCACCTGCTCCGCCAGCTCAGGGAAGCGCACCAGTGTCGAGGCCATGATGACGCCACCCCAGGAGTGAGCCACCCAATGCACCTTGAAGCCGTGATGGCGCTCGCCAATCCAGCGATGCAGGGCAGGCAGATCCTCGGTGATCAGCTCGTGCTGGCCGTGCTCCGCCTGCTCGGCGATGGCCGGAGTGCTGAGCCCACGCCCTCGTAAATCAGCCACATAGACCTGATAGCCGTGGCGGGCCAGAAAACAGGCCAGCCCCTTGCCCGACTCGGTGTAGAAAATCCGGCCGTTCTCGATGGCACCATGGACCATCAGGATTGGCTCACCATGCACGGCGACACGGGGCTTGATATGGCGGACATGCAGTTGATGGGCGCCACAGGGGATAAACAGAGACTGCTGCAACAATTCCATTTTAATTGGTTTCCTCCTTGAAACGGTCTCAGCGCTTATCCCAGCGTCGCTCGCTGCAGGACCGAGCCGTCAGCAGGCAGAGCACGCCCTCCAGATCGTGATGATTGAGGGCTGCTGCAGCCTGTGCCCGCACCAGCGGCTTGGCGTGAATGGCGATGCCAAGACCCGCGACCCCCATCATCTTGAGATCGTTGGCACCATCGCCGATGGCCACGGTCTGGTCGGCAGCAATGCCGTACTCCTGAGCAAGCTGCTGTAACACCTCGGCCTTGACGCTGGCATCAACGATGCGCCCGCTCACCTTGCCGGTCAGCTGCCCCCCTTCCACCGCCAGCTCGTTGGCGAAGATAGCATCGAGTCCCAGCGCTTGCTGCAACTCACCGGCAAAACGGGTAAACCCGCCGGAGGCGATGGCCATCTTCCAGCCAGCCTCTTTGAGGGTATCGACCATTAGCTGCAGGCCAGGCATGCACGGCATGTTGGCGGCAACCTCGTCGAGAATGGTGACCGGCGCACCAGCCAGCAGGGCCACCCGGTTGCGCAGGCTGTCGGAGAACTCCAGTTTGCCCTGCATGGCAGCAGCTGTTACCGCCGCCACCTGATCGCCGACCCCCGCCAGCCGCGCGATCTCGTCGATGCACTCGATACAGATCGCGGTGGAATCCATATCCATCACCAGCAGGCCGGGCTCGCTCAGGGTCGGCAGCGCGGGCAGATGGCAAAGATCGATCTCCCACTCACCGCTCTTGAGTTCGACCACCAGCGCGGGGGAGAAGCGATCGCAGCCAAGCAGCAGCAGCGGCACACCCGTCACCTCGGCGGGAGGATAGAGGGTGGCCACCAGACCCTGCGCAGCCAACAGTGGTGACAGGCACGCCAGATGGGAGGCGCCCAGCCCCTTGCCAAACAGCACCAACCAACCGCCCGCCAGCGGGGTCTCTGTCGGTTGCAACGCATCGGCGTTGAGCTGCCAATAAGGTGAGCCGGACAACAACGCGGACCAATCGGATATCTGGGGGGGGAGCCGGGACAGCAACATAAGGGATACGCCTTCCTTGGTGATCAGGGGGTTAACAATGCTGACCCAGAGTAGCGTATTGCTTTTTGCGCAGGCAAGCGCCAAGATCCGTCACTCCTTGTCAGCATAAGGTCTCGCGCTTGCAGCGTCATCTTCCCATCAAACGTGTGCTCAGTCTGGTAGCCGGCCTGCTGCTCGGCTGCTGGGTACTTGTTGTTCTCCTTCATATGCAGGGAGAGAGCCAGGCTGCGCTGCACACCGAAGCACGCAACCGCGCCCAGGCGCTGGTCGCCTATGCTGCCCGCGACATGAAGCGCTGGCTCAAGGAGGAGAACAGCAGTGAGCTGGAACGGCTGGCCCGGGATCTGGCGACCGAGCCGGAGATCCTCGATGCCACCCTCTACGACGGACGCGGCATTCCCCTCGCCCAATCGGAGCAGGCGGTGCCGCTGGAGAGCCTGCTGCCCATCGGCAGCGATAACAAGTCACTGCCGGAGCAGGGCAAAGGACGGATCCAGTTCGTGCAGGAGATCCGGGATGGCGAGCAGACCATCGGCTTCCTGCGCATCACCCTGGAAGAGCAGCAGATGCTGGCAGACAAGGACACCCGGCTCAAGGTGGTGCAGGAGAAACAGCGGTTGATGCTGCTGGTCGCCCTGCTGGCCGGGGTGCTCATCTCCTACGGCGTGCGCCGCAACTACATGCGGGTGCGCAAGCACAAGAAAAAGAGTACGCCCCCCTCGCCACCTCCGGAAAATTGATGGCGCAACCAATGAGCAGATACAAAAACGGCGGCCAGAAGGCCGCCGTTTCTTATTCGCAAGGGAATTACTTGTCGCCCAGCAGGACGGAATCCAGCGCGATTTCGATCATGTCGTTGAAGGTCAGCTGACGCTCTTCGGAGGTGGTCTGCTCACCGGTACGGATATGGTCGGAGACGGTGCAGATGGTCAGTGCCTTGGCACCGTACTCTGCGGCCACGCCGTAGATACCGGCGGCTTCCATCTCGACACCCAGGATGCCGTATTTTTCCATGACGTCGAACATGGAGGGGTCCGGAGTGTAGAACAGGTCGGCGGAGAAGATGTTACCAACGCGCACGGCAACGCCCTTGTTCTTGGCGGCCTGTACCGCATTGGCAACCAGGTCGAAGTCGGCGATGGCAGCGAAGTCGTGATCCTTGAAGCGCAGACGGTTTACTTTGGAGTCGGTGCAGGCACCCATACCGATCACCACATCACGCAGTTTCACGTCTTCACGCACGGCACCACAGGAGCCCACGCGGATCAGGGTCTTCACACCGTAATCGGTGATCAGCTCTTTTGCGTAGATGGAGCAGGAGGGGATACCCATGCCGTGGCCCATTACGGAGATACGACGGCCCTTGTAGGTACCGGTAAAGCCGAACATGTTGCGCACGTCGCAGATCTGCTCGACGTTCTCCAGGAAAGTTTCAGCGATGTACTTGGCGCGCAGGGGGTCGCCCGGCATCAGCACGGTATCAGCAAAGGCGCCATCTTTCGCATTGATATGAGGAGTTGCCATTCTCTTGATTCCTTCACACTAGGTTGAGTTTTATTGTTTTATAAATTGCCCGCCGCCGAAGTGGCGGGCGGGTAAATTACAGGAAGCTGGTACCGTATGCCAGTTTCGGCAGGCCGTGGTAAGCCGCGATGCTCTGGCCAATATCGGCAAAGGTCTCGCGACGACCGACGGAGCCAGCCTTGACCGGCTTGCCGAAGAACAGCACCGGAATGTATTCGCGGGTGTGGTCGGTACCACCCCAGGTCGGGTCACAGCCGTGGTCGGCGGTCAGCACCACCACGTCGCCGTCCTGCAGCAGCTCAAACAACTCCGGCAGGCGGGCATCGAAATACTCCAGCGCACCGGCATAACCGGCAACGTCACGGCGGTGGCCGTAGGAGGAGTCGAAGTCCACAAAGTTGGTGAAGACGATGGTGTTGTCACCGGCCGCTTTCACCTCTTCCAGCGTGCGATCCCACAGCTCGGTCAGACCGGTCCCTTTCACCTGCTTGGTGATGCCCTGCTGGGCATAGATGTCGGCAATCTTGCCGATGGAGACCACCTGACCACCCGCTTCTTTCATGTAATCCAGCACGGTCGGCGCCGGCGGCAGCACTGAGTAGTCGTGACGGTTGCCGGTACGCTTGAAGTTGCCCTTGCCAGTACCCACGAACGGACGCGCAATAACGCGGCCGATGTTGTAGGGCTCCAGCAGCTCGCGCACGATGTGGCACAGCTCATAGAGCTTCTCGAGGCCGTAGGTCTCTTCGTGGCAGGCAATCTGGAACACGGAGTCGGCAGAGGTGTAGAGGATCGGCTTGCCGGTCTTCATGTGCTCTTCGCCCAGATCGTCCAACACCTGGGTACCGGAGGCGTGGCAGTTGCCGAGATATCCCGGCAGAGCAGCCTTCTCGACGATGGCGTCCAGCAGCTCCTGCGGGAAGCTGTTGTGGTGATCCTTGAAGTAGCCCCACTCGAACAGCACGGGCACACCGGCGATCTCCCAGTGACCGGACGGAGTATCCTTGCCGGAGGAGAGCTCCTGGGCAAAGCCGTAGGCACCGACCACCTCGATATCTTTCTTCAGCCCTTCCGGGAAGTAGCCGGAGGCCTGCTCGCAGGCATGGCCCAGACCCAGCTTGTTGAGGTTGGGCAGATTGAGGGCACCACGGCCTTCAATTTCACCTGCCGCACACGCCTTGGCGATATGGCCAAGGGTGTTGGCGCCCACATCTCCGAACTTGTCGGCGTCGGCAGCTGCGCCAATACCGAAAGAGTCCATCATCAGAATAAAGGTACGTTTCATGGGTCTTCCCCTTGTTACAAATCGGCCAGGGTGATACGGCGGTACACTTCAGGCAGTGCCTCCGGCCGCTCGCCACCAATCCGGACAGCCGCCTGCACCATGCTGGCAGCCTGAGCATATTGCTCTTCAGTCTGAGCGTGGATCATCGCTATCGGCTTGTCAGCATCAACGCTTTGACCCAGGCGGATAAAGTCGGTCAGACCGACCGCATAATCAAGTTTGTCACCGGCAGCGCGGCGACCACCGCCCATGGCGACCACGGCCAGACCCAGCTCGCGGGTATCCATGGCGGTCACGAAGCCGCTGTTGGCCGCGAAGACCGGACGCACGATGGCGGCTTTGGGCAGGTAAGCGCCGTAACGCTCCATAAAATCGGCTGGGCCACCGAGACCAGTCACCATGCGACCGAAGATCTCGGCCGCCTTGCCGTTATCCAGCACCGCCAGCAGCTTGGCACGGGCATCGCGCTCGTCGCTGGCCAGACCGGCGGAGATCAGCATCTCGGCGCACAGCGCCATGGTCACTTCGTGGATCCGCGGGTTACGGTATTCACCGGTCAGGTAGCGCACCGCTTCACGCACCTCTACCGCGTTACCGGCGCTAGAGGCCAGCACCTGGTTCATATCGGTCAAGAGCGCAGAGGTGCGGCAACCGGCACCGTTGGCCACGGCCACAATGCTCTTGGCCAGCTCTTCGGAGGCTTCGAAGGTCGGCATAAAGGCACCTGAGCCCACTTTCACATCCATCACCAGCGCTTCGAGCCCGGAGGCGAGCTTTTTGGAGAGGATGGAGCCGGTGATCATCGCGATGGATTCAACGGTGGCGGTGATGTCCCGTACTGCATAGATACGCTTGTCAGCCGGGGCGAGATCGCCGGTCTGGCCGATGATGGCGACACCTGCCTCTTTCACCACTTTCAGGAAACGGTCGTTGTCGACCGAGGTCTGGTAGCCGGGAATGGCATCCAGCTTGTCGAGGGTGCCGCCGGTGTGGCCCAAGCCACGGCCGGAGATCATCGGCACAAAACCGCCGCAGGCGGCCACCATCGGGCCAAGCATCAGCGAGACCACATCACCCACACCGCCGGTGGAGTGTTTGTCGACAATCGGGCCACCCAGATTGAGGTGATCCCAGGTCAGAACCATGCCGGAGTCGCGCATGGCGCAGGTCAGAGCAACCCGCTCATCCATGGTCATGTCTTTGAAGTAGACCGCCATCGCCAGCGCGGCAATCTGCCCCTCACCGATGGTGTTGTTGGTAATGCCCTGAACGAAGAATTGAATTTCTTGGGTACTGAGCGCTTCACCGTTGCGCTTCTTGCGAATAATTTCTTGAGGCAAAAACATCTTTCATTCCCTCCGCCATTGCTGGCGTTACACAAGCCAGAATCCTTGCCCGCACACCGCATGGTGGGGGCTAACAGGGCGGACCAGGTCCGCCCCCTCATCAACCTATTAGTAACCGCTGGTGTTGGCCGGCTTGTCGCCATGCCCCAGAGTGGCCAGCAGACTGGCCAGCAGGCTGGATGCACCAAAGCGGAAGGTACGGGCGGATACCCAGTCCTTGCCGAGGATCTCTTCGGCCATGGCCAGATACTGACCGGCAACGGCTGCGTCTTTCACGCCACCAGCAGGCTTGAAGCCAACTTTCGGATTCTTGGCCTTGATCACTTCCATCATGATGCGTGCCGCTTCCGGAGTCGCATTGACCGGCACCTTACCGGTGGAGGTCTTGATGAAGTCGGCACCGGCATCGATACAGATCTCGGAAGCGCGACGGATCAGCGCCTCTTCTTTCAGCTCGCCGGTTTCGATGATCACTTTCAGCAGCACCTTGGCACCACAGGCATCTTTACAGGCTTTGACCAGATCAAAACCGATCTGTTCATTGCCGGCCATGAAGGCACGGTACGGGAACACCACGTCCACTTCATCAGCACCGTAGGCGACAGCGGCACGGGTCTCGGCCACGGCGATCTCGATGTCGTCGTTGCCGTGCGGGAAGTTGGTCACGGTCGCAATGCGTACGTCGGCAGCGCCGATCTCACGCAGGGTCTTGCGAGCGATAGGGATAAAACGGGGATAGATGCAGACGGCGGCAGTCAGGCCAGCCGGTGACTTGGCCTTATGGCACAGGTCGATCACCTTCTGATCGGTGTCGTCATCGTTCAGGGTGGTCAGGTCCATCAGGTTCAGGGCGCGCTGAGCGGCCACTTTCAGATCAGTCATTCTGTTCTCCAAAGTCTCGATTTAATCCAGATAACCGGGCACCGCCATACCATCCAGCGATGGATGCACAGGCAGTAATCCCCCAGCTATACGGGAATGGAATTACAGTGCGAAGGCACCGGCACTATCGGGATGCTATTCAAAACACCCTGCAGGCACTGCGACTGTAAATAAGGCAAGAGCCCTGTCACTTTCTTACAAAAGTGCGGACTTGGTTCCATGAAGACTTGAGAAAGGCAGACAACATCTGACCCGACTTCCCAATCAATTCCATTTGACCGCCAACACCCGATTTGATCGAGTATTAGTCATTGCCAGCACCCTGCTGGCAACGCCTATTTCAGCCGAGATACCCCCTGTTTGCAAGCCGGATTTGCCAATTTCAGAGGTACCTCACATCTGGCAAATCCAGGTCTAAAAAAGCCTTACGAAAAGAAACGAGTCAGGATCCAAGAGTAGGCCAATCCCCCCAGATAGACCCCGACGATCCCCATTACCCCAGACAAAACGGGAGGTGCCGGGATCGGCAATTTGAGGAAAGAAAACAACAAACCAACTATAAAGCCGGCCACCATCGCCAGTAGCACTTCATTCATATAACCTCCGATTTGACTCATTTTATTATTAGTTTAGATAGGAAAACGGTTGTCACCGCTCCATACGCGAACGCCACGGCAGGTGCCGTGGCGTTCGTGTTTATACCCTGTCAGTCAGGCGACGATTACATGCCGGACAGTGCCAGGAAGAAGCCAGCGATAGTGGCAGACATCAGGTTGGACAGAGAGCCAGCCAGTACGGCTTTCAGACCAAAGCGTGCAATGGTGCCGCGGCGGTTCGGCGCCATGGACCCCAGACCACCCAGCAGGATGGCAACAGAGGAGAGGTTGGCAAAACCACACAGTGCGAAGGAGATGATCGCCTTGGTGTGATCGGACATGGCCACACCGTTGATCAGTACTTCGTCTTTCAGGTACGGAGCGAAGTTCAGGTAAGCCACGAACTCGTTCACTACCAGCTTCTGACCGATGAAGGAACCGGCAACCACTGCTTCATTCCAGGGCACACCGATCAGGAACGCCAGCGGGGAGAAGATCCAGCCCAGCAGCAGTTCCAGAGAGAGTTGCGGATAACCGAACCAGCCACCCACACCGGAGAAGATGCCGTTGATCATGGCGATCAGACCGATAAATGCCAGCAGCATGGCGCCGACGTTCAGGGCCAGTTGCATACCGGCAGAGGCGCCAGCAGCAGCAGCGTCAATGACGTTGGCAGGCTTGTCATCCAGCTCGGCATCGGCAGAGCTTTCGTCGTAGTTCGGGGTCTCGGTCTCGGGAACCAGCAGCTTGGCGAACAGCAGACCACCCGGTGCAGCCATGAAGGAGGCAGCAATCAGGTACTCCATCTTCACGCCCATGGAGGCATAACCGGCCAGTACGGAACCGGCAACGGAAGCCAGACCACCACACATGACGGCGAACAGCTCGGAGTCAGTCATCTTGGAGATGTAAGGACGAACCACCAGCGGCGCTTCAGTCTGACCGACGAAGATGTTGGCAGTTGCAGAGAGGGATTCGGTGCGGGAAGTGCCCAGCACTTTCTGCAGGCCGCCGCCCAGCAACTTGATGACCATCTGCATGATGCCCAGGTAGTAGAGCACGGCAATCAGGGAAGAGAAGAAGATGATGACCGGCAGAACACGGAAGGCAAAGATAAAGCCGCCGCCACCGAATACTTCAAACATCTTGTTGCTGACCAGACCGCCGAACAGGAAGTCGATCCCGTTCTGGCCGTAGCTGATCACGCTGGATACCGCATCGGACACGCCGACCAGGATATCGCGACCAACCGGAACATAGAGTACAAACGCCCCCAGACCGGCTTGAATTGCGAACGCACCGACAACGGTACGTACGTTGATTGCCTTGCGATTGCTGGAGAACAGCACCGCGATAAGGACGAGCGTCGCCATCCCTACCAGACCCATGAACAAATTCATTATTATCTTCCTCTAGTAGCACCTAGCTTGTTAGCGAGTTGTTATTAAACCCAACTAATCAAGGGGAGCGCATTATACTAATTAAAGTCCGATAAAATAGAATGCTGGTCACATTTTATCGTTATCAAAATGCCCAAGTGTCACAAAATTAGACAGCAAACGATTTTTACGCTCATTTTTTTTCCTGACAACTAAATCAGGTGTTGCGAATTTGTTTCATGACAATAGGTCGTGATGGAAAAGATGCTGGGCAGTTTCAAATAACACCTTGGCAACATCTACCGATGATTCCTCCCGCAATGTCATCAATATTTCTGCTATTTTCGGCAGCGCTTCCGGGGTATTCCGGGTGCCTTGATCACCTTGTAACGGCATATCGGGCGAATCGGTTTCGAGCACCAGGGCCTCGAGCGGCATAGCCCGAAATACGTCTCGCGTCTTGTTCGCTCGTTCAAAACTGATTACCCCGCCCACCCCGAGTCGAAAGCCCAGTTGCCAGAAGGCCTCCGCCTGCTGCAACGAACCGCTGAAAGCATGGATCACCCCTCCACGAGGCGGCTTGAAGCGGCGCAACAGCTTGGCCACAGTGTCATTGGCGCGCACCGAGTGGATCATCAGGGGGAGCCCGGCATCAGCAGCCAGCCGGATCTGAGCCTCAAACAACGCAAATTGTCCCTCCTGCGGCACGTGAGAACGGAGGTCCAGCCCGCACTCACCAATCGCCACCAGCCTGGCAGGTTGACTCATCACCAGCGTTCGCAGCCGTTCCATCACCCCCTCACGCTGTTCACCGGCATACCAGGGATGAATACCCAGACCATACAAGAGGCCGTCATGCTGATCTGCCAGTGCCATCACACGAGTCCAGTTATCCTCTGCGATGGCAGGAATGATATACTCCGTCACCCCTAATGCTCGGCAACGGGCCAGCAGCGCCTCCCTGTCCTGGTCGAACACCGGAAAGTCGAGATGGCAATGGGTATCTATCAGCTGCATATCACTCACACCTGTTTGCGGTATTTAATGGGTCATTGAACATGATGAACAACAAAAACAACGGCTTTACCCTGATTGAACTGGTGTTAGTGATCATAGTGCTGGGGATCCTGGCCGTCACCGCCCTGCCCCGCTTTATCAATATCAAGGATGATGCCCTGAAAAGCACGGTCTCGGCGACCGCTAGCAGCTTTGCCAGTTCAGTTCATCTAGCTAATGCAGGATGGGCGGTGAAAGTGCAAGGGCAAGCGATCGCGCTCTACAATCTGAGCAGTTTTGGCAACAGCACGATAGACATCAACCGCTATGGCTGGCCGGCGGGGACAAAAGAGGATTACTACAAACCGGTAGACACACCCTATCAGACCGGCTCCGGCAACCATATCTCGGTCAATAATTCTGAGGATTGCGAGTTGCTATTTAATAACCTGCTTGATGGCGGCCAAACCGCTGCCAGCGCAGAGCTCAACAGCGGAGTTATTCCAGAAGGGGTTGACTACCTGTCCATCGAGATTAACACGAAACATATAGATGAAGATGAACCGAACGAATATCACAATAACTGCCGCTATATCCTGCGCGACTCGATGGGTCGCTTCCCGGCTGACTCAGAGTATGAAAACGGCCTCGGCTTCGAGTACAACAGCGTTACCGGCGCCGTGACCCGCAATTTTGATTGAGCTCAGCCTCTTCTGCGCCAGCTCGCTCTTGGCTTGAATCATCATCATAACGAACCGGCGTACAGCAGCGCCGGTTCTCCTGGGTGAGGCCCCACTCCTCGCACCACGCGTCGTAACGGGCCAGCCAACGCAGCAATATCCCCTTCATCGTCACACCTCCGCCAACAGGTTCAGGTCAAAAACCATCCTAATCGGAGTCGGCAAGGGGAGCAAGTCATCCCCATAACCGCGATCGGGCGGAATAAAAAAGAGCCGGTCAGCATGGCTGACCGGCTCTTTTAACATTCCCCGAAGAGAGGTTACCCGATGAGCGACAGCTCATCAGCCTCACAGACTATTCAGCTTCTCTTCCGGCAGGGCCAGCTCGTCGTTGTGGTTGACGCCGATACCGCGCTCCAGCACATGACGGGCGATGGCGTGCGCCTCTTCCAGCGAGTGCATGCTGTAGGTGCCGCACTGATACTCGTTCAGCTCGGGGATCTTGGCCTGATCCTGCACGGTCAGCACGTCGCTCATGGCAGCTTGCCAAGCGGCACCAACCCTGGCCTCGTCCGGCGCACCGATCAGGCTCATGTAGAAGCCGGTACGGCAACCCATGGGGGAGATATCGATGATCTCCACGCCGTTGCCATTCAGGTGATCACGCATAAATCCAGCGAACAGGTGCTCCAGCGTATGGATACCGCGCTCGGAAAGGATCTCCTGATTCGGTACGCAGAAACGCAGGTCGAACACAGTAATGGTGTCCTTGTTCGGGGTCTGCATGGTCTTGGCCACACGCACCGCTGGCGCTTCCATACGAGTGTGGTCAACAGTAAAACTATCCAATAACGGCATTTCTGACTCCTGATTTGGTTACCAGAACCAGCCCCCACGGGAGAGCTGATCCTTGCATTGACGGTACTGGGCGCCGTAGCGCTGGGCGCGAGCTTCCACCTTGCGAGAGGTCTTCATCAACCACCCCTTGCTTCGATAGCTGCCACGCCGGTAGCCACCCCACCCTTCGTGATAGTTGAGGTACTGGCCATAGGCATCCCACTTGGAGGTGCCATTGAGCCGCTGGGCCTTGTTAGTGTACCAACCCATAAAATCGATGGCGTCGGCAAAGTCATCGCGGTCACTCCAGCTGTTACCGGTTTCCCGCTGGTAATCCGCCCAAGTTTCATCTTTGACCTGAGCATAACCATAAGCCGAACTGGCCCGCCCGGTCGGGATGAAGAGGAAATACTGCATCGGCGGCTGGGCATCATGTACGTACGAGGACTCCTGATACATCATGGCCATCACCACATGAATCGGCGTCCCCCACTTCTCGTTCATCTTGAGCGCAGCCTTGTGCCACTCCGGCTTCTCGCGAAAGATCTGGCACAGATTTTCCGGCTGCGCCGGCGGGCGGGTACTGCACGCAGTGAGTACTGACAGCAAGCCTGCCACCGCCACGATGCGCTTTCGGGACATCAGAGCAGAACTTGTTTTGCTCTCCTGAACATAACGAGGCAAAAACGACATCAGATAGCGTCTTCGTTCTCTTCGCCGGTACGGATACGAATGACGCGCTCCACCTCGCAGACGAAGATCTTGCCGTCACCAATCTTGCCGGTGCGGGCGGTATTCTGGATCGCTTCCAGACAGGCATCGAGATCCTCGTCCTGTACCACCAGCTCCACTTTCACTTTGGGCAGAAAGTCGACCATATATTCGGCACCGCGATAGAGCTCGGTGTGACCCTTCTGGCGACCGAAGCCTTTGACTTCGGAGACGGTCATGCCGTTGATGCCGATCTCGGCCAGGGCTTCGCGCACATCGTCCAGCTTGAACGGTTTGATGATGGCTTCAATCTTCTTCATGGTGACTCCTTACCAGTTCTGTTTACCGAACCCGGAAGTAATGGGGTAACGGCGATCCTTACCAAAGTTGCGAGCCGTGATGCGGGGCCCGACCGCCGCCTGACGGCGCTTGTATTCGTTGAGATCCACCAGCCGGATCACCTTGCGCACCACCGCTTCCTCGAAGCCTTCTGCCACCATATCGGCGACCGAGGCATCCTCTTCCACATAACGCTTGAGGATCGCATCGAGGATGTCGTAGGGGGGCAGACTGTCCTGATCCACCTGATCCGGCGCCAGCTCCGCTGAAGGGGGGCGGTCGATGACCCGCTGCGGGATCACGTAATCGACCGAGTTGCGATATTCGCACAACTTGAACACCAGCGTCTTTGGCACATCTTTCAGCACATCGAAACCGCCCGCCATGTCACCGTACAACGTGGCATAGCCGACCGCCATTTCGCTCTTGTTGCCGGTGGTCAGCACAATGCGACGACGCTTGTTGGAGAGCGCCATCAGCAGAACGCCGCGGCAGCGGGCCTGCAGGTTCTCTTCGGTGGTATCGCGGGCGGTGCCTTCAAACAACGGCGCCAGCTGGGTCATAAACCCTTCGAACATCGGCTCGATGGAGATGATGTTGAACTCCACCCCCATCCGCTCAGCCTGCTCCTTGGCATCCTCCACGCTCATCTGGGCGGTGTAGCGGAACGGCATCATCACTGCCTGCACCTTGTCGGCCCCGATGGCATCGGCCGCAATGGCCAGCGTCAGCGCCGAGTCGATGCCGCCAGATAGGCCCAGCACAGCGCCGTGGAAGCCGTTCTTGGTAACGTAGTCGCGCACTGCCAGCACCAGCGCCTGATAGGTCTCGGCCAACGGCTCGAGCGGCGCAGCGGGTTCCCGCTCCTTCACCGGCTGACCATCAGCAAAACGTACCAGCGCCAGCTCTTCGGCAAACGGGGCCAGCTTGTGGGTCAACTCGCCCTGGCTGCTGAACACCTTGGAGCAGCCGTCGAAAATCAGCTCATCCTGACCGCATACCTGATTGAGGTAAACCAGTGGCAGACCGGTCTGATCGCAGCGCTCGGCCATCAGCTCGCGGCGGATCCAGGGTTTCTCCTGATCATAGGGCGAGGCATTGATAGTGAGCAGCAGCTCTGCCCCCGCGGCCTTGGCGGCCAGCGCCGGACCCGGCTGCCATAAATCTTCGCAAATGAGCAGCCCCAGCTGGTGACCACGGAACAGCACCACACAAGTCTCGGTCGCGGCGGTGAAGTAGCGCTTCTCGTCGAATACCCCGTAGTTGGGCAAGTCCTGCTTGCAGTAGCGGGCAATCAGCTTGCCTTGCTCATAGAGGGAGGCGGCGTTATAGAGCGCCTCCCCTTCACGCCAGGGATGGCCCACCAGAATGGCGCAAGCACCTTGCCATGCCGCGATGCGGGTCAGCGCGGCTTCCACCCGGACCATCAGGTCGGCGCGCAGTAGCAGATCTTCCGGAGGATAGCCGGTCAGGGCCAGCTCGGAGCAGACCAGCAGATCGGCACCTTGCCGCTCGGCCTGAGCCGCCGCAGCGAGCACTTTGTCAGTGTTATCTTCGATGGCGCCTACCGTCAGATTCAACTGGGCAAGCATCAGAGAGAGGGCTTTTGCCATGGCGATGCATCTTGTATTCGAAAATGATGGGGAATGATAAAGAAAAGGCGCTGGCTGTGCCAGCGCCCCGGATTCAAGGGGTGCAACTTAGATTGGTTGCGTTGGTTACACCATTGTCCACCAGCAGGGCACAAGGACCGCTAATCACCTGACCGTTGGCAGGCGGTGTCATGGCAATGCTCAGAGAAGCGGGCTTCAGCAAATAGGCTGTATTGCCCTGGGCACTATAAGAAAAACTTATCACCAGAGTACTGTTTTGCGGAGCAGTACAGACATAGGTAGCCGGCTGGTTGTTAGCTTGGGGTTTATCAATACGGCAAGTGGCACCACTAGTAGTCGTAGTGGGCGGATTCAGCCCGTTAAAGGTATTCTTATTGCACGCCGTAGGCGATGAATCCCTGTTACTGACTTTTTCTAGGCACTCGATCCGCCCTGATACCGTGAGGGTTGGCACCGTCTGGGAGCTGGTATCGACCGAGATAGGCATGATGGCGACCTTGGCCTCATTTCGGTCTACCGGTGAGATAAGCGAAGCGGTGATCCCCGAGTTACCCTGATAGGCAGTCACCTTGATCGATGCACTTTGCAACACGTTGGATGCATCCTTGGTGCTCTTCTTGGCGGACAGATAGCCACGGCTATAGCTACCAAAATAATAGCTGCCAAGATCAACGACAGTCTTGACCGGCTCGTTGGTCACACCGACATAGTCAGAGGCACTGCCAGTCAACTGGCCACTCAATGGCACCAGACTCCACTCCGCCAGCATGGTCAGATTGATATCCTGAAACGGGACCTTGGCCAACAGATCCTGAGAAGTCAGATCGAGCTTCGCGAGACTGTCTGGCGAGAGCAGATCCACGTAGATACCTCTGGCAATCAACTGGGCGGTCCCCGTATTCATGGTGATCTTGGTGCTGGTATCTCCTCCTGTCGCAGCATTGGCAGGCAACCAATCCGCAAACTCGGTGATCGTCGGCGCCGTAGCCGTGGGGTTTGCGGTCCAGTTGAGAATGTTCTTCTGCCAGGTGATGTAGGTAGTAACTACGTACTTGATGTAGTTCTGATAGCTAGTCTGGTTTGCGGGCTTGGCAAGAAAATCAGCGCTGGTCACGATAACTTTGATCAGGTTCCAGTCCGGCAGGGGACGATAGTAGCCATCAAGCCTGACAAAGCGGCAGGCATCCACATAATCGCCGCTATTGACCGATGAGAGGCCACTGTTGTAGCGCAGTCGGCTGGTATTGAGTGGAGCGTAAAACTGCTCGAAACTGCTGCCGCTACCATCGAAATGATCCTTGCAGCAGCTGGTGCAGAGACTCGGTTGATCTCTGACACTGCTATTAAGTACCCCGGTCTGCTTGGTAACCTGAGAGCCCACGTTCCAGTACAACAGATTGCTGCTGGTCAAAATGGCCTTACCTGGCAAGTAGGCATTAACGCTCGAGCCATAGCTGCAGGAACAGGAAACCGATGCCAGATCCTGCAGCACCTGTTGGGTATTGCCACCATTGTCTGGCTTATAGGTAACTGTCTCGAATTGCACCAATTTGCCGACAGTACCGTCCTTGGAGGTCACGGTGGGCAATGGCTTGCTGGTCTCTTGTTTGCGCCCTTCCTGGTCAATCTGGATGGAAATGACATCAGGCGCAACCCCGGGGGTATAAACCACATGGGGCGGTTCGCGACTGGTATCCAGCCCCCCGTTAAACTGATTCTGGGTTAACGACTCCACCGGCGATACAGCGCCAGAAAGCAGCAAGGAATGAGACTGCCCGACGCTGTCACTCCAGCTGACGGTTACATTAACCACCTTTCGGCCAGGGTAGGCACGCAAGTAACCCGCCGGGATAGCCGTTTGCCAAGCAGAACCATTCCAGTACTGGTTACTGACAGACCAAGTAAGAGCATAAGTCCCACCACCATCGGGAGGAGTGGCCGAGCTGGAACCGGCCGCGATACTGTTATAGGCAGTGAGCGGAGAAACCGCACTCACCACCCCATTGAAGGTACGAAATGCATCCAGCTTTGACTCCGCCAGCCGCATGGCTACTTCATAGCGGCGACTATCCTGAGAGGTATTGAGCAATGAACGAGACATAGCCACCAGTCCAGCAACCCCCACCCCCAGCAGAACCAGAGTGATCAAAATCTCTAACAGCCCAAATCCCTTGTGCGGTTTCATACATGCTCCTACCAATCGCGCCAGCTACCAGGCACCAGATTGATGCTCTGAAACGCCGCCCCATTTTCGATATTGCTCAACACCGCCTGATCATACTTGGCATCAAAGGTACCGTTAGCCGTTTTGCCCAGTTGATAGTTGGCCACTACAGCACCATTGACGATGGCCCCCCCTTTCAAGCTGATATCGGTAGTCGTAGTTGCAGGTGTGGATGAATAGGCAAACACCAGTCCATAGAGGGTGGCGCTCCCATTTACTGTCAGATTGCCATTGCGCACGATGAGTACTACAGGCGCAGATGTAGACCCAATTGATCCACCCGGTTTACAGTCTCCATCGACAATAATCAGGCCGCTCGATGCCGTCGAAAGCGAATCACAATTTTTCAGTAGTTGTACTGCTCGCGACTCCAGATTGGCCCACCCTGTAGCGTCGTCATTTTCATTGAACAGATACCAGACCAGATCAGTGGGGAATGCAGTATCATTGTCTTTTATGTCCGACTGTTTATCGCCCTTCTGACTAATGTAAGCACTGCACCCGCCGCTGTAGTCCCCCTGATGGCAGGTCTGGCCAGAACCATTGGTCAAATCCACATTGCCATTTGTCCAGACTGATAGCGGGACGCCCGGTCCTCCACCGTTGGGGTTAGCCACCACTGTAAAGTTGCCGGATACTGCCATGCCACCAGCAATCGTCAGAGGGGCCGCCGGTGTGCCCGCCAATACGCTTATCTTGATGGCCTTAATTTCAACCTCGGCATTGGCAGTACTGTCCACCAAGCTCGCCATAGCGCGCACTCTAACAGGAACTACATTCGCCCCACCGACAACCACTGCCGGTTCGTCCTGTGCCTGCAGGGTATAATTTCCAGCTGAAACAGTGATAGATATACCGCTACTAGGGGTACGCCAAGCAGCATCTTGCGTGAGCCGTCCAACCCCATCCGAGAGGCCCAGCTCGGCCAGTGCAAGTGCCTGGCGATACTGTACTTCATTAAGACTGACACGACGGTCTGCTACCATCAGTTTGCCCGCCAGCAATGAAATGCCAAGCAGGATCACAATAAGCAATAGCGTAATAGTGAATGTGGTAAAGCCAAGATGACGTTTCATGGCATCAATACCCGTCGTTACGCAGCTTGATATCACGCTGCAGGGTGAGTTTAAGTGCGGGATTCGCCTTTAACTGACCCGATATGCTCAAACGTACCGTTCTCGCGCCAGCCGAGGCACTGCTTCCAAGGAGCGAAAAAGTCAGGTCAGTCACCTCAATAGTGTCATCGGTGCTAAGTAAATTACCTGTGCTGCAACTGGAACCAAGTTGTACCCCTTTGTCAGAACTGTCGTAGCTGTAAATAAAGGTTTCATTGGTACCAAGTATTCCATTGTTATCATCATCGTATTTCAGCCTGATACAGCGATAAATCTTGGAGCCACTGATCGTTTCACTCCTCAAATCGCTGGTGGTATCAAAATAAAATGGCGATTTGACACCCGATGCAGCACCGAGGAATGCAGTCGCAGCCTGGTCGTAACCGGTTCGCTGTACATCGCGGGCAATCATATCGGTGATACTTTGCAGTTCCTGATTTAGACGACTCACCTGCATCGATGTTTGATTGGCCTTGAGAATAGTGGCGAACAAGGATGTTACTGCCGCGACCAAAAACAAACCTGCGACCATGGCCACCATTAACTCGACTATGTTAAAGCCTCGTGCCAGACCTAATCGCATGGAGAGCTCCCCGTTACAGGCTCGGTTCTCACTCGGCCATTCGTGGCAATAATAACCCTGTGCTCAGAGGCACCGTTCTTCAGACAAATAGAACCATTGCCCAAACCGCCACTGCCGTGAAGATCTTTGAATGAGCCTCTGCGATTATTGATTTCAAGAGCATGTTCAGAACCGGATAACTCATAGTTTGTAGTCAGAGTAATACCCTTAAACTCGCTGGCATCGACGCCCTTGCGACCTTCAATAGCAGAACATGAATCCATGCAGCTATTACATGTAGAATCAAGAGCTATGCGATAGCACCAATTGGCCTGCCCCGCATTAAATATCTTGAAGATAATCGGTTTATTACGTTTGATAGCCTCAGACTTGAGCAGCATGATATCCGTGTAAACAGCTTGGGTAGCCGCCTTGACCATCTGTTCCTGGCGCAATGACTGGTAACTGGGAATAGCCACGGTTAGTAGCAGGGCGACCAGAGCCATGGCAATCATCAATTCAATCATGGTAAAACCGGCTGAGCGCCCCTCT
This sequence comes from Aeromonas sp. 604282, assembly GCF_049170575.1. Classification (NCBI taxonomy): domain Bacteria; kingdom Pseudomonadati; phylum Pseudomonadota; class Gammaproteobacteria; order Aeromonadales; family Aeromonadaceae; genus Aeromonas; species Aeromonas sp. 604282. The sequence goes on along the minus strand of NZ_JAAKMV010000007.1, from coordinate 130,131 downwards.
GTGAATTCCATTGGCTAAATACTCCTTTCTTTTCGCTCATGCCAGTAGAGTATGAGGTCAGTACTATCCTATAGTATCTACCTGTTTAACGAACCCTGCCGCGCCCATGAGAATCAAACAATCTGGAATCACCCTGCTGGAATTGATGGTGGTCGTTGCCATTGTTGCCATTATTGCTGCTGTCGCCTACCCGAGCTTTACCGACGGTCTGCGTAAATCTCGTCGAGCCGATGCCATCAAGGGCTTGTTGACCATGCAGCTCAAACAGGAAGAATTTCGCATCTCCAATGCCAGTTACAGCAGTGCGATAGCCAGTGTGGGCAACCCAACCAGCGACTACTACACCTTTAGCATTTCTGGCGCCACCGCCACCGCCTACACACTGGTAGCCACCAGCAAGGGGGCCCAGGTCGGTGACAAGGCTGGCAGCACGGCCTGTGATACCCTGACTATCAACAAGGCCGACATCAAGCACCCTGCCGAGTGCTGGAACTGAACGCTACCAGCATTCGGTGGCTGTCATGGTGGCTCGTGATACCCCCTGCAGTCCGCTCTGATCGAGGGTCAACAATCCACAGGGATCGCCATTCATCACACCGGTCGGAATAGCGGTCAGGGTATAACGTGCCCCACTGGCATTGAGCGCCACATTGTAATAAGCAGCACCACCATCCCTCGGTAGGGTCGCCAGGCCGGCAGAGGTCAGGTTACCTGCGTCATAATTGCCGCTGGCGGTAAACTCCCGCTCCAGATATTGTGCAGCTTCCAGCAATACGGCCTTAGCTTCGGCTCGCTTGGCTGCCGCCATGTAGTTGTTGTAACTGGGATATGCTATCGCGGCCAGAATGGCGACCACTGCGACCACTATCATCAACTCAATCAGGGTAAAACCACGTTCCATGCCAACCTCTACTCCAGTTGCAACCAGGACTGACGGCCACCCAGATCGCCTGCCCCCTCTTCCAGCGTGACCGAGATATTACCACTGGAGCCGCTGATATATTTGCGCTCCATCTCGGCATCCTCCACCACGCTTGGCGTCGTGGTGAGCTCATCAAACTGTTTCCCGCTGACAGGTACCTTGATGTCATTACCAGCATCATCCTTGATCGCGACATAATCATCATCGTTAACAGCCCCGTCGCCGTTAACGTCAAACACCGAGTAGGTTAGTCTGGCACCCGAGATGGGATCCAGCTCCATCAGCCAGGAGCGGCCACCAAAATCACAGGCATCCGCTGACGGAATCAATGTGTTGAAAATTAAACGCTTATGCCGATAGAGCATCTCGGAGACAGCCCGTTCCCCTACCCCCTTGCTCAAGCTTGGCGATTTCAATAGCAGATACCAACCCTTTTGGCTGGTGTAATTGACATTCCGGTTGGAGACAACCCTCACGTTGAACTTGATAGTGGTGCCGTTGGCCACAAACTCATGGGTGATGCTCTGCTGCAACAGCTGGCTACTGAGTACGGTAGCCCCCGTATCCCAGATACCGTACACCGCTTCCAGCCTCGGCGTGGCGGGAACCAGTTTGTCATCATTGGTAAAATAACTGCCAGTCCCCATCATCACCATAACCCCCCCTTTAGGGTGCCGAATAGCCAAAGGACGCATGGTGATCGGCTGACGCGTACCGGCACTGCAGCTGCCATTACAGGCCTGGAACAGCGGCTTGGGCTTGTTGCCCGTTTTCAAAGCACTTCCCCACTGGGCACTGTTTTTGTCAGTCAGATCGAATTTCCACAAATTGCCGTGCAGGTCACCGGCATAGACATAGTCGACAACCCTGTCCCCGTCTTGATCTACCGGCAAGGGGGAAGATAGACCGTTGGGCTCGCTGGAAGACCCTACCTCGGTATCGATCTCTTTGATGATGGCGCCAGTTGCCAGATCCAGCACAAACAGCCTCGCAGTCTGGCTGGTGCTGTTGTAACCATTGGCAACCAGAGCAACCCATTTGTTGTCGGCTTTGACCCGGACCAAAGTGGGTGCCGCCAGTGCAACCCCCATTTCGCTATTGGTGAACTCCCACAGCATCTTATCTGCGGTGAAGTTATCCGGGGCCGTCACATCGATGGCAAATACCGCCTTGCCACCGGCACCAGTGGATCCCAGCAAGATGCTCTTCCAGCGACTGCCCAGATAGGCATCGCCCACCTTGGGCGTCCCATCCACATAGTAGCGATGGCTGTAATTCGGTCTGGTCAACTGAGTCAGCTCGCCCAGCAGGCTGGACGGGATATAGGCCAGCCGCTCGACACCGTCGGAGACTCGAAATCCGTGCAGCATACCGTCATTGGCACCGACATAGAGCATGGGGGTGCGGCGGGTAATCGCCGTTGAGTCTAGAAAAGCCTGGTAACCCTCCCGCTCTGGCTGGGTCAGACCGGCTGCACTGCTGTAACCGTAATCACGCTTGCCCACATAGACGGGATCTGAATTAATGATGTCTCCAAGCAGATCGCTACGATTGCGAAACGCACCGCCATTGCGCTGCTCGCCACTGCGCTCACCGCGCAGATAGGCGACGCGGCTTTCTCCCTGGTTGTCACCAGCAACATTGAATAGAGCCCGGTTGGCCACATTCAGCGTATCCCAACGGAAGGGGATGCCGACACCGTCTTGCCGGGTGAAAATATTGCGTGCTGAAGGCTCGGGGATCAAGGTAGCAGCATCCCAGGCGATCTCCCCAAGGGTGCCATCGCTGTTCAGCGGGATCGAGACCAGTTGCCCCGACCAGTCGCCGCTGTTATAGCGGGCTTGGTAGATGTGGGTATTGCTGTCCAGCCGGGTTGCGTTGGCAGTCACCGAGCTGGCGGAGCTGTTGCGGGCCGCGATCTGGGCCAGGGTGCTGCTCAGGGCTGCGGCGAAGGTATCCGGATCCGCCGCGCTGAAAAAGCTCCCCTTGCTGTTGAGTGCCGCGTGCCACAGGTCATCAATCTTGTGCTCCGGAATGTAGGTCGCATTCTTGTACTCCTTGTCATCCGGATCATGGGGATTGGGCCAACGGCTCGGGATACCGTTGGCAGGATTGAGGGAACCGTTGACGCCAAGCCCGACGGTAAAGTTGACCAGATGCTGCCAATTGGCCGGATCCGCCGTGCTGGTCGGCACCTTGTTGGCGAGATCGGGGCGCAGATCGGTCTTCCAGTACTGGTAGGCCACATCGGCCAGCGTATTCTCGATGCTATCTTTGTCCTGATCGCCGACCCAGGGAGAATTTCCGTTCCAGTAGCCATCAGTCATCAGGATGTTGTAGCTCTGCCGGCAGGTGAGGTGGGGCAAGGTGCTGCCGGCACTGGCCGCCCAGGGGCCGTTTTTGTCAGTGCGGGAGAAGTACTCCCCCACGTCCTTCAGACTGGTGCGCAGCGGCGTGCCGGCGGCCGGAATATCGCGGCTGTAAAGGTCGCTGAAAAAGGCGCTGCGATCGGTTCCGGAGAAAGGCGCCACCCCGCGGATCACACTGCCGCTAGCATTGATGGTGGCAAACCCCACCCGGAGGGCCTGCCCTTGGCTGGCAAAGGCACGGCCGACCCCGGCACGAGCCGCTAGGATCCGGGAGCGGTAGTAGGTATACCAGTTGGCAAAGTTCTGGATCTCCTCGTCATAAGTACAAACGGGGGCGCTCTTACAATCACTGCGATTGGGCCGCCCGCCATAGGTGCTGCCGGACTTTATCTCGACCCGGGTATAACTGCTCACTTTCTTCACGTCACCACTGCCCTTGTAGGCAAAGTAGACGGCTGGCCAGAAGGTCTCGTCATCTTTGTAATCGGTGGAAGAGAATCCGGTGTAGTAACGCAGGGACTTGGAGCGGTTGTTCTTGGTCAGATCACGACAGCCGGCGGCGGTATTGAAGGGGTTGTGCGGTGCACAGCTGATGCTGGCATTCGCCATCGGGGTACCATCCGCCTTGGCCCAGGGCCGATAGCTCTGCTGCGGGTTGTAGTAGAGTTTGTTGTTGTTGCTTGAGCGGGTATAGGCATTGCGGTCGTTATTGCTGGTGAAAGTCACGGTCCGGTTGTCATAATCCTCGCTGCCATAGACATTGTCGGCTCTGGGGTAGACGTAGCGAGCGCTGTTCTCAATCAACCCCTCCGGCATCAACTCGAAATGCATCGAGCCCGAATCATCCAGGGTAAACATGATATTGGGATCGGCCCGGGTGCCGAGATAGAGGGGAACCTGGGCAATATCGAGCGCCGCCTGTGCCGAAGCACAGCAGAGCATCACTGAAAGGCCAAAACCAAGTTTGCCCATACACCGCCTCCTAGCGACTATAGGTCGATTGCAACAGCACCCGGCTCTCGTCAGAGAGACCAAATCCCCTTGCAGTAATACGATATAGACGACGCTCACTGATGGGCTCATCGACTGCCAGATCCTCGCTCCCCCCCTGGGTATAGGGCAACCGTTCGATAAAGTATTCGGGAGCGCGCCCCGCCAGACCACTGTTGGTATAGGTACGCCAGGCGGTCGAAGGGGAGGCAGGATCCACCGCGGTGTCGATAAATTCATACAGGCCCGCGCTGTTGTCATAGGGACCCGAGTTGCCAGCCTCGATATAGCGCTCGGCAGCGCGCAGGCCCGCTTCTGCCGCCTGCAATGCCTGCAGTGCCTCTTTCTGGTTACCCGCCATCTTCTCTTGCAACTGCGCCCCACGCATGCTGGCCATACCCAGCAGGCTCACCATGACCAGAAAAATCAGGCTGATCACCAGCGCCATCCCCTGCTGTCGATCCATCATGACTGGGCTCCTCAAGGTAGCCGATTGCGCAGCGCAACTGTGGTTTCGGCGACCCAGTACCAGTTGCGATCGGTCGCCCGGAAGGTGGCTCCGGCAAAGCTAAGGGCCTGCGGAGACGACACCACATTACCCTGGTTGCTGCGCATCAAAAGTTGCACTCCAATCCCCAGTACATTGTCCCAGTTTGGATTACCTGCGGCGCTCACGTAGCGATCTGCCGCACGATCCCGGTTCTGATCCTCGCCGAATGTAAGTTGCATATTGGCAACCCCTTCGATAAGGGGCATACCTGCAGCCACCCCGTTCTTGCGATAAAGCGCGTAGGGGCTGCTGGCAGAGAGGCGGGCGATATAGTAGAGACGGGTTTCCACCCTGTTCACGACCGAGCCAAGACCGAATCGCTCCTCGGGTGGGCTGCTGCCCCCCCCCCAGGAACTGCTGGCATTGCCTGGCGTATATTTGTTGTCATTGGAGTGGACGATATTGACCTCACGCCCCCCTGCCACGCCCTGTACTTTGGTGACCTGAAATATTCTGGCCTTCTGACAGTCGGAGACCATGACGATATCTCCCTCGCACAGATCGCTATAACCCTGTGCGCCGGAACCACAATAGTCGGCCTTGCTGGATAGCTGCTGCACAAACAGCTGGGCGGCACTGTTATGATTATCACGACTGAGCGGAACCCCAACCCCAACCGGCCCCTGAACCAACAGGATATCGCTACCCGGCATGGGTCTGGGCTCGGAACCGCTGAACAGAGCAGACAGCTCGGCTGGCAAAGTGGACGTCACATTGTCGTAACCACGCAAAAAGGTGGTGAAGTTGTAGGGCAGTGCCGTACTGTTATTGAGGGTATTGGTGATATTGACCCCCTGCTTGCTGAGACACCCCTGATAGCCCACCATACGCAGCTCTTTTTGCAGCAGATTGGTGGCAAATCCGCTATCTTCCCGCACCCGGGCAATGGCCTCGCCAGTGAGATAGGTTTTGTGATTGCCGAGAAACACCTGAATCATGACCCCCACCGTTATCAGCGAGAGCACCAGGGCGATCATCACCTCGACCAAGCCGATCCCGTGCTGGTGTAGCGGCAAACCGCTCCTGCTCATAGGTCCGTCCTCAGGATCATGCTGCGCGACGCTGGATCAGTCGACAGCCGACTGCTATCCCACTGAATAGTAATAGTGGCCCTTCCGGCACTGACCGATACGGCGCCATCGCCACCTGGTAGCTCGGCCACGACCCGCTTCCAGTGCAGCAGATCCTGAACCGCCATAGAGCTACCCGAGACAGTTTCGCCCAAGTCGATATTGTATTGCCCGTTCAGAGCCGCGCTGCGATTAGCCCGCATCATATCGTTGATCATGTATGCATACTGGGTCGCCTCGGTACGCGTCAGCGCCGACTGGTTACTCTTGAGAGCCTGCAGTTGCAGAGTAGCCATCCCCAGAATACCGATGGAGAGCACCAGTACCGAGATCATGATTTCAAGCAGTGACAAACCCCGTTCTCGCATCATGGGCAACTAGCCTCGGTAATGGAGGGGCGACCAGCGACTGTGATGTTGATATCACGGGAGGCCTCATTTCTGCACTCATCGGGACGCAGAGAAAATACCCGGGCCAAGGGAGTACGACCATCAAGAAAACCCTCGCTATTGAAACGCAGCAGGGAGGTATTGCTGCTCAGGACTCCACTCCCCATATCGGGAAAGTCTCGCAACAACTCACCATTATCCAGTATGCCGTTGCCGTTGCCATCAACCCAGATCTGCCAACCGGCCTCCCAGTGATGCTGGGTCAGGTTATCGGCAGCAGCGGAGAGGATCACTACCGTGTTGCGACGAATGGCTTCCGAGCGGGCAAGGTTGATAGCTGCAACAAAGTTGTTGGCCTGAGTATTGAGAGAAATGGTGCGCAACAAAGCGCTGAAGGAAGGAACCCCCAACGTGAGTAACAAAGAGACGAGCGCTATGGTCACCATAAGCTCGATAAGGCTAAAACCTGAACGCAAAAACATCCTGTTTCGCTCTGATTTGTTCCAGGAGGACAGACACACTCCATGTGTGCTAAGCCAGAATAAGGGCTTGCTGGCAAGTCTATGCCGGGCACTTGGGGTTTCAATCCCGGCAATGCAAAAGTTCGAGCTACATCATCAATTTTTGCTGCGATCTGGTTGCGAACATGCAAAAAGGACTCGTTGGGACCAAAAAAGCCACCTCAACGAGGTGGCTCTGGCAATAAACCGACATCTAGCAAGATGACAGGGATCAGAGGATCCGCAGCTCGGGTGGTACCTCAAACACCACGTTCTCTTCGCGACCGGGGTGCTCGGCGACGACCTTGCCACCCAACTCCCGCAGGCGTGCAATCACAGACTGCACCAGCACCTCGGGGGCGGATGCACCTGCAGTGACGCCGATCGCTTTCACGCCTTCCAGCCAGCTCGCCTCGATCATCGACGCATCGTCGATAAGATAGGCTCTGGCACCCACCTTCTCGGCCAGCTCGCGCAGACGGTTGGAGTTGGAAGAGTTGCGAGACCCCACCACCAGCATGGCGTCCACCAGCCCCGCCATCTCCCGCACCGCATCCTGACGGTTTTGGGTGGCGTAGCAGATATCGTCCTTGCGCGGCCCCTGGATCTTGGGGAAGTGCTTGCGCAGCGCATCGATGACGTCAGAGGTCTCATCCACGCTCAGGGTGGTCTGGGTGACGAAGCAGAGGTCATCCGGATTCTTTACCTTGAGCTTGGCCACATCTTCCGGTGTTTCTACCAGATACATTCCGCCTTCGCGATTCTCGTACTGCCCCATGGTCCCGATCACCTCGGGGTGACCGGCGTGGCCGATGAGCACAGCCTCGGAGCCCTTGCGGCTGGCGCGATGAACCTCCATGTGCACCTTGGTCACCAGCGGACAGGTGGCATCGAATACCTTGAGGGAGCGGGACTTGGCCATCTCGCGCACTGTCTTGGCCACGCCGTGAGCAGAGAAGATGACGATGCTGTCGTCCGGCACCTCGTCCAGCTCCTCGACGAAGACAGCGCCCGCCTCTTTCAGCTTGTTCACCACATAGCGGTTATGCACCACTTCGTGACGGACATAGATGGGGGCCCCAAACTTCTCCAGCGCGCTCTCGACAATGCTGATGGCGCGATCGACACCGGCGCAGAAGCCACGGGGGTTAGCCAGCAGAATATCCATTAATGCACCTTCTCCTCATCATCAACGCCCAGGATCTCCACCTCGAAGGTGACGGTATGACCGGCCAGCGGATGGTTGAAATCGACCGTCACCGACATCCCGGCAACTGCCCGGATGATGCCCGGCAACTCGCTGCCATTGGGCTGATCGAACAGGATGATGGTGCCAACTTTTGGCTCCACATCAGCGCCAAACTTGGCACGGTCGAGATGGTAGATGTTGTCGGGATTGGAGAGGCCAAACGCCTGCTCCGGCGCCAGCGTGAAGCTCTTGCTCTCCCCTTCGCGCAGCCCCAGCAGGCACTGCTCGAAGGTGGGGGTCAGGCTGCCATCGCCCATCCGCAGGCGGGCAGGTTTGCCGTGCAGCGCCGTGCTGTCGGCAACCGAGCCATCTTCCAGCTTGATGGAGAAGTGGAACAGCACGCTGCTGTTAGCGGTGATCTGCTGGCTCATGCCTGCTCCTTTTTCTCACCACGGAAACCGTCCAGCACGATCATGGCGGCCCCGATAAAGATAAAGCTGTCGGCCAGATTGAATGCCGGCCAGTGCGCACGCTGCCAGTAGAAGTCGAGGAAATCGACCACATGGCCCAACACCAGTCGATCAAAGACGTTGCCGAGGGCGCCGCCGATGATGAGTGAATAGGCGATACCGCTCCAACGCTGGGTCACCGACTGCTTGCGCAGCCAGTGGATCAGCAATCCACAGATGGCAAAAGCCAGCACCGCGAAGAACCAGCGCTGCCAGCCCCCCTGATCAGCCAGAAAGCTGAATGCGGCGCCCTTGTTGTAGACGTGAACCAGGTTGAAGAAGGGGGTGATCTCCACCCCCGGGTAACCAAATGGCAGCAACTTGACCACGGCGAGCTTGCTCGCCTGGTCCAGTACAAAGGCCAGCACTGCCAGCCACAGCCAACGCAGGCCGCTTTTATGTTGAGTCATGTTCATCAGGCAAATTGACGAGTTTCGCCGTCACCCTCAACGTTGGTCACACAGCGACCACAGATCTCTTCGTGACCCGCGATGGTGCCCACATCTTCTACATGGTGCCAGCAGCGGTCGCACTTGGCGGCAGCAGACTGGGCCACGCTCAGCCACAGGTCATCACGCTCGGTCGCCACAGAGCCTTCCGGCGCAGTGTCAGCCTCAACAACCTTGGCTTTGGAGGTGAGCAGCACGAAGCGCAGCTCATCGGCCAGGGCATTCAGGCGTGCAGCCAGCTCCGGCTTGGCGAACAGGGTCAGCTCGGCCTGCAGGGAGCCGCCGATGCGCTTCTCACCACGAGCCACTTCCAGCGCCTTGTTCACTTCACCACGCACGGTGAGGATCTCGGCCCAGAAATCGTCGTTGAGGGTTTCACCCGCTTCCAGCCCGAACAGGCCGTCGTACCACTCTTCGGTGAAGACGAACTCGCCGCGCTCACCCGGCAGCAGGGCCCAGATTTCATCAGCGGTGAAGCTCATGATCGGCGCCATCCAGCGCACCATGGCCTCGGCGATGTGATAGAGGGCGGTCTGGCAGGAGCGACGGGCCAGGCTGTCAGCCTTGGCGGTGTACTGGCGATCCTTGATGACATCCAGATAGAAGGAGCCCATCTCGATGGAGCAGAACTGCATCAGCTTCTGGGTTACACCGTGGAAGTTGTACTCGTCGAATGCAGCCATGATCTCGGCCTGTACCGCTTTGGCACGACCCACAGCCCAGCGATCCACCACTACCATGTCGGCAGGTGCCACCATGTCGGTCGCCGGATTGAAGCCGTTCAGGTTGGCCAGCAGGAAGCGGGCAGTGTTGCGAATACGACGATAAGCATCGGCAGAGCGCTTGAGGATCTCGTCGGAGACAGTCATCTCGCCGGTGTAGTCAGTGCTCGCTACCCACAGACGCAGGATGTCGGCACCCAGCTTGTTCATCACGTCCTGCGGGCTGACCACGTTGCCGATGGATTTGGACATCTTGCGACCCTGACCATCAACAGTGAAACCGTGAGTCAGCACCTGGTTGTACGGGGCCTTGTCTTTCATGGCCACGCCGATCATCAGGGAGGACATGAACCAGCCGCGGTGCTGGTCAGAGCCTTCCAGATACATGTCGGCTGGCTTGCCGTTGAACTCGGGACGGGCATCAACCACGGAGGCATGGGTAGAACCAGAGTCAAACCAGACGTCGAGGGTATCAGGTACTTTCTCGTAGTTGTCGGCATCGGCACCCAGCAGCTCCGCCTTGTCCAGATCCCACCATGCCTGAATGCCGGACTGCTCGACCCGCTTGGCTACTTCGTGCATCAGGCGCACGGATTCCGGGTGCAGTTCCTGAGTCTCTTTGTGGACGAACAGGGAGATGGGCACACCCCAGGTACGCTGACGGGAGATACACCAGTCAGGACGGTTCTCGACCATCGCCTGAATGCGGTTTTTACCCCAGGCCGGTACCCAGCCGCTCTGGCCTTGCTGGGCAATGCCGTCCTTCTCGATGCGCTCGATCTCTTCCAGCGCGCGCTTGCGCAGACCCTTCTGCTCCATGCTGATGAACCACTGCGGGGTGGCACGGAAGATGATCGGGGTCTTGTGACGCCAGCAGTGCGGATAGGAGTGGTTGAACACCTTGTGGTGCAGCAGGGCGCCGCGCTCGGTCAGCACTTCGATCACGGAGGCATTGGCCTTGAACACATGCTGGCCGGCAAACAGTTCGGTATCCGGCAGGTAAACACCGTTGCTGCCAACCGGGTTGGCCACTTCCAGACCGTACTTCTGACCGACCACGAAGTCTTCCTGACCGTGGCCAGGTGCGGTGTGAACGGCACCGGTACCGGCATCCAGGGTGACGTGGTCACCCAGTACCACCGGCACGTCGAAGCTGTAGAAGGGGTGGTTGAAGCGCAGCAGCTCGAGTGCGGCGCCCTTGGCGTAACCCAGATTGTGGAACTTCTCGATACCGGCGCGATCCATCACATCCTTGACCAGCTCGGCGGCCAGGATCAGACGCTCGGGGTGCTCACCTTCAACCTGCACCAGTGCGTAATCCAGATCGGCGTGCATGGCGATGGCGCGGTTGGCTGGCAGGGTCCACGGAGTGGTGGTCCAGATCACCGCAGAGATCGGGCCCTTGCCGGTGTGGCCTTCGGCGCAGTCAAACTTGGCGGTAACGGTCGCCTCATCGACGGCCTTGAAGCGCACATCGATGGAGGGAGAGTTCTTGTCGTAGTACTCCACCTCGGCTTCAGCCAGCGCGGAGCCGCAATCGGTACACCAGTGCACCGGCTTGGAGCCTTTGTGCAGGTGGCCGTTTTCAACGATCTTGGCCATGGAGCGGATGATGTTGGCTTCGGTGCCAAAATCCATGGTCAGGTAGGGGTGTTCCCAGTCGCCCAGCACACCCAGACGGATGAAGTCGGTCTTCTGCGCTTCGATCTGGGTCTTGGCGTATTTGCGGCACTCGGCGCGGAATTCGGCAGCGGAAACCTTCTCGCCCGGCTTGCCGACCATGCCTTCCACTTTCAGTTCGATAGGCAGACCGTGGCAATCCCAACCCGGCACATAGGGGGAATCAAAACCGGAGAGGCCCTTGGACTTGATGATGATGTCTTTGAGGATCTTGTTGACCGAGTGACCGATGTGAATATTGCCGTTCGCATAGGGGGGGCCATCATGCAGAATGAAAGAAGGCTTGCCCGCTTTGGCGCGGCGAATAGCGCCGTAGAGATCCTGATCGTACCAACGTTTCAGCATGTTGGGTTCGCGCTTGGCCAGATCGCCACGCATCGGAAACTCGGTTTCCGGAAGATTCAGGGTGTGTTTATAGTCGCTCATCAGTCCTGGGTTCCCTTCTTTTCTAAAAGAGTGCTGGGTAAATTGAATTGTGGCAGCCCGAACCAGGCTCGGGCCGCCAGGGCATCTCGTTCGATCTGCTCTTTCAAGGCAGTGAAAGAGGCAAACTTCTGCTCTTCGCGCAGCTTGTGGCGAAGCAGCACCTTGACCTGCTGACCATATAGATCACCAGAAAAATCAAATAGATGTACTTCCAATCTGGCTTGTGTACCGCTCAAGGTCGGCCGTACACCCACATTGGCTACACCGGGGAAGGTCTTGCCGGAACATATCACTTCCACCGCAAACACGCCACCGACCGGGATCACCTGACGCTTGAGGGCCAGATTGGCAGTGGGAAAACCTATGGTGCGCCCTAGCTTGTCGCCGTGGGCCACCCGGCCGCTGATGCTGTAGGGGCGGCCAAGCATCAGCTCCACCTCCGCCATCCGGCCCGCCTTAAGGGCTTCACGCACCAGGGTGCTGCTGACCCGCTGCCGTTCGAGCTGGAAGCTCTGGGTGCTGATCACCTCGAAACCGAAGCGATGGCCCGCCTCCTCCAGCAGGTGGAAATCCCCTTCCCGCCCCTTGCCGAAGCGAAAATCATCGCCGACCACCAGATAGCGCACCCCGAGCTTCTCCACCAGCAACTGCTCGATGAAGGTCGAAGCCGCCTGCTCGGCGAAGCGGTGGCTGAAGCGCACGCAGAGCATGCGATCGATATCCAGCCCCTGCAGCGCTTCGTACTTTTCCCGCAACCGGCTCAGCCGGGCGGGCGCCGCCGTGCCGGCAAACAGCTCCAGCGGCTGCGGTTCAAACAGCATGACGCAGGCGGGCAATCCCAGCTGGGCCGCTTTCTCCTTGAGACGTGCCAATACCGCATGGTGACCCTGATGAACCCCATCAAAGTTGCCAATGGTTAATACACATCCCCGGTGACGGGGCTTGAGATTGTGAATGCCGCGAATAAGCTCCATCAGTGCCTTGTGCGTTGCTGCCATGGAAATCGGCGGATTATATATCAGGCAGCAGGCAGGGTCAGCCCTCATAGCCTGATTTCAACTATCCGGGCCCAATCCCGAACCTCGTGGTCCCATGAGGCACTATCCCCATGGCGCCGCAGGATCACGACTACTGCTGCCCCGATTTAAGGTGACGCGGCCGAATGCCCAGCAGCAGCAATACCACGGCATAGACCGCAGCCCCCAGCGACAGCAGCATGGTCAGCTGCAAACTGGCCTTACCCATGCTCCATGCGCCCCACTGGGCCAGATCCGGCGACAGATAGGCGAGCACGCCCCCCATCAGCACGCTGGCGACCAGCAGCTTGAGGCAGAACACGCCGGTATGACGGGAGGGACGATAGACGCTCTGCTGGTACAACCCTTTGAACAGCAAAGCCGCATTCAGGGTACCCGAGCAGGCGGTCGAGAGCGCCAGCCCCACGTAACCGAGCGGGTAGATGAAGATGAGGTTGCAGACCATGTTGGCAATCATCGACATCACCCCGATCCGCACCGGCGTCTTGGTGTCCTGACGGGCGTAATAACCGGGTGCCAGCACCTTGATCAGCATCAGAGAGAGCAGACCGGTAGTGGAAGCCAGCAGGCTCGCGCTCGACATGCTCACTTCATGCAGGCCGAACTCGCCGCGCATGAACAGCACTCGCAGAATCGGCTCGCGCATCACCGCAATGCCTATCATGGCGGGCAGGCCGAGCAGCATCACCATCCGCACCCCCCAATCCATGGTGCGGGAGAAGTCGGCAGGATCGGCATCCACATGCTTCTTAGCCAGCGCTGGCAGGATCACGGTACTGATGGCCACCGCAAACAGCCCGAGGGGGAACTCCAGCAGGCGATCCGAGTAGTAGAGGTAACTGATGGCTCCAGTCGCCAGAAACGAAGCCAGCATGGTGTTGACCAGCAGGTTGATCTGGCTGACCGAGACCCCGAACAAGGCCGGGATCATCAGGGTGCGGATCTTCACCACTCCCGGGTGATTCCATCCCCACTTGGGCCATACCAGCATGTTGATTTGGCGCAAAAAGGGGTACTGGAACAAAAACTGCACCAAACCGCCCAAAAAGACACCAATTGCCAGCGAGATCTCAGGTTTGTCCATCAGCGGCGCAATCCACCAGGCCGCCGCAATCATGGTGATGTTTAGAAACACCGGCGTAAACGACGAGACAGCAAAGCGGCCGAAGGTGTTTAGGATGGCCCCCGCCATGGCGGTAAAGGTGATAAACCAGAGGTAGGGGAAGGTAATCTTGAGCATCAGACTGGCGAGCTCGAACTTCTCGGCCGCAGGCCCGCCGTGCAACCAGTCCCAGAACCAGCCCCAGCCAAACAGCGCGGTCAGCACACCCGACCCCAGTACCCCGAGCAGGGTAACTACCGTCACTATGCCCCCCAGCGTACCCGCCACCGCGGCCAGCAATTCACGTACTTCCCCCTCGTCGCCATTTTTCTTGTACTCCGTCATCACGGGAACAAAGGCCTGGTTGAAGGCACCTTCGGCGAACAGGCGACGCAGAAAGTTAGGAATGCGGTTGGCAAAGAAGAAGACGTCTGCGGCCACCCCGGCACCGAGCAGATTGGCGATGACCACATCGCGAACCAAGCCCATTACGCGGGATGCCAGCGTCATTCCGGACACTATCATGCCGGATTTGATCAATTTCTTACTCAAGACGAGGCCTCTGGAACTGTCAGAATGAAAAGAATGCTGCTAGAATCGGCCGACAGTTTAACCGTCTCCCTACTGACACACCACCGGGAGGCGGTGTTTATTTGCACAAATCATTTGACATTATGTGGTTGGAAAGGCATATTTCCGGGCCTTTTCAATACACTCGCTAAGACAGTTTTAGGAGTTTTACCTTGGCTAACATCAAATCTGCTAAGAAGCGCGCTCTTCAGTCAGAAAAACGCCGTCAGCACAACGCCAGCCGTCGTTCCATGACCCGTACCTACCTGAAGAAAGTCATCGCTGCTATCGCCTCTGGCGACAAAGCTGCCGCGACTGCCGCTTTCGCTGTTGCTCAGCCGATCATGGATCGTATGGCGACCAAAGGCCTGATCCACAAGAACAAAGCTGCTCGTCACAAGAGCCGCCTGTCTGCCCAGATCAAAGCTATGGCTTAATCAGCAACTGCTGATAAAAGCTGAAAAAACCGGCCTTAGTGCCGGTTTTTTATTTATCTGCGCTGCAATACAGTCGATGCAGCAAGCTGATCATTTCACGCACCTCATGGCTGCGCAGCGAATAGTAGACCGTCTGGGCCTCTTTGCGCGTCGTCACCAGCTCATCCCGCCGCAGCAGCGCCAGATGCTGTGACAAGGCCGACTGACTCAATCCCAAGCGCTCGTTAAGCTCCCCTACCGACAGCTCCCGCTCCAGCAACTGGCACAGAATAAACAGCCGTCGTTCGTTGGCTAGCGCCTTGAGCAGTGCCACAGCCCGACTCGCATTGGCTTCCATCTCTTCAAGTTGCATCACATCTCTCCTCTGCCACTGATCGCCGATGATACGTGGTGACGCGCCGTTTTAAAACGACAGGGTGGCAGGCTGGATAGCGGAGAAGTTCTCCTGGCCGGAAAAGAGAAAGGTAAAATCGCTCTCGCAGACCCGCTTCACCGCCGGATGCTGGATCATCCGCTCGGCGAAGATGACGTAATACTCTTCCATCAGATCCTGGGTCTCCCCTATCAGCATCACCCCCTCCCCCTCAAGGATCTCCTCCCGATAGATGGTCGGAGCCATGAAGATGCCCTGATTGAAGAAGCCAAACGCCTTCATCAGGGCGGCATCATCAAACTCGCCAAGAATGCTGGGGGAGACACCCTGCTGTTCGAACCACTGGGTCAGCTGACGCCCCATGGCGGTACGACGACCGGGGATCAGCAGCTTGCGCTCTTCCAGACAGGCCGGAAAGGGCTTTTCGGGCAGCGGCGCCTTGCAGAAGAAGCTGACGCCACAGCCGCCCAGCCGTTTGGAGAGCAGCCCCGCATGCTGGCTGGAGTCCACCGGACAGTCGGAGAGGATCATGTCGAGCTTGTGCTCGCTCAGCTGCTCCAGCAGCAGTTCGTGGGTTGATTCGAAACAGCGCAGGTGGATGGAACCATCATTGGGGATGACGGAGAGCAGCACGCGGCTGGCAAGGCGCTTGGAGAGGGCATCGGCGATGCCGACGTCGAACAGGATCTGGCTCTCCTTGCGGTAGTTGACGATATCGAGCATTTCGTAGGAGAGGCTGAACATCTTGTCGGCATAACGAAATACCAGCTGACCCAGCTCGGTTGCTTCAAGAGAGCGTCCCTTGCGCTTGAGCAGCTTGCCACCGAGACGCTGCTCCAGCAGCTTGATCTGGCCGGTGACCGTTTGCGGGGTTAAAAAAAGGGCCTCTGCCGCCTGAGTGACAGAGCCCTTTTTCTGCGTCATCCAGAAATAGTAGAGATGGTTGTAGTTAAGGTGTGACATCCGATGGGGTTTCCGCTTGACGCGGACTCCGGTAGCAGCTGAGTTCAACCGCCAGAATGTCATACATGTCGCTGACCGAGTCAACCTTGTTCGCGCCAAACTGCTCCATCAGACTGGCCTTGAGGCGTGCCTTGTCCGGCATCCGGTCAGCGCAATAACGCTTGTTGGAACGCTTGACCATCTCGCCAGCCCGGCTGCTCAACGCCCGCTCGGAGAAGGTCTCGCCGAAACGAGCCTTAGCCTGCTTGTCCCCCAACATCAGAGCACTCTCCACCACCCCGTTGAGATAGGCCGAACAACTGGCCGAACCAGCCTCCTGTCGACACTCTTCAAACCCGCCAGCTAATCCCATAGGACTGACCAAGAAGAGCAGTAACCATGCCTGTTTTCTCATAAACCCTCCGCATTCTGGTCCCCATCACTCTTGGGGAGTGACAATCGCAAGGCCAGATAGCCAACCAGCGCTGCAATGCTGGATCCAACGAGGATCCCGAGGCGCGAGTAGCTGCCGTAATCCAGCCCACCATGCTCAAAGGCCAGTGACGCGATAAACATCGACATGGTGAATCCGATACCACAGAGGATGCTGACCGCAAAAATCTGCTTGAAGTTAACCCCGGGCGGCAACTGGGCGATACCCAGTTTGACCGACAGCCAGCTGATGGTAAACACCCCGAGCGGCTTGCCGATAAACAGTCCCAACATGATGCCCATGGGCACCGGATTCAACAGGGAGGAGAGACCTATCCCCTCAAGGGATACCCCTGCGTTGGCAAAGGCAAACAGCGGCAGGATCAGATAGGCGCTCCAGGGATGTAACGAGTGCTCCAGATGCTTGAGTGGCGACTCATAACGCTTCCCCTTGAGCGGGATCATAAATCCGACCACCACACCGGCCAACGTCGCGTGAACGCCCGACTTGAGTACAGCAACCCAGAGCACCAGACCAACCAGCATGTAGAGGCTGATCCTGTCCTCGCCACGACGGTTCATCCAGAACAGGGTAAAGGTAGCCAGAAGGCCGATCGCCAGCGCCTCAAGCGACAACTGCTGGGTATAGAAGAGCGCAATGATGATGATGACGCCGAGGTCATCCATGATGGCCAGCGCCAGCAGGAATACCTTGAGGCTCACCGGCACCCGCTTGCCGAGCAGCGCCATCACCCCGAGGGCAAAGGCGATGTCGGTCGCAGCCGGAATTGCCCAGCCAGCGCGCGCCACTTCGTCCGAATAGTTGAAAAAGGCGTAGATCAAGGCTGGAGCCAGCATGCCGCCCACCGCCGCGATGGCCGGAAAAGTCGCTTGTACCCGGGAGGAGAGCGCCCCCTCCAGCATTTCACGCTTCACTTCCAGGCCAACCAGCAGGAAGAAGATCGCCATAAAGCCATCGTTGATCCAGAGCAGCAGCGGCTTGTTAATGTCGAGAGCCGCGATGCGCACCTGCACCGGCGTGTCGAGAAACGCCTGATACCCGCCAGCCAGCGCGGTATTGGCTAAAATCATTGCCAGCATGGCAGCCATGATCAGAATAATTCCGGAGGCGGCCTCCAGCTTCAGGAACTTTTTGATTACGTCACTCATGGTTAAATTTTCCACCGTATTGCTTTGGTTTGAGTCTATCTCCTGCAACAACCAATGGAAAATCGTTTCTTGCTGCTCAATACAACGAAAAAACCGAAGGCAAAATAGAACATACCTGCTATAAGCAGGTTTTCCTCGTCTCTGGCTACCGTCTTATTAATCAATAAAATGAATTTTCAATTATTTAACTGCATAAAAAAGGCGCCCTGAGGCGCCTTGCTATCAGATGGCGACGGGCGCCTTGATGCCGGGATGGGGATCATAACCCTCGATCTCGAAATCCTCGAACTTGTAATCGAAGATGGAGTCAGGTTTGCGCTTGATCACCAGGGTCGGCAGCGGGCGCGGCTCGCGGGAGAGCTGCAGCGCAGTCTGCTCCATGTGGTTGGAGTAAAGATGCACATCACCACCGGTCCAGACGAAGTCACCCACTTCCAGATTGCACTGCTGGGCCATCATATGGGTCAGCAGGGCGTAGCTGGCAATGTTGAACGGCAAGCCGAGGAACACATCACAACTGCGCTGATAGAGCTGGCAGGAGAGCTTGCCGTCCGCCACATAGAACTGGAAGAAGGCGTGGCAGGGAGCCAGCGCCATCTTGTCCAGCTCGCCCACGTTCCAGGCAGATACGATGATGCGGCGCGAATCAGGGTTGTGCTTGATGTCATCCACCGCCTTCTGGATCTGGTCGATGACGGACCCGTCGGCCGCAGGCCAGGAGCGCCACTGCGCGCCGTAAACCGGCCCCAGATCGCCATTCTCGTCGGCCCACTCATCCCAGATGCTGACGCCATTTTCCTTCAGATAAGCGGTATTGGTATCGCCATTGAGGAACCAGAGCAGCTCGTGAATGATGGAGCGCAGGTGGCACTTCTTGGTGGTCACTAGCGGAAACCCCTCCGCCAGATTGAAGCGCATCTGATGGCCGAACAGGGAGACAGTACCGGTGCCGGTACGGTCAGACTTGACGGTCCCCTCATCGAGGATTTTCTGCATCAGGTCGAGATAAGCTCGCATTATTTCGCCTCCTTCATGGCATTACCGAACAGCTGCGGACGCTTGTAGGCGGCCCAGATCATCAGGGCACCGGCGACAATCATCGGGGTGGAGAGGATCTGGCCCATGCTGATCTCCTGGAAGTAGAGACCGAGCTGGCTGTCCGGCTGGCGCACAAACTCCACCAGGAAGCGGAACAGGCCGTAGAACAGCAGGAACATGCCGGAGATGGCGCCGCGCGGCGGGTTCTTGCGCCAGAACAGGTTGAGGATGATGAACAGCACCACCCCTTCCAGCGCGAACTGGTAGAGCTGGGAGGGATGACGCGGCTCGGGGCCGGCTTCCGGGAAGATGATGGCCCAGGGCACATCGGTGACCCGGCCCCACAGTTCGCCGTTGAGGAAGTTGCCGATCCGGCCAACACCGAGACCAAACGGAATGAGCGGTGCCACAAAGTCGGCCACGGTGAAGAAGTGGCGCTTGGTCTTGTGGGCAAACCAGATCATCGCGGTGATCACCCCGATCAACCCACCGTGGAACGACATACCGCCGGTCCAGATCTTGAACAGATAGGTGGGATCCGCGAGGAAGAGATCGAAGTTGTAGAACAGCACGTAACCGACGCGGCCACCGAGGATCACCCCGAGGAAACCGTAGAACAGCAGATCCGACACCTCGTTGCGGGTCCAGCCGCTGTTCGGCGCATCGGCGCGACGGCCGGCCAGCCACATGGCAAACGCGAAACCGAACAGGTACATGAGACCATACCAGCGTACCGATAGTGGTCCCAAACTGAATGCTACGGGATCAATCTGCGAGAAAACCCAATATCCATCGTGCTGCATATGCGGCCCCAGTCAAAATAAAAGCCGCATTTTCCGATCATTCGTCAGCAGGGACAAGGCATGATTATCAATCACTCTGTTTCGATTTATGACCGGCTCGTAGCAAACCGCCCAAACCATGTTCCTCCAGATAGCGGGCAAACAGGCCGCGCAGTACGTGGGGGTTGTCATGTTTGAGGCCATCGGCCATCAGTTCGGTCAACTCGCTCAGGGTGGATTGACGCAGCACGTACTTGATCCGGGCGATGTTGTGGGTGTTCATACTGAAGCGGCGATAGCCCATGGCCAGCAGCAGCAATACACCGACCGGATCACCGGCCAGTTCGCCACACACCGACACCGGCTTCTGGTAGCGGTGGGAAGCATCAACAAGCTGTTGCAGGGCACGGATCACCGCAGGATGGAAGGCGTCGTAAATGTTGGCAACCCTAGAGTTGTTGCGATCCACTGCCAGCAGGTACTGGGTCAGGTCATTGCTGCCCACCGACCAGAAGTCGATGAGCGGTGCCATCTCCGGCAAGATAAAGAGGGCTGAGGGCACCTCGATCATCACCCCGAGACTGGGGTAGCGGATCACCGCATCGCGGCTTGCCGCCTCTTCCGACACCTCTCGCCACGCCTGATCCAGCAGACGACGGGAGGCCTTGATTTCGCTGACGCTGCTGATCATCGGCAGCATGATGGCCAGATTGTCCAGCCCTTCGCTGGCCCTCAGCATCGCCTTGAGCTGCACCAGAAACAGTTCGGGGTGATCCAGGGTGATCCGGATCCCCCGCCAGCCAAGGAAGGGGTTTTCCTCGACGATGGGGAAATAGGGTAACGGCTTGTCGCCGCCCACATCCAGCGTCCGCATGCAGACCGGCCGGTTGCGGTAGGTCTCCAGAATGCCGCGATAGCGGGCAGTCTGTTCCCACTCTGAGGGGAAGCTCTCCTGCAGCATGAACGGGATCTCGGTGCGATAGAGGCCCACCCCGTCCGCCAGCTGGTTGAGGGAGATCTCGGTATCGGCACTGAGACCTGCGTTGAGCAGTAGGGAGACCTTGGTGCCATCGGCGGTTTCGGATGGCAGGTTGTCGACGCTGCGCACCAGGGTATCGAGCGCCCGCTCTTCGCTCAGCAGCTGACGATACTCGGTCAGGATCACCTGATTGGGCTCGATGAAGAGATCACCGCTATAGCCATCGACCACCAGCATACGACCACCAATGTCACCAAGGGGCAGATCGACCCCCATGATGGCGGCAACACCCATGGCACGGGCCAGAATGGCAGCGTGGGAGTTGGTCCCCCCCTTGAGCGAGACCACCCCGGTCAGATACTCGCGGGGCACTTCCGCCAGAATGGTGGCCGTCACCTCGTCGGCGACCAGCACCACAGGCTCACCGATCGAGATATGCTCCGGCTCGTTCTGCACCAGTCGGCTGATCAGCCGCTGGGCGATATCTTTCACATCGGTGGAGCGCTCTTGCAGGTAGGGATCCTTCATCCCCTTGAACTGCTCGATCAAGCGATCGCTGATAAGCTTGACCGCAGATACCGCAGTCCAGTGCTCCTTGCTCACCTTGTTGCGAATGGGCTTGATGTAGCCAGGATCGTTCAGCAGATGGAGGTAGATGTCGAAGATCGCCACCGAATCCTGGCTGTAGCTCTCACGAAAACGCAGCGCCAGACTCTCCAAGTCGTGCCGCACCTCCTCAACCGCCAGCTCCAGCCGCGCCAGCTGGCTGGCATGGTCTTCATCCTTGCGCGGGGTAATGGACGAGAGCGCCTTGCGGGGCCGCCACACCCAGGCCTTGGCCATGGCGATGCCGCTGGCACCGGCAATACCGCGTAACGGCTTGCTCCAGTCGGTCTTCTGCAGCCACCCCTTGGCCTGCGCCTGGGCGATCCGCGAAGCCAGCTGGGCCGCCAGGGTGACCATGAAGGACTCTTCCCCCTCATCGAAGCGGCGGCTCTCCTTCTGCTGCACGACCAGAATGCCGACCACCTGACGCTGATGCATGATGGGGGCACCAAGGAAGGAGCGGAACGCCTCTTCGGCAACATCGGGCAGGAATTTGAAACTGGGATGCGCGGGAGCATCAGCCAGGTTGATCAACTCTTCCCGCTGACCCACCAGACCGACGATGCCCTGCTCGTAGGGCAGAGTGACCTTGCCGACCGCGGACGGGGCTAAGCCGTCGGTAGCCGCCAAGCGATAGCGGCGCACCTCGGGTTCCGAGACATAGACGGAGCAGCAGTCCACTGCCATGGCGTGCCGGGTCTGGCTCACCAATGCTTGCAAGGCCTGCTCGAGGGTATTGGCCTCGGCCATGCTCTCGACGATACGTCTCAGTTCCGTTAACAACTAATCTGTGCTCCTTAACGGGCGCGATTGCGCCGCCCATCCTTCTTGTTGACCTGCACTACCGGCACTGGCATCGCCAGCGGGGCAAACTCTTTCATGACCCGGCGGTAAACCTCCCGCTTGAACGAAACGACCTGACGCACCGGGTACCAGAAGCTGACCCAACGCCAGTCGTCAAATTCGGGATGGCCATGACAGCCGAACTGGATCTGCGACTCCTTGCCCGGATTCAGCTGTAACAGGAACCATTTTTGTTTTTGGCCAATACAGACCGGTGAACTGTCCCAGCGGACAAGACGTTTGGGTAAACGGTACTTTAGCCAGTTACGACTGGTGGCCATGATGGTCACATCTTCGGGCTTGAGGCCAATCTCCTCATACAGCTCTCGATACATGGCCTGCTCTGGCGTTTCACCATCATCAACCCCCCCCTGCGGAAACTGCCAGGAGTGCTGCCCATAGCGTTTAGCCCACAACACTTGTCCTTCACGGTTACAGATCACGATACCGACATTGGGACGAAATCCGTCGCCATCAATCACGTGATCACCTTATAAAGGCTGAATCTATAAGGAGATTGTTCCACATTCACCCCGTGGCAGCAAACAAGGAGTGAATCCTCTGTTTCATGAATAACTTTCAATTTCAAACATACTTATAAACAAATCCAAGGATCCACTCCCCCAAGTTGCCCACCCAGACTGTGTATAAAGCTGTTAGCAAACGGGTATATACAGTACTTTTTAACTGTACGCGAAAAGTGACTCTCCGCATCAACATGCAACATGATATATAAAAAACTATTATTTTACATTGTTTTAGGACATGACAACTGGATCTAGATCCATGTCACTCCACGCGCCAGATCCATGATCCGGATTGTGAACAAGTTCAACTGCTCAAAGATCCACCTCGGCGAAATTATCCACAGGAGTGGCACAATATCTACCCCGTTAACCCTGTAAAAATGGGGTGGCATTCACAATTTTTTGTAACATACCCGCGACTCCACCCACTTTCATCCACTTATCCAAGATTTCTGTGGATAACTGTGTGTAACATCATGCACAAACCCTTGGACAACTATTTCGAGGTCAAACCAGACTTGGAAGAGTGCTCGATAAAATAGACAAAATCCTTTAAAATCATAATGATGAGATGTCATTCCCTAAATTTTCTGCATTTGTTCTTATCCACTCAGGATCGGTTATAAAAACAGCGATCCTTCTCGGGATCCTCCCCTGTTAGAATATGGCGAGCAAGATGGAGCCAACTATGTCAAGCAATCCCCGATCCGAGCAGGAGTTATTGAGCCGCGCCTATGCCATGGCGGGCTTCACGCTGGCGCAGCTGGCCGCCGAGGCTGGCGCCGTGGTGCCCAAAGACCTGCGCCGTGACAAGGGCTGGGTCGGTCAATTGATCGAGCTGCAACTGGGGGCCAGCGCAGGGAGCAAGCCGGAACAGGACTTCCCGGAGCTGGGGATCGAACTCAAGACGATCCCCGTGGATCCTCAAGGCAAACCGCTGGAGACCACCTTCGTCTGCGTCGCCCCGCTGATCGGCGTCAGCGGTCAGCGCTGGGAGGAGTCAAACGTGCGCAACAAGCTGTCACGGGTACTCTGGATCCCGGTGGAAGGCAGTCGGGAGATCCCGGTTGGCGAGCGGCGAGTCGGCATGCCGCTGATGTGGAGCCCGAATGAAGAGGAAGACCGGCTACTGCGTCAGGACTGGGAGGAGCTGATGGACATGATAGTGCTGGGAGAAGTGGAGCAGATCAGCGCACGCCACGGCCAGGTGATGCAACTGCGCCCCAAGGCTGCCAACAACAAGGCGCTGACTCGCGCCATCGGCCGCGATGGTCAACCCATTATGACCTTGCCGCGCGGCTTCTATCTCAAGATCGATTTCACCCACAGCCTGCTGCAACGCTATTTTGCCTTGCCGACTTGATCTGCCTTATCAACATCTTTGTCATATGGTGATATAAAAATAGACAGGAGCCATTTTTAACTCACAGACAAGGAGGCGTCATGCCACTGATCAAACAGTTTTTGAAGTCCAAGCCCGAGGTCAAGGTGACCTTTACCGTAGAGAAAGAGGCGGCCGCAGGGGCGGAACAGGTGATGCTGATCGGCGAGTTTACCCAGTGGCAACCGGTCGAACTGAAACGCATGAAGAGCGGCGAGTTCAAAACCACCCTCAATCTGCCGACCGACGGCCCGGGGTACTTCGAATATTGTTACCAGCTCATCACACCGGCAGGGGAAACCCTCTACGAGAATGACTGGGCTGCGGACGACTATGTGCCAGGCCCCTTCGGGCGCGACAACTCGGTGGTGCGAGTGATCCAGTAATGGCAGCAAGAGAGCCAATAGACGGATACAAAAAAGGCTCGCCATTGGCGAGCCTTTTCACTACCTGTCGAGCTTTTCGCCGACATACCCACACCAATTCGAATCGAATTAGTTGAGCTTCTCTTTGATACGAGCAGCTTTACCGGACAGGTTGCGCAGGTAGTACAGTTTGGCGCGGCGAACATCACCACGACGCTTCAGTTCTACACTGTGGATCAGCGGAGAGTGAGTCTGGAATACACGCTCAACACCTTCGCCGTTGGAGATCTTGCGAACGGTGAAAGCAGAGTGCAGACCGCGGTTACGCTTGGCAATAACGATGCCTTCGAAAGCCTGCAGACGCTCTTTACCACCTTCTTTAACACGAACTTGAACACGTACAGTGTCGCCCTGGGCAAAAGCCGGGATGTCGGTACGCAGTTGCTCTTGTTCAAGCTGCTGAATAATCTTGCTCATTGTCTTTCCTTACCTAGGATAAACTGAAAACTCTACTTAACGCTGTCACGCACTTCGCGGACATACTCGGCAAGAAGTGATTCTTGCTCGTCAGTCAGAGCTAGGTTGTTAATAAGTTCCGGCCTTCTTTGCCAGGTTCGTCCGAGCGACTGTTTGAGACGCCAGCGTCGAATCACTTCGTGATTGCCGCTTGTCAGCGCCTCGGGCACCGCCAACCCATCCAACACCTCCGGCCGAGTATAGTGGGGATGATCCAGCAAGCCATCCGTAAAGGAGTCCTGCTCGGCACTGGCCTGATCGCCCAAAACCCCCGGGACCAGACGCGAAACCGCATCGATCAGGGTCATGGCAGGCAACTCGCCACCACTTAACACGTAATCCCCGATAGACCACTCTTCGTCGACTTCGGTTTGTATCACGCGTTCATCGATACCTTCGTATCGACCGGCTACCAGAATCAGTTTCTGATTCGTCGCCAACTCGGTAACGCCCGCTTGAGTCAGCTTGCGCCCCTGAGGAGAGAGATAGATGACTTTCGCCCCGTCTCCCGCCGCTTGCTTGGCTGCATGAATCGCGTCACGCAGCGGCTGAACCATCATCAACATGCCGGGCCCACCACCATAAGGACGATCATCGACCGTACGGTGTTTGTCGTGGGTAAAGTCCCGAGGGTTCCAGCACTCAATTTGCAGCAGGCCACTCTTGACGGCCCGACCCGTTACCCCGTGCTCGGTAATGGCTCGGAACATTTCAGGGAAGAGGCTAATCACCCCAATCCACATAAGAAACCTCCGGCACCCGTGTTAGCGCGGGAAACTAGAAACCAGGATCCCAATCAACTTCGATTGTTCGAGCAGTCAGATCAATATTCTTGATCACCTGCTCTTCCAGGAACGGAATCAACCGCTCCTTCGCACCAAAGGCATCTTTTACATTGGCCTCAACCACCAACACATCGTTGGAGCCGGTTTCCATCAATTCGGTCACCTTGCCCAGGTCGTATCCCTTGGTGGTCACTACCGAGCAACCAATCAGGTCACGCCAGTAGAACTCGCCCTCAGGCAACGCAGGCAACAGATCGGCGGCTACACCAATCTCGACATTGGTCAATGCCAGGGCATCCTCGCGCACGTCGATACCATCGAGTTTGCAGATCAGACCCTTGTTGTGACGCTTCCAGGATGAAACCTGGATTTCACGCCACACCCCGTTCTGATTGATCAGCCAGGGGTTGTAATCGAAAATCGCTTCGGCAACATCGGTGAAGGAGTTCACTTTAAGCCAGCCCTTGATGCCGTAAACGGTACCCAGGGTGCCCAGAACTACAGGTTTTTCCACCTTAACTCCTTACCGTTTGGCTGATTAAGCAGCTTTGGCAGCGTCTTTGATCAGCTTGGCAACGCGGTCAGAAACAGCGGCACCAGTACCAACCCAATGCTCGATGCGAGCCAGGTCCAGGTTCAGCTTTTCAGCGTTACCAGAAGCAACCGGGTTGAAGAAACCAACGCGCTCGATGAAACGACCGTCACGGGCGTTACGGCT
The DNA here is from genome assembly GCF_049170575.1 of Aeromonas sp. 604282. NCBI lineage: Bacteria > Pseudomonadati > Pseudomonadota > Gammaproteobacteria > Aeromonadales > Aeromonadaceae > Aeromonas > Aeromonas sp. 604282. Next base: position 103,763 of record NZ_JAAKMV010000007.1, on the reverse strand, counting down.
GTCAGCAACTACTACCTGGTAGAACGGACGCTTTTTCGCGCCACCACGTTGTAAACGAATGGTTACCATATCGTCCTCATTAACATCTAATGAACAAGGCCCGCAAACACGCGGACCCTAGCTTAAAATAAGCCGCATAATTCTACTTGGATTCGTAATAATTGCAACCAAGCCAGCCATTTTTTGCGCAAGGTGGCAATGAAAAGGGCCTGCAACTCGCAGACCCTCGCTCAATACCTAACTCCGGATAATCAGAACGGACCGCGACCGCCACCAAATCCCGGTGGCAGCATGTTCTTCATCTGGCTCATCATTTTGCGCATGCCGCCCTTGCCGGACATCTTCTTCATCATGCGCTGCATCTCTGTGAACTGCTTGAGCAGCTTGTTCACGTCCTGCACCTGCATGCCGGAACCAGCAGCGATACGACGCTTGCGAGAGCCCTTGATGAGGTCGGGATGGGCACGCTCTTTCGGCGTCATGGAGCTGATGATGGCCTCCATCCGCACGGTGAGTTTGTCATCCATCTGATCCTTGATGTTGTCCGGCAAGCCGGACATGCCGGGCAGCTTGTCGAGCATGCCCATCATGCCGCCCATGTTGCGCATCTGGGCCAACTGCTCGCGGAAGTCCTCGAGATCGAAGCCTTTGCCACTCTTGACCTTGCTGGCCAGCTTGGCGGCCTTCTCTTTATCGACGTTACGCTCGACTTCCTCGATCAGCGACAACACATCGCCCATGCCGAGGATACGAGAGGCGAGGCGATCAGGGTGGAACGGCTCCAGTGCATCGGTCTTCTCGCCCATACCGATAAACTTGACCGGCTTGCCGGTGATATGGCGTACCGACAGCGCGGCACCGCCACGGGCGTCACCGTCCGCCTTGGTGAGGATCACACCGGTAAGGGGCAGTGCTTCATTAAATGCCTTGGCGGTATTGGCAGCATCCTGACCAGTCATGGCATCCACCACGAACAGGGTCTCGACCGGCTTGATGGTGGCGTGCAGATCCTGGATCTCGGCCATCATCTCGCTATCGACGTGCAGACGGCCGGCGGTATCGACGATCACCACGTCATAGAATTTCTTGCGCGCCTGATCGATGGCGGCGGTGGCGATGTCGACCGGCTTCTGGCTGGCGTCACTCGGGAAGAAGTCGACGCCGATGTCACCCGCCAGGGTCTCCAGCTGCTTGATCGCTGCTGGGCGATAAACGTCAGCACTGACCACCAGCACCTTCTTCTTGTTGCGCTCTTTGAGCAGCTTGGCCAGTTTGCCGACCGTGGTGGTTTTACCGGCACCCTGCAGACCGGCCATCAGGATAATGGCGGGCGGCTGGGCAGCCAGATTGAGCTGCTCGTTGGCCTCACCCATTACAGTGACCAGTTCGCCGTGCACAATCTTGATGAACGCCTGACCCGGGCTCAGGGATTTGGCCACTTCCTGGCCGACGGCACGCTCCTTGACGCGAGCTACGAAATCACGCACCACCGGCAGGGCGACATCCGCTTCGAGCAGCGCCATGCGGACTTCGCGCAGGGTTTCCTTGATGTTCTCTTCGGTCAGACGGCCGCGGCCACTGACATTGCGCAAGGTGCGCGAGAGTCGTTCAGTCAAATTCTCAAACATGACGCATTCCGGTTCTTGGCGTTGTAAATGGAGGGCATTATAACCCAGAGCAGCCGCGAGGACGATTATTCACCGCGGAGCCACTCATCGATGCTTCGTCCCTATATATGGGCAGATCGGCCATTGCACAACTGGCGAGCACATCTTGTGCAAGGTATACTGCTCCTCTTGTATCCCTAAATGCTTGTGTAACAACGACCTGGTTATGATCGTGATCTCTGTTCTGGCCCTGGCGTTTTATCTGCTGGCCATCATCGCCTCACTGCACCTGCTGCTCAATGCCAAACAAGTCGGGCACGCCCCCCTGTTTGCTTGCGTAGGACTGGCGCTGGTCGCCCATGGTGCGTCTGTTGCCAGTGAAGTAATGGTGACCCATTCAGGTCAAAACCTGAGCATGCTCAACGTCGCCTCGCTGGTGAGTCTCATCATCAGCTGCTTCATGACCTGCGTCACTCGTCGCTTCAACGGCTGGATCCTGCTGCCGGTAGTGTACAGCTTCTCGGCCCTACTGCTGGCTGCCAGTGCCCTGATCCCGGGTCGCTACATAACCCATCTGGAGGCCCATCCCCAGCTGCTGCTGCACATTGGCCTCGCCCTGATGGCCTATGCGGTATTAATGATCGCCTGCCTGTTTGCGTTGCAGCTTGCCTGTCTGGACAAGCAGCTTAAATCTAGAAAAATCAGTAACCTGCCAGCGATGCCGCCACTGATGACGGTAGAGAAGCGGCTGTTCCAGCTTATCTCTGCGGGGGTGCTGCTGCTGACCCTCTCCATCGCCTCCGGCCTCTTTTTTCTCGAAGATATGTTCGCCCAAGGCAAATCACACAAGGCGGTACTCTCCATTCTGGCCTGGTGTGTATATGTTCTGCTCTTGTGGGGTCACCACACCTATGGCTGGCGCGGTCGCAAAGTCATCACGCTGAGTCTGATCGGCAGCTTCATCCTGACCCTTGCCTACTTTGGCAGCCGCTTCGTCAAAGAAGTGCTGTTGAGCTGACATACTTAGCCATACCACCCAACAGGAGCCCTTTTTGGACAGTATCTCAACGAGCACATTACTGATTGTTCTCGTTATCTTGATCCTCTTATCCGCCTTCTTCTCCAGTTCCGAAACCGGTCTGATGTCCATCAACCGCTACAAGCTGCGGCACTTGGCACAGACCAAACACAAAGCCGCACGTCGCGTCGAGCAACTGCTCGCCCGCCCTGATCGCCTGCTGGGACTGATCCTGATCGGCAACAATCTGGTCAATATCCTCGCCTCTGCCATCGCCACCATCGTCTGTATCCGGCTGTTTGGTGATCTCGGGGTCGCCATCGCCACCTTCGGCTTGACACTGGTTGTTCTGGTATTCGGTGAAGTGACACCAAAGACGCTGGCCGCCATGTTCCCGGAGAAGATCGCTTATCCCGCCTCCTGGATCCTCAAGGGACTGATGGTGCCGCTCTCGCCGCTGGTCTGGCTGATCAACGGCATCACCAGCGGCCTGCTCAAGATGCTGAAGATCAATCCCCACAAGGATGACTCCCTCAATACCGAGGAGCTGCGCACCATCGTCAACGAGGCAGGCAACCTGATCCCCAAGCGTCATCAGGAGATGCTGCTCAGCATCCTTGATCTCGACAAGATGCTGGTCGAAGACATCATGGTACCGCGCAGCGATATCTACGCCATCGACATCAACGATGACTGGAAAAGCATCCAGCGCCAGCTGGCTCACTGCGCTCACACCAAGATCCTGCTCTATCGCGACAATATCGACGACGTTGTCGGCTTTTTACACGCGCGCGATGCCCTGCGGCTGGTAGCCAGGGACCAGTTCAACAAATCGAGTCTGTTACGGGAAGTGGACGAGATCTACTTCATTCCGGAAGGAACCCCACTTAACGTGCAGCTGGCCAAATTCCAGCGCAACAAGGAGCGAATTGGCCTGATCGTCGACGAATACGGCGATATTCAGGGGCTAATCACCCTAGACGATATTCTGGAAGAGATCGTGGGGGACTTCACCACCTCCATGACGCCAGCGCCGAGCGACGAGATCCATCCCCAACCGGACGGCTCCTTCCTAGTGGAAGGCTCAGCCAGCATCCGTGAGCTGAACAAGGAGATGAACTGGCACCTGCCCATCGACGGCCCGCGTACCCTCAACGGTCTGATCCTCGAATATCTGGAGGAGATCCCCCAGCCCAACATAGGTATCCGGCTTGCTGGCTATCCTATCGAGATCCTCGATGTAGAGAATAACATGGTGAAGATGGCGCGGATCATGCCGGCATCGTACCGGGCGGAGTCGGATTCGCAAGATTGAAAAAGGGCTGCCAGTGGCAGCCCTTTTCTATTGCTCATCGTCATTGCTCATCTTCATCATCCGGCTCAAGCACCAGCGTCGGGATCAACTCGCCGAACACCCGTTGCAGCTCGTCACGGTTGGCCAGCAGGTCTTGCAGCGTATAGCTGTCCATCACCGCCAGAAACGCATCCATCGCCTCTTTCAGCGCACTCTTGAGCAAACAGACAGAGACGATGTGGCAAGCGGGCGAGCCGCAGTCAATGCCGTCCAGATTGCCTTCCAGCGCCCTGATCACCTGCCCGATATTGATGGTGGCGGGATCGCAAGCCATACGAATGCCGCCATTCTTGCCCCGCTGGGATTGCAGATAGCCCAGCTTCACCAGCTGATTGACCACCTTCACCATGTGGTTGCGGGAAACGCCATACAGGGCCGATACCTTGGCAACGCTCGACAACTCCCCTTCCGGCAGGGTGGCAAGATAGAGCAGGGCTCTCAATCCAAAATCTGTATAACTGGTTAGTCTCATAAAACCTGATTAGCGCGATGCGAAAAGTGGAGTATTGATTCAAATCAAATAAACATCTAGGATGCCACTTATTAAATGACATTTTATATGTTCAATTAGAACGAGGCCCCTATGCTAGATCAAACCACCGTTGCCGTCATCAAAAGCACCATTCCGCTGCTCGAATCGGCAGGCCCTGCCCTCACCCAGCACTTCTACCAGCGGATGTTCAGCCATAACCCGGAGCTGAAAGATATCTTCAACCTGGCCCACCAACGCAGTGGCGGCCAGCCGCTGGCCCTGTTCAATGCAGTCGCCGCGTATGCAAAGAATATCGACAATCTGGGAGCGCTCGCCGGTGCGGTCGAGCGGATTGCGCACAAACATACCGGATTCCTGATCCAGCCGGAACAATATCACATTGTAGGTAGTCATCTCTTGGCCACGCTCAAAGAATTGGGCGGAAGTGCGGTCACCGACGAGGTGCTGGCGGCATGGGGCAAGGCATATGGCGTGCTGGCGGACATCTTCATCGGCCGCGAGCGGGAGATCTATCAGGAGAAGGCCAATCAGGATGGCGGCTGGCAAGGTACCCGCACCTTCATCATCAAGGAGAAGCGAGACGAGAGCGACCTCATCACCTCCTTCCTGCTGGCGCCGGAAGATGGCAAGCCGGTACTGACCTTCAAACCGGGCCAATACCTCAGCATCAAGCTGGTTCACCCCGAACTGGAATATCAGGAAATCCGCCAGTACTCCCTCTCCGATGCCCCCAACGGGCAGGATTACCGCATTAGCGTCAAGCGTGAGCCACAGGGTCAGGTCTCCAACCTGCTCCACGATCATCTGCAGGCGGGTGACAAGATCGAGGTGATGCCCCCCACTGGCGATTTCTACCTGAAAGCCGACAGCCAGACCCCGGTGGTACTGCTCTCAGCCGGTGTCGGCGTGACGCCGATGATGAGCATGCTCAACCAGTTGCTGGAGAGTGCTCATCAGGCCGAGATCACCTGGCTGCACGCCTGCGAACAGGGCGCTGTACACGCCTTCCGGGAGGATACTCAGCAAAAATCCCGCCAGCATCCCAACTTGCTGAGCCGGGTCTGGTATCGGGAGCCGGAGGCCAGCGATGTACAGGGTGAAGATTACGACCTGGCCGGCACCATGGATCTGACGGCCGTGAAGGAGCGCATCACGCCAGAGGCCCACTACTACTTCTGTGGCCCTGTCAGCTTCATGCAAGAGATCAAGCGGCAGCTGCTGGCTGCTGGGGTACCAACGGGGCAGCTCCATTACGAAGTTTTTGGCCCCCACCAAGATCTCTAAGGCGCGGGCAGCCATATAACAGAGGGAGGTTCCGGCCTGTCATGGCACGGCGGCTGAAACCGGACCCACAGGTGCAGACCTGTGGGTCATTTTTTTGGATCAGTGCATCGCCTTGGCGCGGGCCACCACGTTGGCCGGCATCCGGTTGCCAAGACGGTTGAGCAGACTAGCCGCCTTCTGGTGTAGCGCCTTGTCACCGATGACGGAGCCATGGAGCCAGCGATAGGCGTCCTCATAATCGAGCGGACTGCCCATCCCCTGCAACAGCATCTCGACCCACTCGATGCGGGCCCGCAGAAAACCGAGGCTGGCCGCCTCACGCATCAGGGTCTCGGCTCGTACCAAATCCTTCTGCACCAAAGTTCCTTTCCAGTAGTAGCGGCCCAGCTGCTCCAGCGCTGGCGCCAACCCCTGATTGGCCGCCTCCCACATATATTGCACCCCGATCTCGGCATTGGGTTTGGTACAGACACCCCACGCCAGCATATCCCCCCAGAGGAATTGATAGGCCGGGATCTTCATCACCGAGGCGCGCGCTTCGATATCCTGAGTCAGCTGACAACGATCCTGCTTCACCTGAATGAGGTGGCGCCCCTGCTCAATCCAGTTGAGCAGCTCGTCCTGACGATAGAGCGGCACCGCCTGCAACTCGCCAGCGGCCAGAGGTGCGGGAGGCGCAACCACAGCGGCAGGCTCCGCCGGTTTTGGCAGCGGCGCGGCCCCCTCGCCACTGCTGGCAACGGGTGTGACCGGCTCGGCCGGGAGCAAGACGGGGACTGCCTCAGAGGGCGCTGGCGTAGCAGCAGAGACAGGGGCCGTTGACACCGCAGCACTGCTTGCTGTCGGTGCCGATGCACTTGCTGCAGGCGCATCGCTCGATACGGCAGCCGATACCGCCTCGGCACCATAGAGGGGCGCGGTGAATGCACCGACAAGAACGAGAAGGGTAAGGGGTTTCATCATAAGGATCTCCTGCTGCACTCTGTTATCGGCACCAAGCCCCATCCCCTTAGCCTGCCGGGCGGATCTCATCAATACAAAAGGGAGCCGAAGCTCCCTTGTTGGCACGGTTGACCCGCTTACTTGACGAAATCGACGCCCAGCTGGATATCGGCTTTCAGGGTAGCCAGCATGCCTTCCATCGCTTCCTGCTCGAACGCGCTCAGCTTGCCGTAATCCAGTACGGTCTCGACGCCATTCTTGCCCAGCAGTACCGGCTGCGCGAAGAAGGTGGCGTGCTCGCCGTTGCCTTCCACGTAGGCGCACTCGACAACGTTGGCTTCGCCCTGCAGACCCTTGATAAGGGAGAGACCGAAACGGCAAGCCGCCTGACCCATGGAAAGGGTCGCAGAACCGCCACCGGCTTTGGCTTCCACCACTTCGGTACCGGCATTCTGGATGCGCTTGGTCATGGCTGCCACTTCTTCAGCAGTGAAGGAGGCACCTTCAATCTGGGAGAGCAGCGGCAGGATGGTGACGCCACTGTGACCACCGATCACGTTGACGCGTACTTTGTCGATGTTCAACCCTTTGGCAGCGGCCACGAAGGTCTCGGCGCGGATCACGTCCAGAGTGGTGACACCAAACAGACGACGCTTGTCATAGACACCGGCTTTCTTCAGCACTTCGGCGGCGATGGCTACAGTGGTGTTGACCGGGTTGGTGATGATGCCGATCAGTGCTTTCGGGCAAGTGGCCGCGCACTTCTCGACCAGATTCTTGACGATACCGGCGTTGATATTAAACAGGTCGGAGCGATCCATCCCCGGCTTGCGTGCCACACCGGCGGAGATCAGCACCACATCGGCCCCAACCAGCGCAGGAGTCGGATCTTCACCGCAGAAGCCCTTGATGGCGACGTCGGTAGGAATATGACTGAGGTCAACGGCCACACCCGGGGTGACCGGGGCGATGTCATACAGGCTCAGCTCGGAGCCAGCCGGCAGACGGTTTTTCAACAGCAGAGCGAGGGCTTGACCGATGCCACCAGCGGCACCCAGAACGGCAACTTTCATGATCAACTCCATGTTTAAGCGTAGGTTTAAGGTTGTTTGTTGTTGTGCGCCCAACCTTAATGGATCCCCCCATAAAAAACAATCTGATAACAGTTGCAGTCACGGGTTCTGTGAGCCACGAAACATGCGGGAGCAAAAATTGGAGGGAAATACAAAAAGTTGGAGGAGAAGCACAGTTTTTCTGCACTTCTCCTTACCAGAAAGAGGTAGATTTGAAGGTCTCAGGATTGGAATGCCAGCGCCCGTTTTTCACACCAGCGAAAACCAATTGTTAACAATCCGTTCATCGCCAGATAAAGCCCGCCTGCCACCCCGAACACCGCCAGGGTATCGTAGGTCTGGGCGTTCAACCTCTGCGCCAGCCCCATGATGTCCATGATGGTGATAGTACTGGCGAGGGAGCTCCCCTTGAGCACCAGGATCACCTCGTTGGAGTAGGCAGGCACCAGATGACGGGCGGCGTGGCGCACCTTCATCCACAAGGTCTGGCGGCCGTTAAAACCAAGCGCCCGGCACGCCTCCACCTCACCGGCCGGGATGGCATCGAGCGCCCCCTTGAACAATCGGGTGGAGTAGGCCGCCGTGTTGAGACCCAGCGCCAGCACGGCGCAGAACCAGGGCTGCTTGAGCAGCGGCCAGAGCGGGCTGGCTTTCAGCCACTCGAACTGGCCCGGTCCGTAGTAAATCAGGAAGATCTGAATGAGCAGCGGCGTACCGGTAAAGAGCAGCACCCACAGCTGCACCAGCTGGGTCGCCACCGGCAGGCGCAGCTCCAGCACCCAGGTCATCAGGGCCGCCAGCACAATCCCCAGCAGCAGGCTGAACAAGGTCAGCTCCAGCGTGGTGACAAGACCGCCCAGCAACGTAACGAGATACTCTTGCATCAGTTAGCCTCCGTAGCGGCGGGTGTAGCGGGCAGCCAGCCCGAGGCCGTACTCGCTAACCAGACTGATAGCCAGATAGATGAGGGCCGCGGCGGCATACCAGGTAAAAGGTTCATAGGTACTGGCCGAGGCCATCTGCGCCTGACGCATCATCTCGTTCACCCCGATAAGCGACACCAGCGCGGTATCTTTCAGCAATACCAACCACTGGTTGCCGAGGCCCGGCAAGGCGTGACGCCACGCCTGCGGCAACACGATGCGAAAGAAGATGTGGCTCTTGCTCAACCCCAGCGCCAGCGCCGCCAGCCGTTGACCTGAAGGCACCGCATTGAGCGCCGCCCGCAGGGTCTGGGTCGCATAGCTGGCGAACAGCAGGGAGAGCGCCAGCACGCCACAGGCGAACGGGCTGAACTCCACATACTCGCCAGTGATGAGGAACAGCACCTGGGTCGAGCCGAAGTAGATGAACAGCACCACCAACAACTCGGGCAGGCCACGGATCAGCGTGGTCAGGGTGGCCACCGGCCACACCAGCGCACGCTTCTTGCTGAGCTCGGCGGCACTGAACGCCAGTGCCAATACCATGCCCCCGACCAGTGATGCCAAGGCCAGCCCGAGGGTCATCCAGGCTGCATCCAACAACAGGCTCAACATGGCTTACTGCGCGAAGTATTTGTCGAAGATTTTCTGATAGGTGCCGTTGGCCTTGATCTCGGCCAGCCCCTTGTTCAGCTGGGTCAGCAGCTCCTGATTGCCCTTGGCGACCGCGATGCCAAAGCCGGTACCGAAGTACTTGGCATCGGTCACTGGCGCACCCACCACCGCATACTCCTTGTGCTGCTTCAGCCAATCGGCAGCAACGGCGGTATCAGCAAACACACCGTCGGTACGGCCATTCATCATGTCGAGGAAGGCGCTCTGGTAGCTGGCGTACGGCACGGTCAGCAGGCCCTTGCTCACCCAGTTATCCACCAGATAGGACTGGTGAGAGGTACCGTTCTGCACGCCGACTGTCTTGTCAACCATCTCTTCCGGCCCCTTGAAGGCCCCTTTCTTGGCGACGAATACTGCCGAGTTCTCGTAGTAGATGTCAGAGAAATCGACCTGCGCGGAGCGCTCAGGGGTTACGTCCATGGCGGCGATGGCAGCATCGTAGCGACGGAATTTCAGGCTGGGGATCAGGCTGTCAAAGGCCTGGTTGTGGAAGCTGCACTCCAGCTTGGCCTGCTCGCAGATGGCGCGCGCCAGATCGATGTCAAAACCCTGAAACTCGTTCTTGTCATCCAGGTATTCGAACGGTGCGTAGGTGGCCTCGGTGGCGAACTTGATCTCTTTGGCCATGACGGAGGTACTCAACAGGCCCATGGCAGCAACCAACAACAGACTCTTTTTCATGACAGCTTCCTTATCGATTCAATATCAATGCATCAAGAATTCGGCAAACCGGCTGGTTTGCGGGGATTGGAAAATGGCAGCGGTGCCGGATTCGATGATCCGCCCCTTCTCCAGATAAATCACCTGACTGGCCACCTTGCGGGCAAAGTCGACCTCGTGGGTCACCACCACCTGGGTAATGCCGGTCTGGCTCAGGTTGCGGATGATCTCGGCCACCTCCTTGGTGATCTCGGGATCGAGGGCAGCTGTCGGCTCGTCAAACAGCAGCACTTCCGGGTCCATCATCAGGGTACGGGCAATGGCCACCCGCTGCTGCTGACCGCCGGAGAGACGGGCAGGCCAGGCATCGCGCTTGTCGGCCAGTTGCAGCTGGGCCAGCAGATAGGCCCCCTTCTCGATGGCGGCCTCCTTGCTCATGCCGAGCACCTTGACCGGCGCTTCAATCAGATTCTCCATCACAGTGAGATGTGGCCAGAGATTGTACTGCTGGAACACCATCCCCACCTTGCGGCGCAGCAGTTGGGACTGGCGGTTGAATTCGGCAGCAGAGAGGGAGTTCGGGAAAGAAAATTCACTTTCTCCAATCCGCAGAACACCCGCATCCGGGGTATCCAGCAGGTTCATCATCCGTAGCAGGGAACTCTTGCCAGCACCGCTCGGGCCCAGCAACACCAAGGTTTCACCGGGGGATGTCCGAAAGCTGACCTGTTGCAGAACCGGCACCTTGTGCCAGGACTTCTCGATACCTATTAATTCAATACCCATACAGCCCAATTGAATAAGTTTTCAAAATTTCATCCCGATTCTATCCCTAATAAAGGTTGATGCAAGCCATTTTTGAATCAATATGCAGAACAAGCGCCGCTTCCTTGCAAAAAATGGCATATGAATGCAAAATGGCCCCGCTGTTCGTATCTGCCGCCTGTATCGCACAGGCCGCCACACCTCCTCATTCGTGAGACCAAGATGAAACACAACGACAAGCAAGAAAAACTGGCCAAGGCCTTTAAAGCCTTGCTGAAAGAAGAGCGCTTTGGCTCCCAGGCAGAAATAGTCACCGCCCTGCAAGAGCTGGGCTTCGAGAACATCAACCAGTCCAAGGTATCGCGCATGCTGAGCCGCTTCGGCGCCGTTCGCACTCGCAATGCCAAGATGGAGATGGTCTACTGCCTGCCGGTGGAACTGGGCGTGCCCACCACCTCCAGCCCGCTCAAGAATCTGGTACTGGACGTCGATCACAACGGCGCACTGGTGGTGATCCACACCAGCCCGGGCGCAGCCCAGCTGATCGCCCGCCTGCTCGACTCCCTTGGCAAGGCAGAGGGGATCCTCGGCACCATCGCCGGTGATGACACCATCTTCATCACCCCGACCAGCGATACCGATATCGAAGAGCTCTACCTCTCCGCCCTCGAGCTGTTCGAACAGACGCCGTAATGGCCGCCACCGCGTCATCGCGGTCACGCAAGAACGAAAAATCCCGGCCTTGGCCGGGATTTTTGTTTTCTGAGTCTTCGTCAGGCGGGCTTATTTACCCTGCGCCATCAGAAAACCCTCCGATGGGGCGAAGAAAGCCGCGCCGGTCACCGCCTTGGTGAAGCGCAGCAGATGGTCGAAGTGGCTGCCCTCCCCCTTGTACATGCTGGCCAGCATGGCGTTGAAGTGCTGCGGTGTGCGGCAGCAGGAGATGAAGTAGAGCCCCTGCTCGGTCATGGTGCCCCAGGGCATGCTCTGGCGCAGGATCTCCATGGACTCTCCCTTCGGAGTCTTGAGATTGACCCGCTTGATGTGGGCGGTCAGCGGTTTGGCGGCAGATTCATACTCGATGTTGTCGGGCTTGGTGCGACCGATAATGTCTTCCTGCTCTTTCTGCGCCAGCTTCTCCCAGTCGCTCATGGCGTGGACCCAGCGCTGGACGTGAATATAGGAGCCACCGGCAAACTCGCCATCGGCCAGCAACGCCACTTCGGCACGGTGTTCATCCTGCGGGTTCTCGGTGCCATCAACGAAACCGGTCAGGTCACGGAAATCCAGATTGCGGAAACCGCGCACCTCTTCGGCCAGCTCTACCAGTCCGGCCAGCAGTGCCATCACACGGTGACCTGCGTGGTGCAGCACATCCACCCGATCGGCGCGCAGCTGGATAAAGAGATCAAACGGGGTGTTGGGCGCTTCCTGACCATTGGCGGATTGCGCCATAAAGCTGCGGAACTGGGGTGGACGGGCGGCAGGGTAGAGACCATCCCAAGCGTCGGAGCCAACAGCAACCAGACCGCTGAAACCGGCATCAGGGAAATCGGCGGCGACCGCCTGCCACAAGGCGGGCAGTTTGGCCAGACGGCCGACCAGTTCGGCGGCATCGCCGGTACGATTGAACATCAGATAGAGGGCGTGCAGATTCGGCTCTGCGCAGATCCCGGCTTGGGCTTTCATATATCTCTCCCCTGAATAGGCGTTAGCGTTACGGGCTATTTGCGTTGCGCGATTATAAACCAGAGTGGATCCAGTTCTTTGATTTCACGACGATATCACGCGTTCAGGGCAAAGGGGCAAATAACACCAACCCATGGGGGGCAACCTTGATCCGTGCCCGCATCCCATCAAGGGGCTCGCCAATGCTCGCCTCCAGTTGCAGATCGCCACACTCGAACAGCACCCGGCAGTGGTGACCGAGGAACTGCTGCTCCACCACCTTAAGCTCGCCATCTGCGGCGCTCTCCAGCAGCAGTTGCTGGGGGCGGAGCATCAGCTGCAACTGCTCACCCACCGCCCGGCCATGAGGCTCACTGCCACAAATGACCCCGAGCGCCGTCTGCACGCAGTGGCTGTCCACCACCTCGGCAGCCAGATAGTTGACCCCACCGAGAAACTCCGCCACGAAGCGGTTTTGCGGACGGCGATAGAGCTGCTCCGGCTGGCCCACCTGTTCGATGTGACCAGCGCGAAACAGCGCCAGCCGATCGGCGAAGGCGAACGCCTCTTCCTTGCTGTGGCTGACGAAGATAGCGCCGATCCCCTGCTGCTTGAGCAGGGCGCGGATCTCGAGGATCAACTTCATCCGCACCTGGGTATCGATGTTGGAGAAGGGCTCATCCAGCAGCATCAGCCGTGGCTTGCACACCAGCGCCCGGGCGATGGCCACCCGCTGCTGCTGGCCGCCGGAGAGCTGGTGCGGATAACGATCCCCCAGCCCCTGCAGATTGACCAGCGCCAACGCCTCGTCAACCTGCTGCTGGCGGGCGCGGCGATCGAATTTGGTCAGACCGAAACCGACGTTGTCGGCCACCGTCAGGTGGGGGAAGAGGGCGTAATCCTGAAAGATCATGCCGATGTTGCGCGCCTCGGGCGGCACGCTGGCACCCGGCCCGTCGAGCAGGGTATCGCCGAGGCGAATCGAGCCATCGGCCAGCGGCAGCAGCCCGGCGATGGCCTTGAGCAGCGTGGTTTTGCCGCAGCCACTGGCTCCCAGCAGGCAGACGATCTCGTTGTCTGCCACCGTCAGGGAGAGCTGTTCCAGCACATTGCGGCCGTTGTAACGGCAGCTGACATTTTCAACCTGCAAACAGGACAAGGCTGACTTCCTCTCGTTTCTGGCGGCGCGCAGCCTTTTGGTTCAGCGCACCGCATGCAATTTCATTGGCCGACGTGGCGACTCAGTGGCCCGGACTGTCCAGACTGCGGTTGACCCAGATCAGCGGCAACAGCCCCACCAGCACGATGACGATGGCCCCCAGCGCGCCGCGCTCCAGCATCTCGTCCGAGACGAATTGGTAGACGTGGGTCGCCAGAGTATCGAAGTTGAACGGCCGCAGCAGCAGGGCGGCGGGCAGCTCCTTCATGGATTCGATGAATACCAGCATGGCACCGGCAAACAGACCTCGGCGCACCAGCGGCAGATGGACCCGCCGCAGCATGCCGCCATCCCCCTGCCCCAAGGAGCGGGCTGCCATGTCGAGACTGGGGGAGATCTTGCCCATGCTGCTCTCCACCGAGCCGATGGCGATGGCCACGAAGCGCACCAAATAGCCGAACACGATGGCGGTAATGGTGCCGGTCAGCAGCAAGCCCGGCCCCTGACGCCCGAGCCACTCGGCCAGATCGTTGATGGCAAAGTCGAGGGCGGTGAGCGGCACCAGCACCCCGATGGCGAGCACGGTGCCCGGCATGGCGTAACCCATGGCGGCGATGCGCAGGGGCAACAGACTCTTTATACCGCCATCGAGGCGGCGGAAGAAGCCGAGCAGCAGGGCGATGCCCATCGCCAGCAGGGCGGTTAGCGCCGAGATAGCCAAGCTGTTTCCGGCAAAGCGGACAAACTCCGGCGTCCACGACAACTCGAAGTAGCGCACGCCGTAATCGAGCAGGATGATGCACGGCAGAGCGAAACCGGCCAGCACCAGCCCCCAGCACCAGAGACCCGCCAACCAGCGGCTCATCCCCTTAAGCGGATAGCGCAGCGGCTGCTCATGGCCCATGGACTTCTGGAACACCTGCTGCCGACTGCGCGAGCGGCGCTCCAGCGCGATCAACAGCACCACAGCCAGCAACATCAGGCAGGAGAGTTTCGCCGCGGTGGCCAGACTGCCATAGCCGAGCCAGGTGTCATAGACCGCCGTGGTCAGGGTGTTGATGGCAAAGAAGTGGACGGTGGCAAAATCTGCCAGCGTCTCCATGGCCACCAGCGATACCGCCACCATGATGGCGGGGCGCGCCAGCGGCAGACTGAGGCGACGAAAGCTCTGCCACGGGGTACAGCCGAGCAGGCGGCTGGAGTGGATCAGGCTGACTGACTGCTCGAGAAAGGAGGCTCGAGTCAGCAAATAGACATAGGGGAACAGCACCAGCGCCAGCACCCAGGCGGCGCCGCCAAGGGAGCGAATGGCAGGAAACCAGTAATCGGCCGGACTGTTCCAGCCAAAGAGTGCTCGCAACCCGGCCTGCAACGGGCCCGAGTAGTCGAGCAGGTCGGTATAGACGTAGGCGACGATATAGGAGGGCATCGCCATCGGCAGCATCAAGGCCCACTGCAGGGTACGACGCCCCGGCACCTGACACATGGCCACCAACCAGGCGGTTGGCACACCAAACAGCAGGCTGAGCAGCACCACGCCAACCACCAGCCCTAGGGTATTGGCCAGATAGTCGAGCAGCACGGTATCGGCGAGGTGGCGAAACAGCTCTCCCTCAGCCGAGAAGGCAGAGAAGACGAGAGCGAGCACCGGCAAAGCCAGCAGCAGGGCGGTGGCCCAGCTGCCGGTCATCCATCCAAAATTTTTCATGAGACCACAGATGTTGATGGGGCCGTTGGCCCCATCTGATTACAAATCGAACTTCACTTCATCCAGCAACTGCAAGGCGTCCTTGCGGTGCTTGGCGTAATCGCTGACCGGTAACGCGTCAGACTTGAAACTGCCCCAGGACTTGACCATGGCGGAAGGCTCGACTCCGGCCTTGACCGGATATTCGGCGTTCACATCCGCATACATGTGCTGGGCGGTGTCACCAGCCAGAAACTCCATCAGCTTCTGGGCCTCGGCCTTGTTCTTGGCATACTTGGTCATGGCCACGCCGCTCACGTTGACGTGGGCACCGCGGTCAGCCTGGTTCGGGAAGTTGATATAGACCGCATCCGCCCAGGACTTCTGCGCAGGATCTTTCAACATGGCGCCCAGATAGTAGCTGTTGCCGAGTGACACGTCACAGATACCATCCTTGATCGCCTTGACCTGATCCCGGTCGTTGCCCTGCGGCTTGCGCGCCAGGTTGGCCTTGACCCCTTCCAGCCAAGTTTTGGTCTCGGCCATGCCGTGATGGGCAATCATGGAGGAGACCAGCGCCACATTGTACTCATGCTTGCCGCTGCGGGTGCAGATTTTCCCTTTGAATTCCGGTTTGGCCAGATCTTCGTAGCTGATGGTATCGAGCTTGCCGAGGCGCTCCTTGCTGGAGTAGATGGCGCGAACCCGGGTGGTCAGGGCGAACCAGCGATTCTCCGGATCACGATAGATGGCGGGGATGTTCTCCTGCAGGATCTTGCTGTCTACCGGCTGCACCAGCCCCTTGTCCACCAGATCGGTCAGACGGCTGATATCGACAGTCAGCATCAGGTCGGCCGGAGAGAGCTTGCCTTCCCGCTCCAGACGCTCGTTCAATCCCTCTTTGGCGAACACCACGTTCACCTTGATGCCAGATTCCTTCTCGAACTGCTGGATGATGGGCTTGATAAGCTCATCCTGCCGGTTGGAGTAGACATTCACTTCCCCGGCCGCCAATGCCGACTGAGCTGCCAACGCAGAGAAAGCCAGTGCCAACATCTTCATTTTCATCATCCATTCCTTGATTAGCTATACAGAGTGATAACGATTTCCGTTTGCATTCTGCATACATCTTATAAGCGGATCAAGAAAGCTCGCCGTCGCCACATCACATATTTAATCGCCCATAAATGAAAAGGGCCGGATGGAATCCCATCTGGCCTCTTCTGAGCAAAACGTTGTGTTGATCAGGCTTCAATAAGAGCTCACGCCATCGGGAATTCCCGACATCGGGAGGTCAACAAATCTGTACGTCACGGATGCGGTTCATCACAGCGCCTCGTCGTCACTCTCGCCGGTGCGGATGCGCACCGCTTGCAGCAAGTCGTAGACAAAAATCTTGCCGTCGCCGATCTTGCCGGTATAGGCCGCCTTGCAGATCGCCTCGATCACCCCTTCCACGTTATCATCGGCGGTAGCAATCTCCAGCTTCACCTTCGGCAGGAAGTCGACTTGATACTCGGCTCCCCGGTATAATTCGGTGTGTCCCTTCTGGCGGCCAAATCCCTTGACCTCGGACACGGTCAGCCCTTCCACCCCCAGGTTGGCAATAGCCTCGCGGACATCGTCCAACTTGAACGGTTTGATAATCGCACTAATCAGCTTCATCTGGTTGCTCCCAATCCATGGTGTGTCATGAATCGGGTTTCAATTCTTGTGCCAAGTATTTTTATTGTTTTATTTCATATAGATAGAGTTTAATGCCTGCGCCATTCGTCAGGCACATCCCCATAACCGGCCAGCACGCCCCATAATGAGGCACCATGCTGCAGCGGTCAGCGGGTATGCACCAAACAAGAGCAAAACAGCATGTTAGTTATCTCCAACAGCGTCACGATTCCCTGGCATGAGCTGCAATTTCAGACCATGCGGGCACAGGGCAACGGCGGACAGCACGTCAACAAGACCGACTCCGCCGTCTGGTTGCGCTTCGATTACCGCAACTCTCCCAGCCTGACGCCCCTCTACAAGGAGGGTCTCGACAAGCTGAGCGATAGCCGGGTACACGATGGCTTTATCCTGATCCGGGTCGAGAGCCATCGCAGCCAGGACATGAATCGCAAGGAGGCGATGAGCCGTCTGGTGGAGTTGCTGAAGAAAGCAGCCTGGCGCCCCAAGGCTCGCCATGCCACCAAGCCGACCCGCAGCTCCCAGCGCAAACGGGTCGATGCCAAAAAGCGCAAGGGGGATATCAAGTCCGCCCGCGGCAAACCAGTTCTGGACTGAGCCAACCCCCAAAGGATGTCAGCCGATGAGATACAGTTTTTGCGACAGCGCCCGCGGCCCCCTGCTGGTCGCCATCGATCAGGATGGACTGCGCCACGTGGAGTTCATGCACGGGGAGCGACCAGTCATGCCGCAAGCTGACTGGCAACGGGATGACAAGGCGCTGGCGCCCTATCTTGCCCAGTTCACCGCCTATTTCACCGGAAAGTTGCAGCAGTTCGATCTGCCCATGGCAGCGAAGGGCACCCCGTTTCAGCAAACGGTATGGAACGCTTTGTGCGATATCCCCTATGGCGAGACCGTGAGCTATCTCGAGATTGCCCAGGCGATAGGCAATCCCAAGGCGGTGCGGGCTGTGGGCGCTGCCAATGGGCGCAATCCGCTGAGCATCATAGTGCCCTGCCATCGGGTGATCGGTCGCAGCGGGGAGCTGACCGGCTATGCTGGCGGCATTCCCATCAAGCGCTGGTTGCTGGCACTGGAACAGGCAGGCACAGCATTCGAGCTGGCCCCATGAGACGATGACCGCCCCGGAGAGGAACGGGACAATATCGTGGCCAAAATGAAAAGGCTTTCAGCCAGTAGCCTCGCTTTGCTGACAAGATGAACAGAAAATGAAGAATCGCCTCAGAACTACTTCAGATTGAGCTTGGCATGATGGGTCCATACTTGAATGGCACGGCTCATTCGCTGATTCAAGTAGCACCCATGTGACGCTTCCAATCTGTCTTTTTCCCCGCGCCTCCTCTGAGGCGCTTTTTTTGTGCCGACACAACAGGCCACGACCCAAGCTGAATGGCCTGAACGCCACAAAATCTGCACCAGCCTAAAAACCAAGAGGCGAAGGATCATCCTTCGCCTCTGACGTAACAGCTGGCTAATCGCTCTGGGGCAGGAACTGCAGTTCCGGCGCCGAGGAGGTCAGCACATCGGCGCAATAATCCCAGGTCGAGATGCGATAGTGCTGCAGATCTTCATCCAGATGCAGACCGTCCGACTCCTGATGAAACCAGCTGGCAAAACGGGATGGGGTGATGAGCTGGATCTGCTCTTCGATGGCATGACTATCCTTCCCCTCGGCCAGATCGCAATCTTCGATAACCCGCAGGGCGTAGATATGGCGAAAATAGACCCGGCAGAGGATTTGCGGGGGCAGATCGATGCTGCGTGCCCGCCCCAGCATGATGGTCAGAGAGTCGCTCCAGAGATCCTGATGCAGCTCGGCCACAACCAGACCGGGCGGTAGCTGGCGGGACGGAGCCCAAGGGACGGCAACCTGCCGAATGGCATTTTTCTGTTCCATATTCACCTCACAACGACTCGCTCCCTGTCTTGAGTCTATCTGAACCACATAGTCCCGGCGAAGGCAATCGATGGACAATAAAAACGGCAATAAAAAAGCCGACGTATCAAACGTCGGCGAATAAAAAGTGCTTACAACAGAGGATTCACATATTCAGACCCACGGGTCGAAAGATTGGTTCCCTCTTTTTGTAATTAATTTTCGGCGCGTTTAAACATCAGGGTATTGGCGTCCGACTCTCCCGGCACGAAGTAGTAGCCCTCGGCGTTGAAACCGGTCAGCTGCTCCACCTCGGTCAGACGGTACTTGATGATGTGGCGAGCCATCATGCCGCGCGCCTTCTTGGCGTAGAAGCTGATGATCTTGAACTGGCCGTTCTTCTCATCCTTGAACACCGGTGTGACAATCCGCCCTTTCAGGCTCTTGGGCCGTACCGACTTGAAATACTCGTCGGAGGCCAGATTGATCAGCACTTCATCCCCCTGCGCAGCCAGCGCGTCGTTGAGATGGTGAGTGATCACCTCCCCCCAGAACTGGTAAAGATCCTTGCCGCGACTATTGTCGAGTTTGGTCCCCATCTCCAGCCGATAGGGCATCATCAGATCGAGGGGGCGAAGCACGCCGTAGAGGCCGGAGAGCATCCGCAGGTGTGCCTGAGCGAAGTCAAAATCGGCCTCGCTGAAATCCTCTACCGCCAAACCGGTGTAGACATCCCCCTTGAAAGCCAGCAGTGCCTGACGGGCGTTGGCGGTGGTGAAATCTGGCTGCCACTCGGCAAACCGGGCGGCATTGAGACCGGCCAGCTTGTCGCTGATCTTCATCAGTGTGGCGATCTGGTCCGGGCTCAGTTGGCGGGCCCGGCTAATCAGTTCGGCGGAGTGATCCAGCAGCTCGGGTTGGGTGAAACGGGGTGTCACCACCGGTGACTCGTAATCCAGCGTCTTGGCCGGGGAAACCACAATCAGCATAACGTTCCTTTATGGCAAGGGGCCGAACGGCAGAGCGGCCCCATGATTCATTCATCCAGCGTCACATTGTCCAGCGTGCCGGTACCGAGCCGCTCGCGACCGGAGAGCTTGATCAGCAGTCGCAGGTCGTTGGCCGAGTCGGCGTGGGCGAGTGCCTCACTGTAGCCAATCTGGCCGGCGCAGAACAGGCTGAAAAGCGCCTGATCGAAGGTCTGCATACCCAGCTCGGTGGACTTGGTCATCACCTCCTTGAGGCGATGCATCTCTCCCTTGCGAATAATGTCGGTGATGAGCGGGGTATTGAGCAGTATCTCGAACGCGGCGCAGCGCCGCTTGCCATCCATACTCGGCACCAGCTGCTGGGCGACGATGGCCTTGAGGTTGAAAGAGAGATCGAACAGGAATTGGCGGTGTTTCTCTTGCGGCACCAGATGGAGGATACGATCCAGCGCCTGGTTGGCATTGTTGGCATGCAAAGTGGCGAGACAAAGGTGTCCCGTCTCGGCAAACTGCAGGGCAAACTCCATGGTCTCCTGACTTCGGATTTCGCCGATCAGGATCACGTCTGGCGCCTGACGCAGCGAGCTTTTTAGCGCTACATCGAACGACTCGGTGTCGATCCCCACCTCTCGCTGGGTCACCAGACTGCGACCATGCTGATGAACGAACTCCACCGGGTCTTCCACCGTCAGAATGTGACCATCGGCATGCTGGTTGCGATAGCCGATCATCGCCGCCTGGGTAGTCGATTTGCCCGCCCCGGTGGCGCCGACAAACAGCACCAGTCCCCGCTTGGCCATCGCCACCTCTTGCAGGATCTTGGGTAGCTGCAGATCTTCAAAGGTGGGAATGCGGGTCTCGATACGCCGCACCACCATGCCGGGCAGCTCCTGCTGCCAGAAGGCACTGACCCGAAAACGGCCAAGCGCTTCGCGATAGATCGCGTAGTTGGCCTCCTTGGTGCGGACATAGCGCTCGAAGTGATCGCTGCTGAGGGTATCCCTGACCAGCGTCAGCGCCCCTTTCTTGTCGAGCGCGTCTCCCCCCAGCGACACCAGATGGCCATTTACCTTGAGAATGGGCGGCGATCCCACCGTCACAAACAGATCCGATCCCTTTCGCTCGACCAGCTGGCTCAGCAGATCATCCAGATTCATCATTTATCCCTCCCTGGGTACAAGTCGCTTAAATGCTGTTGGGATCAACGGCCTTGGCCTTGGCATCGAGGGATGCCACCACGCCACGACTCACCAGCTGCTTGAGGCTCTGATCCATGGTCTGCATGCCGTGGGTCATCCCGGTCTGGATCACCGAGTAAAGCTGGGCAATCTTGTCCTCCCGAATGAGGTTACGCACCGCCGGAATGCCCATCATGATCTCGTGAGCTGCCACCCGACCGCCACCAATGCGCTTGAGCAGGGTCTGGGAGATAACCGCCCGCAGGGATTCGGAGAGCATGGAGCGTACCATGTCCTTCTCCGCGCCGGGGAAGACGTCGATGATACGGTCGATGGTCTTGGCCGCCGACGAGGTGTGCAGGGTGCCAAACACCAGGTGCCCGGTTTCGGCGGCAGTCATGGCCAGACGAATGGTCTCAAGGTCGCGCATCTCGCCCACCAGAATGATGTCCGGGTCTTCCCGCAGGGCCGAGCGCAGGGCGTTGCTGAAGCTCTTGGTATCACGGTGTACTTCCCGCTGGTTCACCAAGCAGCGCTTGTTCTCGTGGACGAATTCGATGGGGTCCTCGATGGTGAGGATGTGGTGATGGAAGTTCTCGTTGATGTAGTTGACCATGGCCGCCAGGGTGGTCGATTTACCCGAACCGGTCGGGCCGGTCACCAGTACCAGACCCCGCGGGAACTCGGCGATCTTGCGGAAGATCTCCGGCGCATCGAGATCCTCGAGGCTCAGCACAGTGCTGGGGATAGTACGAAATACCGCGCCCGAGCCGCGCGCCTGCTGGAAGGCGTTGACCCGGAAACGGGCCAGATTGGGCACCTCGAACGAGAAATCGACCTCGAAGTTCTCCTCCAGCTCCTTGCGCTGATGGTCGTTCATGATGTCGTAAATGAGGGCATGCACTTCCCGGTGTTCCAGGGCGGGCAAATTGATCTTGCGAACCTCACCATCAACCCTGATCATCGGGGGAACCCCGGCCGAGAGGTGTAGATCCGAGGCTTTATGCTTTACACTGAAAGCCAATAACTCTGTGATATCCATAGACTTGTCATTCTCCCATCACAAGATCACTAACGAAATATGAACCAGATTGCCCAGCACCTGTTTCAGGTAAAGGAACGTATTGCCCAGGCCGCCGAACGGGCTAGCCGCAACCTGCAGCAGATCCGCCTGCTGGCCGTGAGCAAGACCAAGCCGGTCGAGGCCATCATGGCCGCCCATGCCGCAGGTCAGCGCTGCTTTGGCGAATCCTACGCTCAGGAAGCAGCGGCCAAGATCGATACCTTGCGCCAGCAGCCGGAATATAGCGACATAGAGTGGCACTTTATCGGCCCTTTGCAATCGAACAAATCCAAACTGGTCGCCGAACGGTTCGACTGGGTGCAGAGCGTGGATCGGGACAAGCTGATCGACCGCCTCAACAACCAGCGCCCAACTACAATGGCACCGCTAAATGTTTGTCTGCAAATCAATATTAGCGGAGAGAGCAGCAAATCCGGAACGTCGGAACAAGAGATTTTCCGCCTTGCCGAGCAGGTCTCTCAAAGTGAGCGACTGGTGCTGCGGGGACTGATGGCCATTCCAGAGCACACCAGTGACGAGCGCGTACTGGCCGCCCAAATGACCCGCATGCAGACTCTGTTCACCGAGCTTGCGCGACAATACCCCACGGTGGATACCCTCTCGATGGGCATGACCGAGGATCTTGAACTGGCGATCGCCCACGGCAGCACCATGGTGCGGGTCGGCACCGCCATCTTCGGCGCCCGTGACTACTCATAGGCAAGGCCAGCGGATAACCCATACGTCCGCCTCTTGCCCGACTTCATCAACAGGAGCGTTTGATGGAACACCGAATTCTGGCGTCAGGTGGTGCAGGCAGCGCCAACCTCGCCGCGACCCCATATGCTACAGGAGCATCTGATGCAGCATAGAACGCTGGCCTTTATCGGCGCGGGCAACATGAGCCGCAGCATCATCGCCGGACTGGTCAAGTCGGGTTATCCCGCCGGGCAGATCACTGCTGCCAACCCCAGTCTGCCCAAGCTGGAGGCGCTGGCGAGCGACTACGGCATTCGCATCACCCAGAGTAATGCCGAGGCGGCCCGAGACGCCGAAGTGATCGTGCTGGCAGTCAAGCCGCAGCTGATGGCCGGCATGCTGGCAGCACTGGTTGAAGAGCTGGGCTCCCTTGAGGGCAAGCTGCTCATCTCCATCGCGGCCGGTATCAAGGTGGCGCGCCTTGGCGAGATGGCCGGTGGCCACGACCGCATCATCCGCACCATGCCCAATACCCCGGCCCTGCTGGGTCTGGGCATGACCGGTCTCTATGCACCCGAACATATTGCCGCCGCGGATCGCGACTTTGCCGAGCAGATGATGCAGGCGGTCGGCAAGACCCTCTGGGTGGAGCAGGAATCTGGCATCAACGGCGTCATCGCCGCGGCAGGCAGTGCTCCGGCCTACTTCTTCCTCTTTATGCAGGCGATAGCCGAAGAGGCCGAAGCGATGGGTTTCTCGCCCGATCAGGCACGCCTGCTGGTGCAGCAGACCGCGCTGGGCGCAGCCGCCATGGTGGAGCAGAACCCCGAGCTGGCGCTGCAAACCCTGCGTGAGCAGGTCACCAGCAAGGGCGGCACCACAGCCGAAGCCATCAAGACATTCCAGCAGCAGGGGCTGATGCCGCTGACTGCGCAAGCCATGCAGGCGGCCGTTGCTCGCGCCACCGAAATGGAAACCCTCTTCTAACAGGAGCCCAGATGAACACTGCTTACTTTCTGATTAACACCGTTTTCGATCTCTACCTGATGGTGATCCTGCTGCGCGTCTGGCTGCAGTGGGCCCGCGCCGACTTCTACAACCCGATGAGCCAGATGGTGGTCAAGCTAACCAATCCGCTGGTGATCCCGCTGCGCCGGGTGATCCCGGGCTTGGGCGGCATCGATCTCGCCTCCGTGGTGCTGGCGCTGGCCATCGCCTTCGCCAAGCTGGTCCTGCTCAAGAGCATGAACGTACTGCTGGCGGACTGGCTCAGCATCAGCCTGTTTGCCGCGCTGACCGTGCTGAAGAAAGCGGGCTCGATGATCTTCTGGGTACTGCTGATCCGCGCCATCCTGAGCTGGGTCAGCCAGGGCCGCAACCCCATCGAATACGTGATGCATCAGCTGACCGAACCATTCCTCGCCCCTATCCGCCGCGTACTGCCGGCACTGGGCGGACTGGATCTCTCGGTGCTGGTCGCCTTTATCGGCCTGCAAGCCATCAACTACCTGCTGGGTGACCTGTTCGGCCAGCTGTGGTGGATGATTTGATGCCAGCCGTCCTGCAACAAGGGGATGAACTGGTACTGCATCTGGTGATCCAGCCCAAGGCGAGTCGGGATCAGATCATCGGATTGCATGGCGAAGAGCTGAAAGTGGCCATCACGGCGCCGCCCGTCGATGGCCAGGCCAACAGCCATCTGATCAAGTTTCTGGCCAAGCAGTTCAAAGTGGCCAAGGGCCAGGTAACCATAGTGCGGGGCGAGCTGGGGCGACACAAAACCGTTGCCATAGACAGCCCCAAACAGTTGCCGCAAGAAGTGAGTGCACTGCTGAATGACACGCAAGGCTGAATGCATCGGCCTGCGCCAACCGTAGATATGAGAGGGATGACAGATGAAAACAGCCTGGATGAGTGGCCTGCTGGCACTGCTGATGACCCTGCCGCTCAAGGCAGAACAGATGAAGGAGCTGGGGCCCTGGTTGGTGCACTACAACGCCTTCAACTCCAGCTTCCTCACACCAGAGGTCGCCAAGGCGTATGGACTTGAGCGCAGCCGCTACAACGCCATCATCAATATCGCGGTACAGGACAAGCAGAAAGTGGCGCAAGCCGTGGGGATCACCGGTGAGGCCAAGAACCTGACCGGTACCATCCGCCCCCTGAACTTTCAGGAGGTAAAAGAGGGCGACGCCATCTACTATCTGGCGACCCTCCCCTACCGCAACGAAGATACCTATCAGTTCACCCTCAAGATCATGGGCGGTGGGCAGCAACAGAACCTCAGCTTCCAGCAGACCTTCTACGTCGACTGAGCACCAACAAGAAGCCCCGACCAAAGCCGGGGCTTCATTTTATCCATATTACAAGGGCGCCATCAGGGCGCCCTTGTTACATCTATTCCGTACCGCCGCGGTTACAGGGCGAGGAACAGACCGGCCAGACAGGCGCTCATCAGGTTCGCCAGCACGCCGGAGAGAATGGCGCGCA
Organism: Aeromonas sp. 604282; assembly: GCF_049170575.1. Lineage (NCBI taxonomy): Bacteria > Pseudomonadati > Pseudomonadota > Gammaproteobacteria > Aeromonadales > Aeromonadaceae > Aeromonas > Aeromonas sp. 604282. The sequence continues at coordinate 78,471 of NZ_JAAKMV010000007.1, read as the reverse complement.
TGCCGTAACGGGCGATGAAGGATTTGCGCTCCGGCACCATGGAGCCCAGACCGCCGATCAGGATCGCCATGGAGGAGATGTTGGCAAAGCCGCACAGGGCGAAGGTCACGATGGCCTTGCTCGACTCGCTCAGGGTCTGATCCTGCACCAGACCGATAAAGGCGACGAACTCGTTGACCACGATCTTGGTACCGATCAGAGCGCCAGCAGCTTGTGCCTGATCCCAGGGCACACCGATCAGCCAGGAGACGGGGGCAAACAGCCAGCCCAGAATGATCTGGAAGCTCAGATCCAGCCCTACCAGACCGCCAGCCCAGCCGAGCAGGCCATTGAGCATGGCGATCACACCAACGAAGGCCAGCAGGGTGGCACCGACCGCCACCGCAATATTGAGGCCAGACATGGCACCATCGGCCGCCGCTTCAATCACGTTGGTGGCGCGGGGGATCTCTACATCCTGATGGTGATCGACCTCTTCAGCTCCCGGCGGCACCAGGATTTTGGCCATCGCCAGACCGGCAGGGGCCGACATGAAGGCTGCCGCGATCAGGTATTTCAGCTCAACCCCGAGGCTGGCATAACCCACCAGGGTGCCACCGGCGACGGAGGCGAGACCACAGCTCATCACAGCGAAGAACTGGGAATCGGACATCTTGGAGAGGTAGGGTTTGACCACCAGCGGCGCTTCCACCATGCCGACGAAGATGTTGGCAGTGGCGGAGAGGCTCTCGGCACGGCCGGTGCCCAGCAATTTCTGCAAGCCACCACCCAGCAGGGCGATCACCCGCGGCATGATGCCGATGTGGTAGAGGATGGCGATCACCGCAGAGAAGAAGATGATGACCGGCAACACGTTGAAGGCAAAGATGAAGCCCAGCTTGAACTTGGCCAGATCACCGAACAGGAAGGCGATCCCCTCCTGACCATAACCGATCACGCTGCTTACGCTCTCGCTGACCCCGTTCAGCACGTGCTGACCGGCAGGCAACCAGAGCACCAGACCGGCAAACATGACTTGCAGACAGAGGGCAAGACCAACTGTTCGCAACGGGATACGACGACGATTATCAGAGCAGATGACGGCAAGCGCCAGGATACTCAGGATGCCGAGCAGGGCAATCATAGGGACTCCATCAGGTGGGGCAAAAGATGGGCGCGGATTCTGCGCCTCTCCCCCCGTCACTGCAAGTCCGCTTGGTTACAACCCTGTTAGAAAAAACGTTTGCACGATATCGGTTGCGCCAACTGGCTGATTTGGTTCAATTTTAGTATCAGGAGAAATCGAGAGTTCTTATATGGAAACAATTATTCCTCACTGCCGGACAATTTCCCCCCGAGCCAGGGGGCAAGTCGCTGCTCCCAATAGGGTTCGGGGCCAAAGCGGGCCTTGAGGAAATCGATGAAGAGGCGGATCTTGGGATCCAGATGTTCGCGCCGGGCATAAACGGCGTGTACCGCCATCTGCTGGTTCGGTCGCCACCCTGGCAGCACAGGGATCAGCTTGCCGCTCTGTAACTCCTTGTCCAGCAAGTAGTTGGCAATATAGGCGATACCGAGCCCGGCCAGTGCAGCATCCCGCACCGCCTCCGCCATATCCACCCGATAGTTGCCCGCCACCTGCACCGTCTGGCGCTCCTTGCCCTGGCGAAACGACCACTGGTGATAGCGCCGCTCCCGACTCTGGTAAGTGATGCAGTTGTGCTGGGCCAGATCCTTGGGATGGAGCGGCGTGCCGTGGCTCAGCAGGTAATCCGGCGAAGCCGCCACCACGAAGCCAATGTCGGCCAGCCGCTGTCCCACCAGCCCTTCCGGCTTGTCCTCATAGGTGGTGAGCCAAAGATCCAGCCCCTCATCTACCAGATTGGTTCTATGGTCGAACAGCGAGACTTCCAGCTCCAGCTCGGGATAGCGATCCTGAAACGCCTTGAGATGAGGAATGACGTGCAAGCGGCCGAAGGATTGGCCCACCCCGAGATGGAGCACACCGCTCACCTTGCCGCGCCGCTCGGCGATCATGGAGTCAGCCTCCTGCGCCACCGCCACCAGCGCATGACAGTGACGGGCATACTCCTGACCCAGCTCGGTCAGGACGAAGCGCCTGGTGGTGCGCTGTACCAACTGGGCGCCAAGGGTGGTCTCCAGCAGCGCCAGCTGCTTGCTGATATGGGATTTGGAGACCCCGAGACGACGGGCAGCGGCAGAGATCCCCTGCTCGCGCACCAGCGCATCGAAAATCACCATTTGAGGAAGACGTTGCAGCACAAGATAACCGGATTGAGTGGCGGGAGCCCATTATTCCAGAGCCGCCCGCCAAGGGGTAGGGTCAGAGCCCCAGCGCCCGGGTGATCTGCAGTTTGAGGGGGTCGTCAGCCGGATTCTGGTTGGCACCGTAGCTGGCGATCAGCTTGCCATCGCGCCCCACCAGATACTTGTGGAAGTTCCAGTTCGGCTCATCTCCGTCAGCGGCCGCCGCCAGCCCCTTGAACAGTGGTACAGCATCGGAGCCCCGCACCGCCACTCGATTGAACATCGGGAAGGTGACGCCATAGTCGCGGCGACACACCTCGGCGGTCTTGTTCTCGTTGCCCGCCTCCTGCCAGAAATCGTTGGAGGGGAAACCGAGAATAATCAGCCCTTTATCCTTGTAGCTCTGGTAGAGCTTCTCCAGATCGCGGAACTGGCCGCTGTAGCCGCAGTAGGAGGCGGTATTGACCACCAGCACCACCTTGCCCTCGGTCAGCTGACAGAGGTTGTGGCGCTGGGCATTGTTGAGCTCCCGCATCTCCACATTGAAATAATCGGGGCACGCCGCAGAGGCCGCGCTGGCCCCCAATAACAGCAACAGAGTGAACCATTTCATCGCCAAGACTCCTTTTGTTTTGTCCATCATACGCGGTTACCAGAGCCGCAGTTCACTCTCAATGCAGGGGAATGCCGGTCAGCCAGCCGTGGCCCCAGAACACCAGCAGCGCGGTGGCAGCCAGGCCCGCCCCAACGCTGATGCCGGTGCCCGTCCAGTTGGCCTCGGGGCGCGGATATTTCTGCCAGTCCCGCACCGAAATCCAGACCATGCTCACCAGCGCCCACAGCCCGATGCCGCCAAACAGCACCAAGGATCGCGCCTCGCTGTTGACCAGCAGATGGGCCACCGCCCAGAGCAGGGTTCCGAGCAGTTGGGGATGCACCAGCCAACGGCGCAGATGGTTGGGCCCCTGGCCGGAGAAGAATAGGATCAGCGCAAAGGGCATCATCACCGTCATGGTCATCGGCCCCCAATCCGGCAGGAAATAGAGCGGCAACGAGCTGGCCGAGCGCCAACCGGCAATGATGCAGGCGATGGCGACAAACACCAGCAGGGAGAAGAGCCCCTTGTAGCGATTCTCACCCAGCCGCTCGCGCAGTCTCGCCCGATGGGCCACCGCAAAACAGGGGTAGAGATGGATCAGGGTAAACAGCGCAACCCCCAGGGTCAGCAGTAACATGAGTCTCTCCTTGTACTTGGTACGACCACTATGCCGTAAAGGGAGATGTGCGCCTATCAAAACCGCGCTGACCCATGGAGTCAAAAGTGTGGCAAGACAAAGAAGCAGAAAGAAAAGAGCCGATCACGATGGATCGGCAAATAAGTGCCAGGGCAGTCAGACATCTCGCGGGATAGGAGATGCCCCAAACGGGGATATTGAGTGGCCGATGGGGCGCATCGGCCGAACCGGATCAGCCCTTGAGCTGATAGAGCGCCGCTACGTTGCGCGCAGTGAGTTGAATGTTGGTGCTGGCGCTCTCCAGCGCCTCCGGCAGAGACATGGCGCGGTTGACCACGGCGAATACCGCGTCCAGCCCGTGATCATGTACCACACCGCAATCGTCGGTCAGGCAACCGGAGATACCGATCACCGGCTTGCCGAACTGCTTGGCGCAACGTGCGACACCGATTGGCGTCTTGCCGTGAATGGTCTGGCTGTCGATGCGCCCTTCGCCGGTGATGACCAGATCCGCATCGGCCACTTCCTCGGCCAGTTTCAGGGCTTCGATGACGATCTGGATTCCGGGCTTGAGCTCGGCACCAAGCAGACCGACCAGCGCGGCACCCATGCCACCGGCGGCACCCGCCCCCGGAATATCCTTCACCTGCTTGCCAAGGGCCTGCTCAATGCAATCGGCATAACGGGAGAGGTTGGCATCGAGCTGCGCCACCATCTCGGGGGTCGCCCCCTTTTGCGGGCCAAACACCGCAGAGGCGCCTTTCGGGCCGCACAGCGGGTTGTTCACATCGCACGCTACCTCGATAACCAGCTCACCCAGACGCGGATCCAGATCGCCAAGATCGATGGTCGCGAGTTCGGCAAGACCGGCGCCACCCAGCTCGATGGCAGAGCAATCGGCTTTGAGCAACTTGCCGCCGAGCGCCTGGATCATGCCGGCACCGCCGTCATTGGTGGCGCTGCCGCCGATACCGAGAATAAGGTGCTTCACCCCCATCTCCAGCGCGGCCAGGATCAGCTCGCCGGTGCCGAAGCTGGAGGTGAGCAGCGGATTGCGCTGCTCGGGCGCCACCAGATGGATGCCGGAGGCGGCAGCCATCTCGATGACGGCGCGCTCGCCATCACCCAGCAGGCCGACGAAGCCCTGCACCTTGTTGCCAAGGGGCGCGGTCACTTCTACCGGCAGGATCCGGCCACCGGTGGCATCGACCAGCGATTGCACAGTGCCCTCACCGCCATCGGCCATCGGCAATTTGACGTAGGTGGCGTTCGGCAACACCTGTTTGAAACCGGCCTCGATGGCATCAGCCACCGCCATGGCGCTCAGGCTCTCCTTGAATGAATCGGGGGCAATAACAATTTTCATATCAATTCCTTAGGCGAGGCCAAACACGCCAAACATCAGGGTGGAGACAGTGGCAATAGTCAGACCGACTGCAGTTTCGTAAGGGATAAGTTTCAGGCGCTCACCCACGCCCATGTGGACGCTGCCACCGGTGGCATGGAAGAAGGAGCCGTGGGGCATGTGGTCAAACACGGTGGCACCGGCATGGATCATCGCCGCTCCGGCCAAACTGCTGATCCCCAGTTCAATCAGTGTGGAGCTGAATACGTTGGAGGCCACCACGGTACCGGCGGTGGTCGAGGCGGTCGCCAGCGACATCAGGGCACCGGAGATAGGCGCCAGCAGGTAAGAAGGCAGACCGGAGGCGGTCAGGCCGCTGATCAGCACATCTTTCAGGCCGGAGTTGGCGATGATGCCCGCCAGGGTACCGGTACCCAGCAGCATGATGGCGACCGGCGCCATGCGGGCGAGGCCGGAGACCGCAAACTGGTTCACCTTGCTGAATTTACCCATCATCAGGGCACCAACCAGACCACCGAGGGGCAGTGCAATCAGCGGATCCACCACGATACCGGCGACCGGCCGCAGGGCCAGCAGCAGGATGGCGACCAGCGGCGCGCTGATGGCGGCGGCAAAGCCCGGCAACTTGGCACCGGCAAAGCTCACCACCTCGTCGGCAGCAACCTTGCTGCCCTTGTTGTTCAGCCGCTTGGCCAGCCAGTAGGCCATCACCAGACCGAACAGACCCGGGATGATACCCGCCGCCATCACAGAGGTGAGAGGAAGATGGAAAGCATCAGCCGCGGCAATAGCGTTAGGGTTGGGGGACATGACGTTACCCGCCTTGCCGCCGCCGATCATCGCCAGCAGGATGGCCGCCTTGGAGAGGTCGGCACGGCGGGCGATGGCCAGCGCGATGGGGGCGACCGTGATAACGGCTACGTCCACGAATACGCCGACCGCAGTCAGGATCAGAGTCGCCAGCGCCAGCGCCAGCAGGGCGCGGGTTTCACCGAGTTTCTTGACGATGGTCTCGGCGATAGTGGTGGCCGCGCCCGATTCGATCAGTACGCCCGCCAGTACACCGGCCGCCAGGATCCGCATCACAGCTGTGGTGATCCCCTGGGCACCGCCGATCATCAGGGCAACGCTCTGGGTCAGATCGGCACCGCCAATCAGGCCACCGGCCAGGGCACCCACGATCATGCCGTAAGCGGGCGGCACCTTCTTCAAAATGAGGATGATGGCGATGGAGAGCGCCGCGATGGCGCCAAGGGCTGTAACCGGGATCATGACGGACACCTTCAATGGGAGTGAATGGCCGCCATTATGGAGATCTGCAATCAGAATGCTTTGGCTTACAAACCAAAAATTTCGTCATTTAAAAGTGGTTTTTTGTCCAACTTCACAATCACAAGTCGAGATTAAGGCCGAGATAGAGCAAAAATTTGTCGTCTAACTTGTTGAAATTCAACCCGGTTATCTGCGCTATCCGCCCCAGCCGATAGCGCAGGGTATTTGGGTGAATGAACAGCGCTTCGGCACAGCGATGCAGATCACAATCCTGCAAGAAATAATGGCGCAGGGTCTTCTGCAGCACCCCCTTGCCATCTTCCCGGGCCAGTTTCTGCAGCGGTGTGCGCAGCTGATCCGCCTGCCAAGAGTCCGCCAGACTGCCCAGCAGCACTGGCAAACGGTAGTCCTCAAAGAAGTAGACCTGTTTGCGCGGCGCCTGCCGCAGGCCACGGCGCAGGGTATCTCGCGCCGTCTGATAAGAGCGCGCCAGCCCGTCGATCCCGGCGAAGTAATCGCCCACCGCGATATGCACCTTGAAGTGGGGAATGCGAGCCAGCAACTGCTTGATCCGGCTGCGCTCCTGCGCCGATTGCCAGACGCCCTCACTCAACTGCGCCGGTTTGAGCACCACTATCTCGTCGAGCCCGTTGATGGCGACCAGATTGTCCCGCTCCGGGTTCTCCAGCTGATGAACCAGCTCCCGCAGACGCGCCGGATCCGCCTCCTCCAGGGCCAGCACGGCCACCACCCTAGGCTGGGCCAAATCCAGTCCGAGAAAACGGGCCGCCTGCAGCAATTGATCGACTCGCCCCTCACCACGAATGAGCTGCAACACCAGCTCCTCCTTGTGGCGCTTGTCCCACTGCAACTGCTCGGTGAGCGCCGCCTGCTCCAGGATCAGCTCTGCCGTCATTCGCACCAGCTCGGCGTAAGCACGAACTTCCTCCGGATCGCCAGAGATACCGATCACCCCGATCAGCTCCCCCTGATAGGAGATGGGCAAATTGATGCCGGGTCGCACCCCTTTGAGCTGCAAGGCAGTCGCTTCGCCGATCTCCACCACCCGGTTTTCTGTCAATGCCAGCACGGCCCCTTCGTGACGCTGATGGATCCGCTCCGGATTGCCGGACGCAATGATGAGGCCATGTTCGTCCATCACATTGACCGAGAACGACAGGATCTTCATCGCCCGTGCGACGATCTGGCGGGCAAGGTTATCGTTTAGTTGCATAACATCTCCGGACAAAGGGCTGATCTGGCTACGTCACCACGAGGCGATGCAGGGCACATGGGCGCAAAGATGCCACATCATCAAGACAAGCGAGAGGGGGATCGCTAGAATAGGCCACTTTACCCGATGTGTGCCCCGCCATGGAGCAGGAATTGCGTGCTTGCACCCGCCTGCCCGTGATGGCCCATCCCTCCGATCTGGACTGTGCTATGGATTATGAATTTCGCCGCGACCCGTTTGGTGGCTATCGCGCCCGGTTCTCCATGGGCCATGAAGCCATCGGTCAGTGGCTGATCGACGAGGTTGGCAAGGATGAGGAGAAGCTCGACGAGCTCTTCTCCATCATTGATCAGCTCTCCAACCGCACCCGAGTCGAATACCGGCTCAACGGCGGTGATTACTCCCTGCTGCTGACCCATGAAGAGGCGGAGGTGAAAGCCAACGCCCTCAATATCGAGCTGGGTGAGGATCTTGACGATCTCGCCTACTACGATGATGAACAGCTGGCCATGTGCGGGCTGGAAGATTTTGCCCAGGTGCTCGGCTCCTGGCGCGCCTTTATCCGTAACGAGGATATGGGCTGATTGACCCAATGTCGGGCAAATGTGCCCTTTTGCCTAACTCAACAGGATTGACTATGTCTATTTACGATTTTGATGACGAACTGCCGGAAGACGAAGAACAGGAATCCACCAAGAAAGCGGCGGCACCTGCCAAGAAGAAAGGCAAGCAGGTGATGAACACTCAGGTCAACCTGAGCCCGCGCGATGCCAGCCGTCTGAACGGCATGCACGTTGAAGCGATCGCCACGCTGGACGACGTCAGCCTGCCGAAGAACGTCATCTTCAAGGCTGGCCTGATCGCCCTGGGCGAACTGGAAGCCAGCAAGCGCGCCGATATCATCGCCCGCGTGATCGCCGAATCAGGCCGCTAATCGCCCCTGAAGGCATAAAGAAAGCCGGAGCCACTGCTCCGGCTTTTTGTTTTCCGGCCGTGCACTCTCAACGGCAATCGATCCCCTTTCCGGCTCGGGAAACCAGTTGGTCATAGCGACCATCGGCACGGGCGGCAGCCAGGGCATGATTGAAGCGCTCAAGCAGGTTGGCGGCCTCCGGGTACTGCCGTGAAATGATCAGGTAAAAGGTGTCGCTCTGACGAAAGTGGGGCAATGCCTGCAGATGGCAGGGGTCGCCAAACAGTTGGCGGCTGGCATCCCGGGTCACCGTCTCGTTCATCGGCAGCAGGTCGATCCGTTTGCGATCCAGCAGTTGCAGACACTGTGCCAGGGTCTTGGGGCGCTGCAGATCCAGCCCGAAACGCTTGATCACCCCGTCGGCATGGCTGGTGCTCCACCCCAGCGGAATGCAGACTCGCAACCCTTGCCAGCGGCCAGCCTGAATGGCCTCGCTCCCCCGATAGGTGAACCAGGAGAGGCGATCTATATGAATGGGAGCGCTGTAGTGGAAGAGCTTGGCCCGCTCGGCAGTCCAGGCGTAGGGGAAGGTGGCCGCAACCAACCCATTGCGGGTCAACTGATAGCCGCGGGGCCAGGGCAGGTAGTCGACCTGGATCTCCCGATACCCGGCCTCTTGCAGCAGGGTCGTCACCAGCCGGGTGCTCTCGCCGCCTTCAGGCAGGGCCTTGCCGGTATAGGGGGTGAACTCACCGGTCACCAGCAGCAAGGGTGCCGCCTGCAGCCAGACACACCAACAACACAACAACCACAGACAGTGCTTCATCAGCTGCTCTCCCTTTACCCTGTTGATGAGTATAGAGAAGGGATCCGACCACCTCCTGCGCGGTTGTCCTGCTGACGCCCTCTTGTTAAGGTTGCCGCCTGCCTCGATCAAGGAGATCCAATGTTACCCCTCCCCGACTCATTTATCTGGGGCGCGCTGGCGCTGGCCGTGCTGCTTGCCCTCTTCCGCCAACGTCTTCCCGCGTTTGCCCTGCTGGGACTCTCCCTGCTGCTGGCACTGTGGCTTGACCGAATGACGCTACCCGCTCTGCTGGTCTCGGTCGCAGGATTACTGCTGGCGTGGCGTACGCCAACCCTCCCCGCCCGCCGGGCGATGGCGGCCAGAGTGGTGCTGATCCTCTGGGCGATTGCGCTGACCCTGCACCTGATCCCCGGCTTCAACAATCTCAAGGTGCTGGATCAGGCGCTGGCAGGCCCCGCCAGCGTGCCGTTCAACATGTATCTGAACCTCGACAAACCGCTGCTGCTCTTTGGCTTGCTGCTGGCCTGCCCGATGCTGCTGGGCAAGGGGGGCGCAATCCGCTGGCGCCCGCTGGCGCTGTTGCTGCTGCCGCTGGGTGCTCTGCTGGTCATCGCCTGGCAGTTGGGGGCACTGAAACCGGAAGTGGGTCTGCCCCACTGGTGGTGGCTGTTTGCACTCAACAATCTGCTGTTCACCTGCGTGGCGGAAGAGGCGCTGTTTCGCGGCGCGATCCAGCAGGCGCTGACCGAACGTTACCGCCCCTGGATTGGCATCATCGTGGCTGCGCTACTGTTCGGAGCCATCCACCTGCCCGGTGGCCCACTGCTGGCGCTGTTTGCGACCCTGGCAGGCTGCTGCTACGGCCTGGCATTCCAGCTCAGCGGGCGACTCTCCGTGGCCATCCTGATCCACTTCGCCTTCAACTTCGCCCATCTGGCGCTCTTCACCTACCCGCTGGCCCGAGCCTGACGCTCAACTACGCGGCGTCTTGCCTTTGAACTGCTTGACGCTGCGTTTGGCCTGGGTACGGCGATTGGCCTGCTTGTCACGAGGGGGGCGTTTGCCCTCCCCGCTGGCAGGCTGGTCGGTGACCGGGAATCCCGCCAGATCGCCCAACGGCAGCTCGCGGCCGGTCAGGGTGCGGATAGCTTGCAGCATGTCACTCTCGCCATGGCAGACCAGCGAAATGGCCAACCCCTCGCGGCCAGCCCGGGCGGTACGACCGAGGCGGTGTACATAGACAGGGGCGCTGGCGGGCAAGTCCAGATTGATCACCACCGGCAGCGCCTCCACATGGATGCCGCGCGCCATCAGGTCGGTGGCCACCAGCACCCGAATTTTGCCCTCTTTGAAATCGCCGAGCGCCTGCTCGCGCACCGCCTGCTCCTTCTCGCCATGAAGGGCGGCCACCGCAATGCCCGCCTTTGCCAGCTTTCTGGCAACCCCGTCGGCATCATCCCGCACACTGATAAAGACCAGCACCTGCGGCCACGCCTGCTCCTTGAGCAAGCTGATAAGCGCCGGTACCTTGCTGCTCTTGTTGACCAGATAGAGCCGCTCTTCGATCTCGTTCACCACGCTGTTGAGGGGGTTGGCCTCGATACGGGTTGGCTCGCGCAGCAGGCCGTTGGCCAGCGCCTCCAGCTCGGCAGGCAAGGTGGCGGAGAAGAGCAGGGTCTGGCGATCCGCCGGAATAAAGCCGAGCAGCGCCTTGATGTCGGGAGCAAAGCCCATCTCCAGCAAGCGATCCGCTTCATCCAGCACCAGCAGTTGCAAACCATCCAGCCCCAACAGTTGCTGGGTCAGCAGATCCCGCAGCCGCCCCGGCGTCGCCACCAGCAGCTGTGGCCCCAGCGCTAGCTCGGCCTGTTGCCGCTCCTGCGCAACGCCACCACACAACGTCACGATGCGCAACCCCAGCGCCTCGGCGCCCTCTTTTAGCGCGGCAGTGACCTGAATCGCCAGCTCGCGGGTTGGCACCAGCACCAGACCCTGCACCTGGCTGGAGGCAGGATCCAGCCGTTGCAGCAGCGGCAAGCCAAACGCCAGCGTCTTGCCGCTGCCGGTCTGGGCCAGCGCCAGCAGATCCTGCCCCGCCAGCGCCGCCGGAATGGCCAGCTGCTGGATGCGGGTCGGCGTCTGCAAGGTGGCGGGCAAAGAGGCAAGCAGAGCGGGATGGAGGGCAAGTTCGCTAAAGGTCATGGCGCTACGTCAACAAAGAAGTGGGAGGCGAAGTCTAGTGAGCGGGGGCCGAGAAGTAAAACCCTATCCATGATGGCCTGGCCGAGGGGCGCTGGCGACGGTCTGACTACACTTTAGCTGACCCATCACCAAGAGAGACACGTCATGACCAGACACATCCCCCTTCTGCTGCTCGTGGTCACCCTGCTCGGCAGCGCGACTCTCGGCCTGTCGCAGACTCCGGAAAACGACGCCCCCCCCGAGCCGTCTAAACCTGTGCGCATCCTCAATGCCCACCTTGGCGAGCTGCCTGGGCTGATCAATGCCGACAAGACAGGCCCCTTTGTCGACCTGGTGCACGCCATCGATGATCTCTACCCCGATGTGACCATCAAGATCACCATCTACCCCATCGCCCGTGCCATGGCTGGGGTGATCTCCGGCAAGGCTGATCTGGGGCTGCCCGCCATCCGCAACCTCAAGGATATCGATATGCTGGCTTATCGCTTCAGCACCCGCAGTTTTGGCAAAGTTGCCCATGTGATTTACAGCAATACCGCCTATCCGGTCACCACAGATATGGCCTACGGCATAGTGCCCACCAAACGGGATCTGCTGATCGAGGCCGTTCCCGACTATATGCCCTTCCCGGTGCAGCGATCGATGAGTATCGAACAGTCACTGCGCAAGCTCTCACGCGGCCGTATCGACGCCTTTGTCTGGGCACAAGAGGAGGCCGACCTGATGCTGAAACATCTGGGGCTGACCAATGTTCGCCGGGAATTCTTCGGTGATTTCGAAGATGTCTTCATCATCCAGAAGGGGGAGGCGGGTGACGAGATGGACGAATTTCTCCGCAACGCCATCGACCAACTGGCAGCCAGCGGCAAACTGGCCGAGATCTACAATAAGATCCACCGTCCCTATGTGGAGTGGCAACCATCTCCTCCCGCCAAGACGGAGCCAGCGTCCATCCAGCCCGCAACGCCCTGAGCAGGCAATTTCCCCATAAAAAAATCCCGCCGAAGCGGGATTTTTTTTATGGCTTGCAGCCTTACAGCACAGCCAGCGCCGCGGCGTAGTTCGGCTCATCGGCCACTTCGGCGACCAGCTCGCTGTGCAGCACCTTGTTGTCACCATCCAGCACCACGATGGCGCGAGCGGTCAGCCCGACCAGCGGGCCGGAGGAGAAGGCAACACCGTAATCTTCCATGAAGACCGCACCGCGCAGGGTGGAGAGGGTCACCACCTTGTCCAGCCCTTCGGCGCCGCAAAAGCGGGACTGGGCGAACGGCAGATCGGCGGAGATGCACAGAACAACGGTGTTATCCAGCGCGCTGGCCTGCTCGTTGAACTTGCGCACAGAGGTCGCGCAGGTCGGTGTATCGACGCTCGGGAAGATGTTCAGGATTTTGCGCTGACCGGCAAAGCTTGCCAGGGTCACGTCGGAGAGATCCTTGGCCACCAGGGAGAAGGGCTTGGCTTGCTCACCGGCGACCGGGAAGTGACCAGCGACGGAAACCGGGTTGCCTTGCAGAGTGACTGAGTTGCTCATGTGTTATGTCCTTTATTGGTGTAGTAAAAATCTGTGCCCCAGTATAAGCCTGTCACGTCCTCACAAACACCCGACAACATCAGGGGAATAAAAGGGGTTGACCTTGGACTTAACACCAAGGTTTAGACTTCCCCTCAGTAATCAGGGATCTCGCAGGGGCGGGATCCATCAAGAGGGACTCATCATGAGCAAATCCTGCTGCAATCATCAGTATGTCGCCCCCATCAAGGCCGTCAGCAAGGCGACCACCGGCCAGAGTGAACATCACCACAATAGCCACTGCTGCGACAACACCACTCCCGTCAGTGGCTGCTCAACCCCGACGCCTAATGAGCACCCATCCCGTGACGGTAATGGATCACCCGGGGATGAAGAGCCTCCCCGAGGAAGTTGCCACACTCAAACGTGCTGCAGCGCCCCCTTATCGCCGGCTCACGATCATGAGCATGAAGATGAATATCAGCACGATATGCCACCAGCCGACCCGCTGGTGGCGCCAGAACAAAGCAACAGTCGCCACAGCTGGCAGGTGCTGGGGATGGATTGCCCCAGCTGCGCCCGCAAGATAGAGACAGCCGTCAGCCGGGTGAGCGGCGTGCAGCAGGCACGCGTGCTGTTTGCCACCGAGAAGCTGGTGGTGGATCTGGCCCCAGGCCTCTCCCCCGACCCCGTCACCGCCGCTGTGCTGGCCGCCGGTTTCCAGCTCAAGGGGGAAAGTGCTGGCAAGCAGGCAGCTGGCCGCGAGCAAGCGTCACAACCGACCCTGCTAGGCAACCTGTTCGGCAAGGAGCCCAGTCACTTTTTGGGCAAATATTGGCAGCCACTGTCACTGGCCGGCCTGATGCTGGTCGCCGCCCTGCTGCCGAAAGAGCTCGGTCAGCCACTCTTTACCCTGGCGACCCTCTGGGGGCTGTGGCCTATCTCCCGCAAGGCGTGGGCGCTGACCAAAAGCGGCTCCCCCTTCGCCATCGAGACCTTGATGACGGTGGCCGCCGTGGGCGCCCTGTTTCTCGGCGAGACCGCCGAAGCGGCCATGGTGCTGCTGCTCTTTATGCTGGGTGAACATCTGGAGGCCTACGCCGCCGGACGCGCCCGTGCCGGGGTCACAGCCCTGATGGCGCTGGTGCCTGACAAGGCGCTGCGGATCCGTACCACTGCCGAGGGCGAGGTGCGGGAAGAGGTAGCTGCCGATGAGCTGCATCCCGGCGATATCATCGAAATCGCCCCGGGTGCCCGTCTACCTGCCGACGCCCGCCTGCTCAATGAGCTCGGTGCGTTTGACGAAAGCGCCCTGACCGGTGAATCCATTCCGGTGGAACGTCGCCAGGGGGACAAGGTGCCGGCCGGTAGTCTGGCTGCCGATCGGGTGCTGCACCTTGAGGTGGTGTCCGAACCCGGCAACAACGCCATCGACCGCATTCTGCACCTCATCGAGGAGGCCGAAAGCCAGCGCGCCCCCATCGAGCGCTTTATTGACCGCTTCAGCCGCTGGTATACCCCGGCCATGATGCTGGTTGCCCTGCTGGTGGTGCTGGTGCCGCCCCTTGCCTTTGGCCAGAGCTGGGACGAGTGGATCTATCGCGGACTGGCGCTGCTGCTGATCGGCTGCCCCTGCGCGCTGGTCATCTCCACCCCGGCAGCGGTTACCTCGGCGCTGGCTGCGGCAACCCGTCAGGGGGCCCTGATCAAGGGTGGTGCCGCGCTGGAGCGATTGGCCCATATCGATACCGTCGCCTTTGACAAGACCGGCACTCTGACCCTGGGCAAGCCGCAACTGACCGAGCTGGTCAGCCTCAATGGCCAACCGGAGGCCGAGTTGCTGGCACTGGCGGCTGCCATCGAGCAGGGCTCCCACCACCCGCTGGCCCGCGCCGTGGTCGCCAACGCGACCGAACAGGGACTCTCGCTGGCGGAGGCTCGCGACCTGCGTGCCCTGCCGGGCATGGGGGTTGAGGGACGCATCAACGGTGAACTGTGGCAACTTCTGGCACCGAGCCGGGTGGCGACCCTGAATGTGGAACAGCAAATCCGGATTGCTTCGCTGGAGCGGCAGGGCAAGACCGTTGTGGTGCTCTGCCAGAGCGTCGGCGACCAGGCTCTGCCGGCCGCCCTGCTGGCCCTGCGCGACCAGATCCGGCCGGAAGCTGCTGCGGCACTGCAAGAGCTCAACCAGCTCGGTCTGCAGAGCATCATGCTGACCGGCGACAACCCCCGCGCCGCCGAGGCCATCGCCGGTGAGCTCGGCATGGGCTGGCGTGCCGGCCTGCTGCCGGAGGGCAAGGTCGATGAGATCGCCAAGCTCGGTCTGACGCAAAAGGTCGCAATGATCGGCGATGGCATCAACGATGCCCCCGCCATGAAGCGGGCCAGTATCGGCATCGCCATGGGGGGCGGCACCGACGTGGCGCTGGAGACTGCCGATGCGGCGCTGACCCACAACCAGCTCGGTGGCATCGCCGCGATGATCCGGCTGTCGCGGGCGGCACTGGCCAATATTCACCAGAATATCGCGCTGGCACTGGGACTGAAGGCCATCTTCCTGGTCACCAGCCTGCTCGGCATCACCGGCCTGTGGATTGCGGTGCTGGCCGATACCGGCGCCACCGCGCTGGTGACTGCCAACGCCTTGCGTCTGCTACGCAAGCGCTAATCCCGCACAGCCAGACATCATGAAATAACCAATGCCGCCCCATCCGGGCGGCTTTTGTTTCAGCCGGTGACGGAAAAGAAAAAGCGCGCCTGCCGGTCGGCAGTCGCGCTTTGCTTACTCTCTCGGAGTTATCCCACCCTTGGCAAGGTGGAATTCAACCCGGGGACGCCGAGCCATCCCCCGGACTCAATGGGTTGCTTACTTGGCACTGCACTCCTGAATGACGGCAGTACCTGCCTTGACGCCAGCCGGGTCAACCTTCACCAACACACTCCACAGCCCTTGCGGCAATGTGATGCTGTTGTTGGCACTACCGGCCTCGGAGAAGGCGAACGGGTAGCCCGTCTCCGCCTTCAGCGCGCCGCCGCCGTTGAGCAGGTACTCCTTGCTCCAGTCCTCGTTGGCGACCTTGAACTCGGTGCTGCCTGTGTAGTTGAAGGCTGCCTGATAGATGGCGAGATCGCCGTCCATCCCCTTATAGCTCAACTGGTACTGGGGCTGAGCGGCCCAGCCGGAGAGCTCACCCTTGACGAACAGGTTGTAGCCGAGCGGATTGCCCGCCACCGTGTCCAGTACCTTGCAACTCTGCACCGGCTCGGTGAAGCTGACGCTCAGGGTGGGCTTGTCCTTGTTCATGGCGGTAAACACGAACTTGTAGCTGCCCGCCTTGGCCAGATCGAGCCCGATGTTGCCGGTATCCCCACCCTTGCAAAGGGTCAGCGGAGTGCCGACCACCAGCTTGTCACCGGCGTTGCAGCTGCCATAGTTGACCGGCCCCCAGCTGGCATCTGCAATCTTCACCTCGGTTGAGCCCAGCTTGTCAGCCTGTACTTCCGTGGTGAATTCATACATGAAGTTGCTACTGAAGGTCATCTGGTTGGTCTCACCCCATTGACCGAGGAACCCCTTCAGATAAACGGCGGTGTTGCCAAACGGTGGCAGGGTGCTCAAGTCGGTCTTCTTGCTGACCGGCAGGCCCGCGCCCTGTGCACCAGACTGCGGCTTGACGAACACGGCGGCAGACCAGGCCCCCAGCGTCAGCTGGCCGTTGTCATAGGCGGCGCCGCTGGCGATGCTGTCAACTGCGCGATGCTTGCTGCTAAGCACCATACCGCTCAGATCGATGGGCTGATCGTTGCCATCACGGAAGTCGCCGATGCTCTGGCTCTGGTTGCTGGCGTTGATCATCACCACCAGACCATCGATGGCCGGATCCAGATCCGCCCCGGCACTGACGCCATCATCCACCGTCATGACGATAAGGCCGGGCACCTGATCCGGGCCGGTATTGCGGAAGTCGACCCGCTTGATCACCTCGGCGCCGCTGCCCAGACGCAGCAGGCGGGAGGAGTTGCGCAGCTCCGCCAGCTCCTGATAGAAGCTCACCATCTGCGCCATCTCGGCCGAGCCCGGCTTGGCATGCTTGCCGAGCACCTGCTCAATCAGTGGATAGTTGTCGCCATCCTTGTCCTTGCGCGGCAACCCCTTGTCGAAGTTGTTGTCGCCCAGGGTGTAGTCGACCTTGTTGTACCAGTCGCCCGAGTCATAACTGTCCCGCTCCATGGATTTGGAACGCAGCAGCTCGACACCGGCGTGGGTGAAGGGAATGCCCTGACCCAGCATGGCGGTCGCCAGCGATACTCCCTGCATCCGTACCAGATCGGCACCTTCCGGCGCCTTGTAGATCAGGTTATCGAACAGGGTCTGGTTGTCGTGCTTGTCGACATAGTTCTGCACTTCCACCGGATCCTGGGCATAACCGGCAGGCTGACCGTTGTAGTCAATCTCGGCGCCTTTCTTCGGCATGCCATCCTTGTCGGTCAGCACGAACTCCTTGAGGTTGCCCGCCATGCCGAGCCGCACCAGATCGGACTGGTGCAAGGCCGTCGCCAGATCCACCTTGCTCATTTCGTTAGGATCGACGAAGGCACCGTTGCCAAAGCCCTGGGCCTTGCGAATGGTATCGCCACCGTCGAACGGACTGCCGCCGCGCACCGCATCGCGCAAGCGGTCGGAGAAGGAGCCGATACCGGTACCACCCAGATGCTTCTGGGTAGCCTGCACGAAGCGCTTGTCATCCTGCACTTCGCCGAAGTTCCACCCCTCGCCGTAGAAGTACATCTCGGGATTGACCTTCTTCACCGCGGCCAGCGCCTGCACCATCTGATCTTTCGGATGGTGGCCCATCAGGTCGAAGCGGAAGGCGTCGATCTTGTAGTCGCGCGCCCAGGTGACCAGGGAGTCATCCATCAGCTTGGCAAACATGGCGTGTTCCGGCGCCGTGTTGGAGCAGCAGGTGGAGTTCTCCACCGAGCCGGTCTCCGGATTGAGGCGCTGATAGTACCAGGGCACTATCTTGTCGAGCACCGATTTGGGGCCGAGCCCGGATTCGTTGGTGTGGTTGTAGACCACGTCCATCACCACGTTCATACCGATGTTCTGCTTGATGGCCTTGACCATCTCGCGGAACTCCAGAATACGTTTGGTGCCCTCGGCGTTGGTAGCGTAGGAGCCTTCCGGCGTGGTGTAGTGGTAGGGATCATAACCCCAGTTGAAGGAGTCGACGCCGCGCAGATAGCCGAACAGCTCCTGCACCACAGGGTTCTCCTTGCTGTCGCTGGCTTGCAGCTCACCGAGCACGGCTTCAATGGTCTCGCCACCACCACAGTGGCTGGCAAACCGGGAGTTCTTGACCTCGGGATTAACCTCGCACAGCTTGCTGAAGTCATCGCCGATGTTGGCCACCTTGGCCGGATCCTCGTTGACGGTGGCGATGTCGAACACCGGCAGCAGGTGCAGGTGGCTGACGCCGCTCTTGGCCAGGGATTTCAGGTGGGTGACGGGCACGCTGTCGCTGTCGGTCAGCCCGAGGAACTTGCCACGGTGCTCCACCGGGGTGGAATCATCGTTGCCGGTCAGATCGCGGACATGGGCTTCATAGATGGTGATGTCGGCGGGATTCTGCTGGCTGTGGGGCGCCTTGAGGCTGTCCCACCCTTCCGGTTTCAGGGCCGGATCGTCGAGATCCACCACCTGACTGAACTCGGAGTTCATCGCGAGGCTGAGCGAATAGGGGTCGGTCACCTCGTAGTGCTCGACCTTGCGGCTCAGCGGATGGTAGACCTCCATGTCGTAGCGGTAGAACTGGCCGATCAGCTCGCTGCCCCCTTCGTAACTCCAGCTACCGCTGGCGCTATCGAAGGTCATGGCCACCTCGCCACTCTTCTGGTGGCTAGCGTTGTAGAGGGCCAACTTGACCGACTTGGCGGTCGGCGCCCAGAGACGGAAGGTCACCCGGTTACCCTCCACCACGGCGCCATAGCTGAGCTTGGTCGCCTCTGGGGCATAGAGCGCATCAAGGGCACCAGCACTTTGCACCAGGGTCGCCCCCTGCAGGATACCGTCGGCATCGGTGCCGATAGCCACCAGTTCACCCTTGAGCAGGGTCTTGAGGTCCTTGCCGGCGGGCAGGGCGAAGGCAGCCGCATCCTTGAGGTGCGGATATTTGGCCTGCTGCTCGGCAGTCAGGCTGGTCGCGGTCAGGCTGATATAGGGGAAATCGAACACCCCATCGGCATTGGCCTTGATGGTGCCCGAGTCGGTGTAATAAAGGCGCACGTGAGGCTTGTCCTTGCCCCCTTGCCAGATCAGGGTATTACCATCGATCAGATGGGCACTGGCCCCCGCCACGCCGAAGGCCGCGGTAAAGGCTTCGGCACGGCTGCCAAACAGATCCTTCTTGCCCGCGACGATGGCCACGGTGCGATCCGGGTGCTCACTGAAGATCACCTTCATATCGCTGCCGGTCAGGTTGGCCAGATCGCCGTTGCGAGCGATAAAGTTGATGCACCCTTCCACCTTGCTGAGCGGTACGACCCAGGCCGGACCAAAGTTGTCGGCAGTGGCAGGTGTCTTGCTCTTGTCATCCCACCCGCTGTTCAGGCCGCTATCTGCCGTTGCATTGCAGGCATCGTTATTCCAAAGATGCAGGCTGTGGCTGTCAAACGGTGTCTTGGCACTCTTGGCTGCCGCCTGGGTGTCCACCAGCGCAATGACTACCTCGTTGGGGCCTGCTTGCAGCAGCTCCTTTGGGGGATCCATTTTGGGCAGTCGAGCGACAGGTCCGTCAGAAGGTTCAGGTGTAGAAGTAGATGTGCTGTTGCCATTACAGCCAGACAAAAGCGCGAGCAGTGAGGCTGTTACCAGCGCCACTTTGGTCTTTTTCATATCCATATTTTTATAATTCCCGCTGTAGTTAGTCTCGATAGTCGAGCACCCGGTCATTGCCAGGCGGTGCCATATTAATCAGCGGCAATCGATTCAAATGTGAGCGACAGGGCAAAAAAACCATCCAGTTTCAACAAGATAACGTTTTCAGACTGAAACTTCGATCCGGCTCACAGACCTCGCGGCCATTTGGCCTCATATCTGGAAAGCGGCAGTCACGGGGTCAGAAAAGCAATGTCTGATCAAGTGGATAGACAAGGAGTAAACAATGAAACGGATTGAAGAGCAGGCAAGACGACTCGATCAGGAGTATCAGGCAATCGGTCAGCTGTTCGACCAGTTCTGCCAGCAGGCTGGCGCCCTGGCCGAGCAGTATCACTTCTTCAACTGGCCCGATTATGAAGACTCCCCCCCGCTGAGCCGCGCCTTCACTCTGCTGGGGGAGCCCCGCCAGTTGCGGCTGCGCTGTCAACCCGGTGAGCGCTCTGCCCTCAATGGTTTGATCCAGGTGGTCTCGGAGGATGGCACTATTGATGCCAGCCTCGGGTTTCGCGCCGATGGTCAGCTGCTGCTGGAGTCCGGCAAGCTGCTGGACAACCCGCCCGGACTGCTGCTCAAGTTGCTGCTCGGGGCAATCTGGCAACACAAGCCACAGGCAGATGTTGCACAACAGGAGATCTAGCAGCAGAGCCAACTGTTGACCCGTTCTGGCTATTGTGGCCGCAGCAAGCATCTACAATAGCCTGTTCCTGTCGAAGTAAGGTTCAACGGATGGGCGTCTTCGCGACGTACCGTCGGCACCTACCACACAGCCAAAAGGCTCCAGAGGAGCCTTTTTCTTATTCCGGTTACTTTCTATTCCGGCTGCAGCGGTTCCACCACCTTGCCCTCCAGCTTTCTGACCGGCTTTTGCAGGATCAGGTTGGCCGGATAGGTGACCAGATCGCCGTTGTCATCGCGCACCCGCACATAGAAGAGGCCAATCTCGGTGATGACGCCGGTGACCGAATCATCCTTGTCGAGGATGCGGATCCGGTCGCCAATCTTGTAGGGGAAAGCGAAGAAAATGGTGATGCTGGCGGTGATGTTGGAGAGGATCGACCACTGGGCCACCATGGCGACCCCCAGTACCGCAAAGAAGGAGGAGGCGAGCACCACCAGTCGGGAGAAGTCGAGCCCCCACACCCCGGCCAGCACCAGTAGGGTGGCGCAGCCGAGCAGGAAGTGGAACACATGGGCCACGTAGAGCACCCGGTTCTCGCTCACCTGCCTGCTCTGGCCGAGCGCCAGCAGACTCTTGTGAATAAGCCGCCGGATCAGGGTATGCCCCAGCAACAGCAGCAGGGTCAGACCAATTGATTGCCACATGGGTTATCCCTCCTTACCACCAGCGCCGATGTTTGAGCCAGATAGCCAGCCCGCTTGCCAGCGCCACCAGCGAACCACAGAAGACCCAGAAGGCGGTCGGATTCTCGGCCCCGGGGATACCGCCGAGGTTGATGCCAAACAGGCCGGTCAGGAAACTGGCGGGCAAAAAGAGCAGCGCCATCACCGACATCTGGTAAGCGCGACGGTTGGTCGCCTCCGCCATCAGATTGTTGATCTCGTCAGCCAGCACAGCGGTGCGCGCCACCCCGGCATCGAGGTCATCGAGCCAGCGCCGCAGCCGATCGGCGATATCGAGCAGACGACGGCGGTCATCCTCATCCAGCCAGCTGATCTTCTCGTTGGCCAGCCGTGCCACCAGATCCCGCTGGGGGGAGAGGTAACGACGGATCATGATGAGCTGCTTGCGGATCAGCGCCAGCCGGCCATTGGCGGGCATGTCGCGCATCAGCACCATCTCCTCCAGGTCGAGGATCTTGTCGTGCAGCTCCTCGACAAACTCCCCCGCCCGATCGGTCAGGGCATCGCAAATCTCCACCAGCCAGTCGGCCGGGGTATCGGCGCCACCACCCAGCTTGAGCTGGTTGAAGACATCCTGCTCGGAGAGCAGCGGACGACGACGGCTGCTGATGATGAGATCCGGGGTGATGAAGATACGCAGCGCCACCATCTCTTCGGGCCTGTGATCCTTGTTGTGGTTGATGCCACGCAGGATCAGCAGCACCGTCTCCCCCATCCGCACCAGCTTGGGACGATTGCTCTGGCCGAGCAGCGACTCCCTTGCCGCCTCGCTGAGCAAGGGGGTCTGTAACAGCCAGCGCGCCGAATCGGGATTGCCGTAATCCAGATGCAGCCAGCCGGGATGCGCCGCCGGAACTTCGCTTCCCGCCGTCAGCGGCGCCATGCCACCCTTGCCATCCAGGGTCAGGGCATAAATCACTTCACCAGGCACCCGATCCATCTCGTCTCCTTCTCGTTTCATGTGCTGGCCCCAGCTTACACGAAAGGCGGGGCCGACTCAGCCCCGCGCCGGGAAGGGGAGGCCTGTGTTAACATGCCCGCTCTCGTTTTCTATCCGCTTTCACTACAGGAAACCATGCCATGCCCATCTGGGTTGATGCCGATGCTTGCCCCATTCCGGTCAAGGAGATCCTCTACCGCGCCGCCCACCGCGCCAAGGTCGTTACCACCCTGGTGGCCAATCAGGGATTGCGGGTGCCCCCCTCGCCTTTCATCAAAACCCAGCAGGTGGAGAAGGGATTCGATGTGGCAGATCATGTCATCGCCCAGCAGGTTCAGCCTGGCGATCTGGTGATCACCGGTGACATCCCCCTCGCCTCCTGGGTGATCGATGCCGGTGGCGAGGCGCTCGACCCCCGTGGCGAGATCTACACCCGCGAGACAATCAAGGCGCGGCTCGGCATGCGCAACTTTATGGAAGAGCTGCGCTCGGCCGGCGTGCAGACCGGCGGTCCGGCCCCCTTCAATGCCGCCGACAAACAGCGCTTTGCCAACGCCCTCGACAAGTGGCTGGTCAAAGGCAAGCTTGAATAAGCCTCTCCCCGGCGCAAGCTGGGGAAAATCTCTTATCCCTCTTAACGTTCTCTTAAGTCTTGCCGCCTAACCTTGTCGCTGTTGCAACATCAACCGCAAGGAGCAAGCAATGAAACTGACCCCCCTGTTGTTACTGATCCCCCTTTTGAGCGGCGCAGCCCTGGCTGATCCCCAATGCACCCAGACCGACCAAAGCAAGTGGCTGAGCGAGGCCGACGCCCAGCAGCAGATCAAGGCGATGGGCTACGACATCAAAAAGTTCAAGGTCACCAAAACCAACTGCTACGAGATCTACGGCTGGGACAAGGAGAAGCGCAAGGTCGAGATCTACTTCGACCCGACCGATCTGAAGAAAGTAAAAGAAGAGATCGACGAATAACGCAGTGACGGGCCGCTCTGGTGGCCCCTCCATGGAGTCTTGCCATGACAACCTCATCTGAAGTGAAAGTGTGGGATCCCCTCATCCGGGTGTTCCACTGGGCGACCGTCACCCTCTGCCTGCTCAATTTCTTCGTACTGGAAGAGGGAAGCAAGCCCCACAAATATGCCGGCTACGCAGTAGGAGTCCTGCTCATCATCCGCCTGCTGTGGGGGATTGTCGGTTCCCATTACGCTCGCTTCGGCCAGTGGTGGCCGACACCGGCTCGGGTCCGCCACTACCTTCTCCAGCTGGCCCGTGGGCGCCACCCCTACTACCTCGGCCACAACCCGCTCGGAGCACTGATGATCTGGCTACTGCTACTCTCTTTGATTGGCACAGTCATCACAGGCTGGCTCACCACCTGGGATGCCTTCTGGGGTGAGGAGTGGCTGGAGGAACTGCACGGTATCATTGCCAACACCCTGATGGTCGCTGTTGGCATCCATGCAACCGTGGTGATCCTGACTGATCGCCTAACCCACAGTGATCTGTTGCGTGCCATGGTGCTGGGTAAAAAACGGGTGCCCGTTGACATCAGGGTGGAAGATCCGCGCAGTGAATAACCGGGCGGCACATCGGGCCCCGGTTTTTTGCTGCAATAGCCCGCGACACTGGTAAGATGCGCCGCCATCTTATCTACGCCGTAATCATCATGACCGCCCAA
The DNA here is from genome assembly GCF_049170575.1 of Aeromonas sp. 604282. Classification (NCBI taxonomy): domain Bacteria; kingdom Pseudomonadati; phylum Pseudomonadota; class Gammaproteobacteria; order Aeromonadales; family Aeromonadaceae; genus Aeromonas; species Aeromonas sp. 604282. Next base: position 54,758 of record NZ_JAAKMV010000007.1, on the reverse strand, counting down.
GGGCACCTGCTCTTCTCCGTTACCTGCACCCTGATCGCCCACAAACTGCAGCTCACTCCGGCCCTGGCCGATGCCAGCTTGTGGCAAACCATCCCTGCCGCGCTGGCCAGCGCCCTGTTGCCCGACCTCGACCACCCCAAATCTGTGCTGGGGCAGCGACTGCCGTGGATCTCGAAACCTCTGTCGCGGCTGTTCGGCCATCGCGGTTTCACCCACAGTCTGCTGGCGGTCGCCGCCGCCGTCTGGGGGCTGAACCAGAGCCTGCCGCCGGACACCTTGCCCATGGGGGTCAAGGATGCCCTGATCGTCGGCTACCTCAGCCATCTGCTGGGGGACTGGCTCACCCCGGCGGGCATTCCGCTCTTCTGGCCCATCAAGCGCCGTTACCGCCTGCCGGGCTGGCCGCTGCGCAGCGGCGGCGCCATCGAAACCGGCTTTTGCACCCTCACCCTGCTGGTTGCCGGCTGGTGGTGCGGCTGGCGCCTGTAAGCCAGAAATAAAAAAGCCCCTGACGAGGTCAGGGGCTCAAACCGTGGCAGATGCCACTAGAGGATCAGATCATGATGCCTGCGATAACAGCAGAGAGCAGGCTGACCAGAGTTGAACCGTAGACCAGCTTCAGACCGAAGCGCGAAACCATGTTGCCTTTCTCTTCGTTCAGCGCTTTTACTGCACCGGCGATGATGCCGATGGAGCTGAAGTTGGCGAAAGAGACCATGAAGATGGAGAGGATGCCGACGGTACGCGGGGAGAGCTCGGCAGCAATCTTGCCCAGATCCATCATGGCCACGAACTCGTTGGTCACCAGCTTGGTCGCCATGATGGAACCCGCTTGCAGCGCTTCACCACTCGGAATACCCAGGATCCAGGCGATTGGATAGAAGAGGTAGCCCATGACGTACTGGAAGTTGACACCAAACGCCAGCTCGAACAGGTAGTTGACCAGGGCAATCAGGGCGATAAAGCCCACCAGCATGGCCGCCACGATAACGGCCACGGAAAAACCGGCCATGATGTACTCGCCCAGCATCTCGAAGAAGTTCTCTCTCTTCGGCGTATGGTGCTCGTCGCCCTCAGCCAGCGCCTTGGCATCGGTCACGGTATTGTCCGGCTCGTAGGGGTTGATCAGCGACAGCACGACAAAGGTGCTGAACATGTTGAGCACCAGCGCAGCCACCACGTAACGCGGCTCGATCAGCTGCATGTAGGCACCGACGATGGACATGGAGACGGTGGACATGGCCGTTGCCGCCAGGGTGTACATCTGCTTCTCGTTCAGGTGCGGCAGGATCTTCTTGAGCGCGATGAAGTTCTCGGATTGACCGACGATCATCGAGCTGATGGCGTTGAAGGACTCCAGCTTGCCCATGCCGTTGATCTTGGCCAGCACGGTGCCGATACCGCGGATAACCAGCGGCAGCAGGCGGATATACTGCAGAATACCGATTAGTACGGAGATGAAGACAATGGGCATCAACACCATCAGGAAGAAGGTAAATGAACCTTCATTCATCATGCCGCCAAATACGAAGTCGGTTCCCTGCTTGGCAAACTCCATCAGCTTGGTGAAGCCAGCGGCAAAGCCACCTACTACAGCCAGACCCACTTCCGAGTTCAACATGAACCAGGCCAGCGCCAGTTCGACCACCAGCAGTTGGCCGATATAACGCAGCTTGATCTGTCTCCAGTTGTGGCGGTTAGCCAGCAGAGAAAGAGCGAGGACCATAACCAGTCCGAGCACAAAGTGAACGTATTCCATACCTGTAGCACCTGAGTGAATTGTAATTTTCGACCGGCGCCATCATAGACATTTGCACATTTAAAAATCAGAGAGTCATCACAATCCCGTGTAATAATATGCATGCAGGATAATACAAACGTTTTTAAATTAATTACGCAACAACCTGATATTAATCGCACAACTTTGACGACGACAAATTCATTAAAAAACATGATATTACACAATTAAAATGGCATTTTTACGGCCCTCCAAAATATCTCGACATCATTTTCGCAACATTATATTTAATGCCGCACTCGCCAATTGAATATTTTTCAATCATTATATTTAAACAACAGAAATAGCAAACGTTTATCCTCAATAAATAATTACATGCATGTTTGAATAATTACCCCGATATCCTTTCACATATTGCTCACAACCAATCTGGCAACAAATGACCCCATATGTTCCCCCACCGCTGACCGTTCAAAAATCCGCCACATCCGGTGTCACATTCTGGTATGATGCGCAGCCTTAGCGCTCGCGCATCCCCGTTTTCTCCGAAATAGAGTCCTTTTGTGAATAACAGCGAATTTAGCAGCCTCAATCTCTCCCCCGCCCTGCAAGAGAACCTCGCCAGCCTGGGTTACCTGCAAATGACCCCGATCCAGGCCCAGAGCCTGCCCCTGGTACTCGATGGCAAAGACCTGATCGCCAAGGCAAAAACCGGCAGCGGCAAGACCGCCGCCTTCGGTCTCGGCCTGCTGGCCAAGCTCAACGTCAACCGCCTCGAAGTGCAGGCACTGGTACTCTGCCCGACCCGAGAACTGGCGGATCAAGTGGCTCAGGAGATCCGTCGTCTGGCGCGCGCCCTGCCCAACGTCAAGCTGGTCACCCTGTGCGGCGGCACCCCGACCGCACCGCAGTCCGCCACCCTGAGCTTTGGTGCCCACATTGCCGTCGGCACCCCGGGTCGTATTCTCAAGCATCTGGAGCAAGGCACGCTGGAGCTATCCGGCCTCAAGACGCTGGTGCTGGATGAAGCGGATCGCATGCTGGACATGGGCTTTGGCGAAGATATCAACCGGGTCATCAGCTATGCCCCCCAGCAGCGTCAGACCCTGCTCTTCTCCGCGACCTATCCGGAAGGGATCGCCCAGATGAGCCGCGGCGTGCAGCGCAATCCGGTCGAGGTGAGCGTGGAGTCCCTGCACGAGGGGAGCGCCATCGAACAGAAGCTCTACGAAGTGCCCGCCGGCCAGCGCCTCGACGCCCTCACCTGGCTGCTGAGCCACTACCAGCCCAGCTCCTGCGTGGTGTTCTGCAACACCAAGCGCGCCTGTAACGACGTGGCCGACCATCTGGCCGCAAAGGGCTTCTCGGCGCTGGCGCTGAACGGCGACCTGGAGCAGCGTGAGCGGGATCAGGTGCTGGTGCGTTTTGCCAACGGCAGCGCCACCATTCTGGTGGCCACCGACGTGGCGGCCCGCGGTCTCGACATCAAGGAGCTGGGCGCCGTCATCAACTACGAGCTGACCTATGATCCGGAAGTGCACGTGCATCGCATCGGCCGTACCGGCCGCGCCGGCCAGCAGGGTCTGGCCCTGAGCCTCTATCAGCCGAACGAGGCCCAGCGCGTCAACTTTATCGAAGAGTACCAGCAGGCTCCGATGCCGCTGGGTGATCTCGACAGCATCGGTCGCGACATCAAGCCGATCGCCCCGCAGATGGTGACCCTCTCCATCGATGCAGGCCGCAAGACCAAGGTGCGGGCCGGCGACATTCTGGGTGCCCTGACCGGTGAAGGCGGCATTGCCGGCGCCGATGTGGGCAAGATCCAGATCTCCGAGCAGTACTCCTACGTCGCCGTGAAGCGCAGCGTGGCGAGCACCGCCCTCAAGCGGTTGCAGGAAGGCAAGATCAAGGGTCGCAGCTACCGCGCCCGCAAACTGGGCTAAGGTTTTTTGCAAGCCGTTAGCCAGACCACAGGCGCCTGACAGGCGCCTGTTTCATATCTCCGATGCCGCCATGCGGCAAGACAGGCACCATGACCCAAGCAATCCAGACCGATGTGAGCTGCCAGAACTGCGAAGCCTGCTGCTGCCGCCTCGAAGTGATGCTCTTTACCGATACCGGCGTGCCGGACCGTTATGTACTGGAACGGGATGGCGAGATACCTGTCATGCGCCGGCTGGACGATGGCTGGTGCGCAGCCCTCGACCGCAACACCATGATGTGCCGTATCTACGAGGTACGGCCGCTGATCTGCCGTGAATTCGAAATGGGTGAACCCGACTGCGTTGACGAGCGGGACAAGTGGTTTATCAAGCTGGAGTGAAGCCCGCCCAAGCGGTGGGCGGGGTGGTCAAGCGCTCGCAGGTTCACAGGGAGCGATGTTGAGCTGCTCCCCCAGCCACTGGATGGCCGCTGCCTCCTGCTCGAAGTAACGTACCGCCCGAAAGGGCAATCCCTTGAAGATGTTATCTGCCAGATAGCGCTTGAAGCCCCCCACGAAAACCACCGCCAGAAACTGACAGCCACTCTCGGCACACCAGCCAAACTGGCGACGAAAACGGGCCAACACCTCTGGCCCGGCCGCTTCAAACTCGGTCGCGACCTCGACAATCCCCCAGGGGCCATCCATCAGACCGGCCAGTTCGTGACGAAAACGCGCCTCATAGGCCATGGCACCAGCCAGATTGAAAGGGCCACTCGGGCGGCAGATCAGCATCTGACCCCTGCGCTCCATGTCAAATTGCCCATGTGGCTGCATGACTGCTCCCATTCCGTTACCACCACCATCACCTGCAAATTGTTACCACAAGGTAATAATTTATAAGGAAAAGTCCAGCAGCAAACAGGCTTTCCCCAAAGCGTGGTCATTCTATCCAGCAAACCGTCGGCACCTCATGTTACCCACATCCCGCACTGAATCGATATCAAGATGTGCGATTGCAGTTAACGAAACGTTACTGCTATTATCCGCGCCGCCACAAACATTCCACCAGCCGAAAGGTTTGGCACCTCAACAAGGATGTGCAATGAAAAACAGGGACTCGAGTCATTACCAACGGATCTGGCGCTGGCACTTCTACGCCGGTCTCTTTGTCGCCCCTTTCCTGATCCTGCTGTCACTGACCGGGATCGTCTATCTGTTCAAACCCCAGCTCGACAACCTGATGTACCCCGAGCTGATGAAGGTCGCCCCCGCCAGCCAGACCCTGAGTGCCGACCAGCTGCTGGCCAAGGCGATGATGACCATGCCCGATGCCAGCCTGCGTAAATACCTGCCGCCTGCCGCACCCGACCAGAGCGCCCAGTTCATCGTCAATCAGGGGGATCGCGAGCTGACCCTGTTTATGGACCCCGCCAGCGGCGCCCTGCTCGGCACCATGGACAACAAGTGGAATCTGCAAGCGGTAGCCCGCGCCCTGCACGCCGACCTGCTGCTCGGCACCACCGGAGATCGGCTGATCGAACTGGCTGCAGGCTGGGGGCTGGTACTGCTGCTGAGCGGCCTCTACCTCTGGTGGCCACGCAAGGGGCCCGGGGTGGGCGGCATCCTCTGGCCCAGAGTGAGCCAGCGCGGACGTCTCTGGTGGCGGGATCTGCACGCTGTGGTCGGCTTCTGGGGAGCCGGTTTCCTGCTGCTATTGCTGTTGAGCGGCATGACCTGGACCGGTTTCTGGGGCGATCAGTTCGCCGCGGTCTGGAACCGCTTCCCGGCCGCCATGTGGAATGACGTGCCCAAATCGGCACCGCTGGCCCGCAGCCTGAATCAGGCCCACGAGCAGACCGTTCCCTGGGCGGTGGAGAACACCCCTATGCCCAGCTCGCAGCCGGTCGATGAGGAGCACGATCACGGTGCCATGAACCACGGCGAGCACGAGGGAATGGTGATGGCCAGCCAGCGGATCCCGCTGCAACAGGTGGTCGAGATCGCCCATGAGCGGAGAGTCCAACCGGGTTACAGCATCACCCCGCCGGTCGGCGCCACCGGCGTCTACACCATCGCCCTGTTTGCCGACGATCCGCGCAACGACGCCACCCTGCATATCGATCAATACAGCGGCAAGGTGCTGGCCGATGTGCGCTGGCAGGATTACGGCCCGGTCGCCAAGACGGTAGAGAGTGGCGTCATGCTGCACATGGGCAAGCTCTACGGCTGGCCCCATCAGCTCGCCATGCTGCTTATCTGCCTGATGGTGCTGGCCAGCGCTGTGAGTGGTCTGTGGATCTGGTGGTGCCGCCGTCCGCAGGGCCGTCTCGCCGCGCCGCCGCTGCCTGCCAAACTCCCGCCGATGCGCGGTGCCATCGCCCTGCTGATCCTGCTGGGGATCGCCTTCCCGCTGGTGGGCGCCTCCATGGTCGTCATCTGGCTGCTGGATATCCTGATTTTCTCCCGCCGCCCTCTCAGGGTGGCGCGCGCCAGCTAAACCGGCCAAAACCAAAAAGGGCTCCCATCTCGGGAGCCCTTTTCATTGTTCGCCTTGGCGAGCTGCGACCAGCGGTCAGGAGAGCGCTAACCCGATGGAGAGCAGCAGGCTGAACAGAAACGCGCTGATGGCGGTCTTCTTGAGGGAACCGGTCAGCACCTCGCCATCGTAGCTTTCGCGAAGAGTCTTGGCCGCATCGCTGAGAGGCTTCATGGCGGGCAGGAAGATCCATGGCCAGAAACTGGCGGGCTGGATCAGGATAAAGGCGATGGTCGCCAGCAGCGCTGCCCCCAGCAGTACCCAGTGATAGGCGATGGCGCGATTGCGGCCAAGGCGCACCGCCAGGGTGATCTTGCCGCTAGCGGCGTCGGTCTCGATATCGCGCACATTGTTGATATTGAGCACGGCGGTGGCCAGCAGGCCACAGGCGGTGGCAGGCAATAGCAGATCCCACTCCAGCGTCTTGGTGAAGAGGTAGTAGGAGCCGAGCACCCCGAGCAGGCCGAAGAAGAGGAACACAGAGATATCGCCAAACCCGCGATAGCCGTAAGGGGTCTTGCCGACGGTGTAGGTCACCGCCGCGACAATGGCCGCACCACCCAGCACCACAAATGCCAAAATCTGCAGCCACTGACCGCCGAAGGCACAGCCCAGCAGCAGCAAGCCACTGGCCACCGCCGCCAGCGCAGTCAGCCCCATCGCCACGCACATCTGCTTTTTGGTGATAAGACCGGAGACCACCGCCCGCTGCGGGCCGATCCGCTCGCCGTTGTCGGCGCCGGAGACCGCATCGCCGTAATCGTTGGCCAGATTGGAGAGGATCTGCAGCAGGATGGCGGTCAGCAGGGAGAGCGCCATGATGGTGCCATCGAAGGCGCCACGACTGGCAGCCAGCCCCGAGCCCAGCAGGATGGAAGAGCAGGCGAGCGGCAGTGTTCGCAAACGCGCCGCCAGCAACCAAACAGAGAAGGTATTTGTCATTTTGTGATGGCCAAACAATCGGATATTGATCGTGTTAAGGGTTATCGAACCGGATTTGGGTATACTTGGCCCCGGAGAGTGAAGCTCCCGCGGGCGATTTACATGGACGAATGGGCAGATAATATATAGGAAATCATCGCCCTTTGGCATAAACCTACGGCATCCAGCTACCGGATCGCTCGTTACTACCCGGCTCAGACAAGAATCCATGTTGGCTCAGACCCATATCAAGCAACAACTGGACGCCCTGCGTCACAGCAACGTCAGCGGCTTCGTACGGTTGCGAGTGGCGATCGAAATCCGCTCCTTTCTGGGCTGGCTCGCGGCGCAAACCCTCTATCCCCGCATCTACTGGCAGGCCCGTGGAGAAGCTCGTCCCGAGTATGTCGCGCTGGGCGCCATCCATGAACTGACCGAACCGCACGCCATCAAGCAGGTGTGCACGAACACAGCCAACCAGCATCATGACGACAGCCCTCGCTACTATGGTGGACTGGCGTTCGATCCGGCCCAGTCCGGCTGGCAAGGGTTTGGCCCCTGCCGTTTCGTGCTGCCCCGCATCGAGCTGGTGCGCCGTGGTGAGTGCGTCAGTCTCTGCCTCAACCTCTGGCTGGATGAAAACAATCTCGAGGCCGAACTGCAGGCGGCCGAAGCCGCCCTCGATGCCCTGCGTCCGGAAGCCCCGCTGCCCGCCCAGCAAAAGCAGCCCTGGCAGCGACAGGATTGCCCCGGCCCCGCCCAGTGGCAGACGCTGGTGGAACGCGTCACCGCCCCCGATTTTCAGGCGCACACTCCCAAGGTGGTGCTGTCGCGGGAAAGCCTGCTGACCAGTCCGAACCATGATGCGGATATCAATCCCTGGGCCATGCTCGACCAGTGGGCCCGCCACGCTCAGGACTGCTTCCACTTCGGTTTTCAATTCTCCCCCGAGCAGGCTTTTATCGCCTGCTCTCCCGAGCGGCTCTACCGCCGGGAAGATCGCCACCTCTTTACCGAGGCGCTGGCGGGCACCATTCGCCGCTCCGGCGATGAAGAGGTGGATGCCCAACTGGCCGCCGAGCTGCTGGCCGACAGCAAGAACCGGCTGGAGAACCGGCTGGTACATGCCGACATCCTCAGCCGACTGGCGCCACTGACCCACGATGCCACCCTGACCGAGCCACGCATTCTGAAACTGCGGCTGCTGCAACACCTCAAGTGCGATATTGAGGCCGAGCTCAAGCCCGGCGTCTGCGACTGGCAGTTGCTCGATGCCCTTCATCCGACTCCTGCGGTGGGCGGTGCCCCGCGCGAGGCGGCGCTCGCCTTTATCCGCGAGTTCGAGCCCTACGATCGGGGCTGGTACGCCGGTGCCTGCGGCATGCTGAGTAGGGAGACCTCCGAGTTCTCGGTCGCCATTCGCAGCGCCCGCATTCAGCCGGGCAGCGTCACCCTGTTTGCCGGTGCCGGCATTGTCGCCGGTTCCGAGCCTGTCGCCGAGTGGGCCGAACTCGACAACAAGATCGCCAATGTGCTCTCCCTGCTGGGATAGTCATTCACCCTTTTCACGCTACGAGAGCCCCTATGCCCACCCGTAAAGAGCCTGCCAGCGAAGAGTTTGCCTGCACCCCGTTTTCGAGCCAGCACGCCACCTTCAACCACGTCTGGTCCTCCCTCTTGCTGGAGGAGCTCTTTCGCCTCGGGGTGCGCGACATCGCGCTGGCCCCCGGCTCCCGCTCTGCGCCGCTGACCATGGCCGCCGCGGCCCATCAGGGCTTTCGTCGTCACCTGCACTTTGACGAGCGCGGCCTCGGCTTTATGGCGCTGGGGCTGGCCAAGGGGAGCAACCGGCCGGTGGCGGTGATCATGACCTCGGGCACCGCGGTAGCCAACCTCTGGCCCGCGGTGGCAGAGGCCCAGCTCACCGGCGTGCCGCTGATTATTCTCTCCGCCGATCGCCCTCACGAGCTTATCGACAACGGCGCCAATCAGGCGATCGACCAGCAGGGGATCTTCGGCCGCTACCCCGTCTATCAGCAGAACCTGCCGAGCCCCACCCCGACTATTCCGGCGGCGTTTGTGCTGAGCTCGGTGGATCAGGCGCTGGCCAAACAGGCGCTCACCCCCGGGGTGGTGCACTTCAACTGCATGTACCCGGAGCCCCTTTACCCGGGGGAGCACTATCAGGATTTCTCCGACTATCTGGCCCCCCTCGGTGACTGGCTCGGCTCGCACAAGCCCTGGAGCCCGTGGCAGCAAAACGAGCCGACCTGCCCACCTCAGGCGGAGTGGGAAACCTTTCGGCAACAGCGCGGCATCGTTGTAGCTGGCCGCATTACCGACCCGAATCAGGCACAGGCCGCCGCCGCGCTGGCGGAGCAACTCGGCTGGCCGCTGCTGGCAGATCTGCAGAGCCAGATCCGTTTCGATAGCCGCAACCTAATCCATATGGATCTGGCGCTCAACGACCCTGAATTTGTCGCCGAGTTGGGCCGCGCCGAGGTGCTGCTGCAATTTGGCGCGCGGCTTGTCTCCAAGCGGCTTGGCCAGTTCATAAAACACCATTCATGGCAGGATTACTGGCTGGTGGATCCGCAACCGGCGCGGCTCGATCCCGACTACCGGCTGCGCAACCGGCTGCTCTGCAGTGCCAGCGCTTTTGCCTCTGCCCATCCGGTCACGGCCAGCAAGGCTCCCTGGCATCGGTTGCCAACTCTGCTGCAACCGGTCGGTCAGGCGATAGCCGCTGCCTGCGATCGCTTCTCCGAGCTCGGAGTCTGCCATCGCATCAATCGCCTTATCGAGGGGCAGCTCTTTGTCGGCAACAGCATGCCAGCCCGACTGATGGACATGCTCGGCGAAACGGGCAAGGGGCCGAGCCGGGTGATGACCAACCGCGGCGCCTCCGGCATCGATGGCCTTATCGCCACCGCTTACGGATTTGCGCAAAGCAGCAACCAACCCACCACCCTGCTGATCGGCGATCTGAGCGCCCTGCACGATCTCAACAGCCTGGCCCTGCTCAGCAAGGCGAGCCAGCCGTTGGTGGTGATCCTGCTCAACAACGATGGCGGCAGCATCTTTCGCATGTTGCCGGTGCCCACCGAAGGGGAGCTGCTGGAGAGCTACTATCGGCTGCCCCACGGCCTCGGCTTTGAACATGCCGCCGCCATGTTTGGCCTCGCCTACCGCGCTCCGACAACCTTGGCCGAGTTCGAGCAGGAGTACGGTTTGGCCCTCAAGGGTGGCGTTACCCTGATCGAGATCAGGGTACCGAGCGAGCAGGTGGCCGATGATCTCAAGGCATTGGGAGCCACCATCCGTGAGCTGTAACGACACACCGCTGGTTCTGCTGCACGGTCTGCTCGGCGATGGAAACGACTGGCAACCGGTCATTGACCGCCTGCCCGGCCACCACTGCATTGCCCTCGACCTACCGGGTCACGGCCAGCATCACGAGCTGCGGGTCAACGACTTCGAGCAGAGTCACCAGTGGCTGTGCCGCGAGCTAGCCAGTCGCGGTATCGAGCACTACCTGCTGGTCGGCTACTCGCTGGGCGGGCGACTGGCCCTCTACCACGCCAGCCGTGAGCCGGCGGGGCTATCGGGACTGCTGCTGGAGAACTGCCACCCGGGGCTGCCAGACAATGAGCGGGCCGCCCGCATCCAGCACGATGAAAAGTGGGCGCAGCGCTTTGAGCGCGAGCCCCTGGCTGACGTGCTGGCCGACTGGTATCGGCAGGGGGTATTTGCCGATCTCGACGAGGCGGCCCGCGCCCGCCAGATCGCTCGCCGCCTTGGCAACGACGGCAAGGCCGTGGCCGCCATGCTGCGCGCAACCTCCCTTGGCAAGCAGCCGGATCTCGCTTCCTGGCTGGGGCAAGGCGAGTTGCCTGTCAATTATGTCAGCGGCAAGCGGGATCACAAATTCCATCAGCTGGCTTGCCTCATGGCGAGTCAGCATCGCAAAATCAACCACTTGGAGCTGGATGGCGGCCATAATCTGCATGCCCATCAGCCTGATAACTTTGCCCGACTCCTCGCGGAGTGGGTCAACCAACAAGAAGAGACGAGTCATGATTGAAGCAATGACGGAAGCTGAACTGTATGCACCTGTTCAACATGCCGGGATTGCCCAACTCTGTGTTCAACTCGGTGCGCAACTGCACTCTCCCAGATCAGAAGGAAAAAACCATGATTGAAGCAATGACGGAAGCGGAACTGTACGCTCCGGTTGAGTGGCAGGATTGCTCCGCCGGTTACGAGGACATCCTCTATCACAAGTCCAACGATGGCATTGCCAAGATCACCATCAACCGTCCCCAGGTACGCAACGCCTTCCGTCCCCGTACCGTCAAAGAGATGCTGCAGGCGCTAGCCGATGCCCGTTATGACGATCAGATCGGCACCATCATCCTGACCGGTTTTGGCGAGAAAGCCTTCTGCGCCGGCGGCGATCAGAAGATCCGTGGCGACTACGGTGGATACCGTGATGACGAGGGGACTCACCACCTCAATGTGCTCGACTTCCAGCGCGACATCCGTACCTGCCCGAAACCTGTGGTTGCCATGGTGGCCGGTTACGCGGTCGGTGGCGGCCACGTGCTGCACATGATGTGTGACCTGACCATCGCCGCCGACAACGCCCAGTTTGGCCAGACCGGCCCGAAAGTGGGCTCCTTCGACGGCGGTTGGGGTGCTTCCTACATGGCTCGCATCGTCGGCCAGAAGAAAGCCCGCGAAATCTGGTTCCTTTGCCGCATGTACGATGCCCAGCAAGCCCTCGACATGGGTCTGGTCAACACCGTCGTGCCATTGGCCGAACTGGAGCGTGAAACCGTGCGCTGGTGCCGTGAAATGCTGCAAAACAGCCCGATGGCGCTGCGTTGCCTGAAAGCCGCCCTCAACGCTGACTGTGATGGTCAGGCGGGCTTGCAGGAGCTGGCGGGCAATGCCACCATGCTCTTCTACATGACCGAAGAGGGTCAGGAAGGCCGCAACGCCTTCAACGAAAAGCGTCGCCCCGACTTCTCCAAATACAAGCGGAACCCCTGATGACACTAGCCCTGTATCGCTATCAACTGCCTTTTACCCAGCCACTGACCTTTCACGGCAAGGTGGAGGTGGCGCGAGAGGGGCTGTTGGTGCGCATCAACGACGGCTGGGGGGAAATTGCCCCCCTGCCCGGCTTCTCGAAAGAGAGCCTGCAACAGGCAGAGGCAGAAGCCCTTGCCACGCTGGCGGCCCTGGCCGCCGGCGATACCCCGAACCCCGTGCTGCCGTCGGTGCAATTTGGCTTCGACTGCGCGCGCCGGACATGGTCCGAGCAGAGCAACCCGCTGCCGGAGCCCTATCCCCTCATTCAAGGCTCCCCCCAGGAGCTGCTGCGCAACTGGAAAGAGTGGCTGCACCGCACGCCCGGCAAGGCCAAGCTTAAGGTGGCGCGCTACCCGATGCGTGACGAGTTGGCGCTGATCCGCCTGCTGTGCGACCGCATCCCCTCCCTCAAGCTGGTGCTGGATGCCAACCAGGGCTGGACTCGCGAGGAGGCGTGGACCTTCTGCGGCCACCTCGACCCGAACCGCATCGAGTATCTGGAAGACCCCTGCGCCGACTTTGCCGACATCGCCTTTGTCGCCAACCGCACCGGCATGCCAGTGGCGCTGGACGAGCTGCTGGCACAAGGCAAGCCGTGGGAGCCGATCCCGCAACTGCGCGCGCTGGTGCTCAAGCCTACCCTGCTCGGTTCACTCGCCAACTGCGAAGCGCTGATCGCCCGCGCCCGCGAACTGCGGCTCAAGGTGATCATCTCCTCCTGCTTCGAATCGGATCTGGGCCTGAACCAGCTGTTTCATCTGGCGGGCGAATGGGCGCCGGAACAGGCGCCGGGTCTGGATACCCGCCGCTGGATGGCAGGCAATCTGCTGGGGGAAGATGGCAAACCGGATCTGAGCCGACTGGAGCAACTGTATTACCGTGATTGACCCCTCCAGCTCATCCGAACAGACGCCTTGCCCGGTACGCCACCGGGCAATCACAGCCCCGAACCGCATTGCCATCCACACCGCCTCGCCTCTCAGTTATCGCCAGCTCGATGCTCGCCTCAACAGCCTGTGCCAACAGCTGGTACAAGCCGGAGTGCGTCGTGGCGCTCATCTGGCGGCGGTGGTGCGCGGTGCGCTGGAAGATGTGCTGCTGGCGTGGGCCTGCGTGCGCAGCGGCGTGGTGTTCTGCCCGCTCAACCCCGCCTTTCCTCTCGAAAAGCAGCGCGAGCTGGCGGTGCAACTCGATGCCGATGCCTTCTGGTCGGCAGGGGAGATCCCGGCAGGCAACTGGCAGCCCTTGCCGATCGACTTCACGCACGAACTGCCGGCAAGCGAGGAAACATGGCCGCTGGAATCGACCCAACTCAACAATATGATCCTCACCTCCGGCTCCAGCGGCACGCCGAAAGCGGTGGTGCACCGGCTCTGCAACCACCTGGCCTCGGCGCGTGGCTCTGCCAGCCTCATTCCCCTCGATGAGAAGTCCGGCTGGCTGCTTTCCCTGCCGCTGTTCCATGTGGGCGGCTACGCCATCCTGTTTCGGGTCTTTCTGGCGGGCGCCACTCTGGTACTGGATCAACGTGAACGCTCCCTCAAGGAGCGGCTGGAGTGCCAGCCCATCACTCACCTCTCGCTGGTGCCAACCCAGCTCTGGCGTCTGCTGGCAGAGGGTTTTGATCCCGCTCGCACCCGCCTGCGCGAGCTGCTGCTCGGTGGCGCCGCCATCCCGCAACCGCTGGTGAGCCGACTCTGCGCCATGGGGCTCGAACCCAAGGTGAGTTATGGTCTCTCCGAGATGGGGAGCCAGGTCTGCACCGCTATCCCCGGCGATGCAGGCGTAGTTGGCAAACCGCTACCGGGACGGGAAGTGTGCATCAGGGAGCAGGAGATCTGCGTGCGCGGCGCCACCCTGTTTGCCGGTTACTACCGAGATGGCGAGCTGGAACTGCCCCTCGATAACGAAGGCTGGTTTCATACCCGCGACAAGGGGAGGTTCACTGCGGCAGGGGAACTGCTGGTAGAGGGTCGGCTCGACAACCTTTTTATCTCGGGCGGTGAGAATATCCAGCCCGAGACCATAGAACAGCGACTGGTGGATCATCCCACCGTCGCCCAGGCGCTGGTGGTGCCGGTACCGAGCGACGAATGGGGGCAACGCCCCGCCGCCTTTATCGACTGGCACGGCGGACCGGTTCCCGACTCCGAACTGGCAGCCTGGATCCGCAGCGCCCTGCCCGGCTTTATGGTGCCCGACCACTGGCTCCCCTGGCCCGATCTTGGCGGCAATCTCAAACCCTCACGCCAACAGTTGGGCAAGATTGCCCGACAGCTGACCACTCGGGCACAACAAGCTGAATGAGATCGGACTCACAATTTACCGATCTGCTCTGAAAACAGAAAAGGAAACATGTGAGTCTTCACTGCGGCGGCAGCTCCCGATAATCCGCATAGATGCTAGGCCATGACATCTTATTGATTTATATGGCCTAAAATTGAAAGTTGATATCCCTTTGGAACCATTTAGATTGCTTTGCGATTACTCGCAAGACAATACACAAACAACAAAGGGATAAAAATGAACCGTTCAGGTACCGGGTGGCTGCTGCTGGCAGGCCCCCTGCTTTTGGCTACATCCTCGGCGCAAGCCAACTACTCCCCCAATGACTGGCGACAGTATCAGCTGACTGGCGAATCGAGCCGGCAACTGGCTGCGCGCATCACCGAGATCACCTACGAGCTCAAGGCGCGCAGCAGCAACGCCCCCTATCAGCAGCTCAGGGTCTACCGTCGCTTCGACTGGCAGAGCAGCGATCTCGCCGCACTGGCCGAACAGCAGTGTGGCGAGCCGCAGCTCAAGGTAGATGCGGGCTGGCAGATCCGCTTCGTACGCTGTGAAGATCGGATTCCGGCGGGCAAGCTCATTCCCGCCAGCAGTTATGACTTTGGTTATGGCCTCAAGCAGGGTCGCTGGGAGCAGCTGGCGGGCACGCCGACCGCCCAGCGGCAGGATCGTCTGCCGCTGCCACAAGCCATCATCCTGGGTCAGAGCGAAAGGGAGCTGGATCGCTGCGAACTCAACGCGCAGGGCCGCTGCACCGAGTCGGAGTGGCACTATCAGCCGCAGGATTGGCAGCAGTTGCAGGTACTTGAAGAGACCCCGAGTGAGCGGGATGGCCGGTTGGAGCAGATCTTTTTCCGTCTGCAACCTGTGGCAGGCAGTCAGGCTGCCGCTCAGGTCAGCGAGATCCACGTCTGGCGCCGCTATCAGTGGCAGCTGGATCAGCTCACGCCTCAGCAGGAGTGTGATGAGCCGCAGGAACGCAAGGAGGGGAGCAACACCATCCGCTATCGCATCTGCCGTCAGGTGATCCCTGCAGGCAGCGAGGTTCAGGTAACGCTGCAAGATAGCGGCTACCAATACCCGGTCGCTGGCGGCGAGTGGCAACCCCTGCCAGAGAGCAAAGCGTGGCAGGAGAGTCGGGTGCTCAATCGCCCCATCGTGCTGGCCAGCAAGGAGGAGCAGCTGGAGTGCCGCCGCGCCAACGGTCGTCTCTGCTCCGAGCCAGAGCAGCCCGATGTGGATCTGCTCGACAGCGATGCCGCCAAACTGGTGGCCGACGTGAGCGGCCAGAACAGCCCTGCCTGGCAGGCGGATTACGGCCACGATGACGCCAAGCTGATGGCGGTGGTTCGCGGCATGCGTGCCCTGCTGGCGGCCAACCAGCCGACCCATCCGGCAATGGACAAGCTGCTCTACTATGTGCGCGCCCATAACTACCATGGCGGCGTTGGCAAAGAGAGTGATCAGGCCGCCCGGGCTCTAGCCGGGGTAATGATTGATCTGCTCAACCACCCCCTGCTGCTGGGTGCCGAACCACAGGATCAGGCTGGCACAGTGCTGGAAGCCTGGAGCGTGGCGGCGCAGGGACAACTTGGCCAAGCCGCCTTCCGCCAGAGTGCCGCCCCCATGCTGGCCCAGCTCAACCAGGCGCTCGGCTATGCGGTGCAACATGCGGCACAGATCAATGGCCACAAACCCTGGGCCGATGGCCTGTTCGAGCTGCTCAATCTGGTCGATCAGAGCGCCTCTTACGGTCAGCAGGCAGACTTCAGCGCAGCTGTGCTGCAACAGGAGGCGGCATTGCGCCAGAGCCTGCTGCAACTGGGCCTGAGCGAGCTGGCCCTCTGGAAACAGCGCGATGGCTCACGGGATCTGTTTATCTTCAACAACATCCTCGATGCCCACAGCCGCCTCTACCAGATGATGCGCTATCTCCATCACACCAGCCCGGATAAGGCGATCGCCTATCGCCAGCAGCTGGATCGCGATGTCATCGCCATCATGCGCCAGCAAGGGCTGATCCCGGGTGGACAGCATCCGGCTGCCATGCTGGAAGAGGTCTCCCTGACCCTCTCCAGCTACTACCTCACCTACACGGATCGCACCAGCGAAGCCTGTGTCAGCGGTGAGTTCGCCGGGCTTTGTACCCCGATCCGCATGGAAGATATTCTGCCGTTCGAGCACACCTGCTCGCCAACCCTGCGTCTGCGTGCTCAGGATCTGACCCAGGCTCAGGCCGAAGGGATCTGCCGCGAGCTGGGTGATGAAGAGCAGCGCTTCCACCAGCAGATGGAGACAGGCTGGCAACCGGTGGCCGATGATCACAACGAGGCGCTGGAGCTGGTGATCTTCAACTCCTCCGCCGACTGGGGCCGTTACGGCAGCGCGCTGTTTGGTGTCTCCACTGACAATGGCGGCATCTACATCGAGGGGGATCCAGCTCGTCCCGGCAATCAGGCCCGCTTCTTCGCCTATGAGGCAGAGTGGAAACGCCCTGCCTTCCAGGTGTGGAACCTGCGCCACGAGTACGTTCACTATCTGGATGGCCGCTTCAACCAGTACGGCAGCTTCGGCCACTATCCGCTCAACCGCACCACCTGGTGGGCCGAGGGGATTGCTGAGTACATCGCCCACGGCCAGTGCTTTGCCCGGGGTCTGGATAACGTGGCAAACCGCCCCGCCAACCAGCGTCCGACACTGGCGGCTATCCTCCACCTTGACTACGACCAGGGTGGCGAGATGGTCTACTCCTGGTCCTATACCGTGCACCGCTTCCTTAACGACACCGGTCGCGGCGCCAGCTGGCTGACGCTGGCACAGGCGCTGCGCAATCCGGATCGGCAGCAGGCGATGAGCGACTTCGAAGGGGAGCTGGACCGGCTGATCGCCAACGACAGCGACGCCTATCAGGCATGGCTCGCCCGGGATCTGCTGCCCTGGTGGCAAGCAAACAAGGAGTCAGACGCCTGCAAGGGTAACGACTCCGCCCACTGATAGACCTTCACCGACCAGAGGGGCTGCCACCGCAGCCCCTCGCTTTATCCTCCCGCTTTCCCGACCTCTGCTGCGACAACCTCTGCCCGAATGAGGTGCCCGCCCGTTATCAAGCCTGACGCCGGCGGCCGAGTTGTAATAGAATGCCGAGAGCCACCCCCTTTTCAGACCCTGACCGCACCACGCATGAAGAAGTTTGCCAAGATCCTCCTCGCCTGCCTGCTGATACTGCTGGCACTGATTGCCTCGGTGCTGGCCTATAGCGAATGGATCGTCTCGGATGCCCGCCACTACACCTACGATCAGGTGGACGAGGTGCCCTACAACCGGGTTGCGGTGGTGCTGGGTACCTCCAAATATCTCTCCGGTGGCGGCCCCAACCACTACTTCAAATACCGCATCAAGGCGGCGGCCGAGCTCTACAACAATGCCAAGGTGGACTTCATCATCGTCTCCGGTGACAACGCCACCGTGCAGTACAACGAGCCACGCCAGATGCGTCGCGCCCTGATCAAGGCGGGTATCCCCGCTTCCGCAATCTATATGGATTTCGCCGGATTCCGCACCCTAGACTCAGTGGTTCGCGCCAAGGAGGTGTTCGGTCAGGAGCGCTTTACCGTGGTATCCCAGGGCTTTCATAACGAGCGGGCCATTTTCATCGCCCGCCATTTCGGTATCGATGCGGTTGGCTTCAATGCCGAGGATCCCAGCGCCTATCAGGGGATCCGCACCCGGGTGCGGGAAGTCTTTGCCCGCCTGATGGGGCTGGTCGATCTCTACGTGCTGGACAAGGGGCCCAAGTTCCTCGGGGCACCGGTCCCCATCGGTCTGCCTGTGCCTTGCCAGTCACTGAGCACCATCGGCAGCCTGCAACCCTGCCTAAAACAACCCAAACCGGCGGTGGATGAGGCCAAGCCAGCGGCAGTCTCTGCCGCGGTTGCCACCGAGTCGGCTACTCCATCTGCCTCGGCCGTGACTGAACAAGTCACTCCTGCTGTATCCGCAGCGGCAACGACTGAGCTGGTCACTCCCGCCCAACCCGCGATGGAAACCGCCGCAGAGGCGTCCAGCGCGGCCTTGCCCACATTGCCGGTGGCCCATTCAGCCGCCAGCACTAGTACAGCCGCACCATAAACAGACGACCCGCCAACTGGCGGGTCTTGTTATTTACAGCGCGGGTTGTGGCGGTGAGCCTGCACACCCATTCCCAGCGACCAGGTCAGCCTCTCACCGCCTGATAGCGACGGGCCACTTCGACCCAATCCACCACCTGATAGAAGGCAGCGATATAGTCAGGACGCTTGTTTTGGTACTTGAGATAGTAGGCGTGCTCCCACACATCCAGCCCCAGGATCGGGGTATGGCCATGCATCAGGGGACTATCCTGGTTGGCACTGCTCTCCACCTGCAATCTGCCCGCCTTGTCCACCACCAGCCAGGCCCAGCCACTACCAAAGCGGCTCAGAGCCGCCTGAGTGAAAGCCTGCTTGAAGGCATCGAATCCCCCCAATTCCCGCTCGATGGCCAGAGCCAGCTCACCGCCCGGCTCACCGCCCCCCTGCGGGCTCATCACCAGCCAGAACAGGGAGTGGTTGGCATGGCCGCCGCCATGGTTGCGGACCGCTCCCTGCAGGGCGGTTGGCAGGGTGTCGAAGCGGCTCAGCAGCTCCTCTACCGGCAGTGCGGCCAGATCGGGCGCCGTTTCCAGTGCGGCGTTGAGGTTATTGATATAAGTCTGGTGATGACGGCTATGGTGGATCTCCATGGTCAGTGCATCGATATGGGGTTCCAGTGCGTCGTAGGCATAGTTCAGGGCTGGCAGAGTATGGCTCATGATGACCTCTGTTCGGATTAATGGAGCCGGGATGAGGGCTCGCTCTGACACAGGCAGTGACCGAGCGAACGCATGATCCCGGCGTGGCTGCCGTGGCGCTGTACGAACGTCAGCAACTCGGCACGAGTTGTGCGGGTATGGCGCAATGCAGCCTCTCGCAGGCGAGAGGAGCAAGCGGGGGAGTGACAGGTCGCCAGCAGGCAGTCGTGCACATAGCAGAGCAGGTCGGCGGCGCGATCGGGCAGAGTCATGGCCACCAGCAGATCCGCCAGATTGTGGTGAGCCACAACCAGCGCAGCCACCGCCTCATCCGCGTCGTGCCACTGAACCAACTGCTGACGAGCCAGCCAGAGCGCCTGCTGATAATGAGCCAACGCCTGATGATACTCGCCGCAGTCAAACAGCCGATTACCCTCTCGGGTCTGCTGTTTCCAGTGACTCATGCTGCTGCCACCTTCGGTCGACTCGACCCACCCCTTCACCCAGGTTGCTGTCATATGCTTCACACCAACAAATGATAATAATTATCATTACACAAATCATATCCGGGAGACAAGGGGCGTCGGGATCGCAGCAAATAGCCAAAACAGCGCGGCCACACCTTGGCAAGGAGTGGCCGCTTGAGGCACCGGTCAGTGGATTCGACCGGCCAATTGGAACTTAATGGCAGGTCAGATGTTGTTGGCGGGCGAAGGCGGGGCAATTCCCAGCAGCATGTGATCCATCATCCCCACCATGCGCCCTATCTCGGGCTTGGTGATGGTATCGTTGGCCCCCAATTGCAGCGCTTTCTGACGGTTGTCATCGCTCATCAGGGAGGAGAACATCACGATGGGCATCTCCTTGTAGGAGGGGGTGTCCCGCAGCCGCTTGAGCAGGTGCATGCCATCCATGCGCGGCATCTCCACATCGGTGATCACCGCATTGACGAAGCCGGTCACCGGCATTCTCTCCTCCTGGGCCAGACGATCGAAATCCGTCATCATCTCCAGTCCCTCTCCCCCGTCCTTGGCCGTGATCACGTTGTAGCCAGCGGTGCGCAGGGTGGTCTCGATCATCTTGCGGATAAAGGCCGAGTCGTCCACCACCAGAATGGTTTTGCCCTGGCGCAGCGCCATCATGCGATCGTCGATGAGCACCTTGCGGTCCTGGGTGACGTCGTACTTCTCCATGCTAAGTTCGGGATTGATGTCGGCGATGATTTTCTCGAAATCGAGGATCATGATGAGGTTGCCATCGCGCCTGACCACAGCCACCACGCAGTCGTTCTCCCCCGCTTCCAGAAACTGGCTGGGGGACTCCACATCCTCCCAGGAGACCCGGTGGATCCTGCTGACACTGTCGATCAGAAAACCGTTGGCCATCTTGTTGAAGTCAGTGACGATCACCACCTTGTGGCTGGGGTCAGGGTTGGTCTTGATGCCGAGCCACCCAGCCAGATCCACCAGCGGGATGAGGCGATCCCGCAGGGAGAATACCCCCACCATATGACGCTGGGCATTGGGGTAATCTGTAGTCTCCGGCACCCGGATCACCTCGCGCACCTTGGCGACGTTGATCCCGTAGTAGGCAATCTTTTCGCGCCCGTCCGGCAGCTGCTTCTTGAGGTGAAATTCGATGATCTCGAGCTCGTTGGTGCCGCTCTCGGTCAGAATGGATTTACGCTCTTCCCCGTCTTTGGCCATCATGGTGACTCTCATGTTCTGGTTGCGCAGGCAGCACTCTGCTGCGGTTTTCCCTCAGTATAGGAATGGAATTCGCCCAGTAGCTCGGATCTCGGCAAGATTGCAGCGTTAACCGCTTGATCCCGCAGGCTGGCACTAGCGTATCTGCCAATCAGGACAAAGTTGGCGGATGGTGAAATCCATCATGCACTCACAAGGAGCCTGAGATGAGTGAAGGCATAATCGTGATTGGCGCTTCTGGCGGGACCGGGGCAGCTCTGGTGACACATTGGTTGGCGGCTGGTGTCGGGCCAGTGATTGCCATCAGCCGTCAGCCCGCACCTGCGGGCCTCTCGTCGCCGGCTCTGCACTGGCTATGTTGTGATTACAGCGATGAGCAGATGGCAACTGCGGTAGCCCGCATCGCGGAGTTTGCACCGAAACCGCACAGGGTGGTGATCTGCAATGGCATCCTGCATCAGGGGGAGATCCAGCCAGAGAAGCGACTAGAAGCAATCAATCTGGATGCCATGACCCGCCTCTACCAGACCAACGCCTTGCTGCCGCTGCGCTGGATCAGCCAGTTGTTACCGCTGTTTGGCCGCGAGCCCTGCACTTTAGCCGTTCTCAGCGCTCGTGTCGGCAGCATTAGCGACAACCGAGCGGGCGGCTGGTATGGCTATCGTGCATCCAAGGCCGCCCTCAACATGCTGCTCAAGTGTGCCGCCATCGAGCTGGCCCGGCGGGCCCCCGGCGTCAAATTGCTGGCCTTCCATCCCGGCACAGTGGATACCCAACTCTCTCGCCCGTTTCACGCCAATGTACCGCCAGGAAATGTGCAGAGTCCCGAACTGGTAGCCGACCATCTGATTAACCTGATGAGCCGGCTGCAACCGGATGGCGAACTGAGCTTTCTCGACTGGCAGGGCAAACCTATCGAGTGGTAGAGGAGATCAGGAGACGCGCCAGCAGCGCCCGCAACCTCTTGATCACGGCGGGCTTGCCCGCCAGTTGCAACCTCGCAGCCAGTCTTCCCCAGTCGGCATATTGCCAGATGGGGGCAATCAGCAGATAACGCTCTTCAGGAGTCAGTGAACCCAGCACAGCCAGATTGCGCGCCAGCCACAGCTGCAAGCTGGATTGGCTCAGTTCGAACGGCTTGTGATGCAGGGCAAAGCACTCAATTTCGTCACGCTCGAACTCGCCAAGCTCAGCCGCGGTGACGGTGCTGCCTTGCAGGCATTGCCATACCAACTCGGGCTCCAATCCTTTCAGCTCACCCGCCAGCAGGGTCGGCAGCTGGCGTACAAAACGCAGCTGCCACTGATTCAACTCGGTCTCATGCTCGGGTTTCAGCGCCTTTAGCAGCAGGGCTGCGTGGCAGCCGCTGGCGGCATCCCGCTGCAGGCCGATGCGCAGCACCTCCAGCCCGGCCTTGCGCCAGAAAGGGAGCAGGTCGGCGCTGGCCGAAAAGGCAGAACCGAGGTAATCGATCCCCACCTGACGATAATGTTCTTCAAGCCTGCCAAGCAGCAGCGAACCCAGTCCGTGCCGGTGCAGCTCGGGATGGATGGCGATACGCATCACCCGGGCGTATCTGCGCCCCCCCGCCGTTTTGAAACCGGCGTGGGCCAGCAGCGACTGGGGCAGCAGATGGCCGCGCGGACGGCGGCGACCGGCCCAGATCGCCTCGGCCAGCTCGGGCTCTATCTCCCCTTCCCGCGCCACCAAGGCCACACCCAGCAGGCTCTCGTCCTGCTCCAGCAGATGGATGTCGAGATCCGGGCTCTCCAGCAGGGATCTGAGATCGCTCGGCGTAGTCTGGTAGTGAGCCAGCACCAGCAGGCCGAACAGCTGGTTGAGCAACGTCTCGTCGCTCTCCAGCGCCTCCTGATTGACCAGACGCCAGCTCGGGCTGGTCGGCGGCAAGGGCATTGCGACTTCGGCATTGAGGCCGAGCAGGCGGAAAATCAGCGGCTCCAGTGGATCACGCTCACTCCAGCGAATGGGTTCAGAGAGGCGGATCTCCTGCCACTCCGGGGTCTGGCTATCGAGCACACGCTTGAAGCGCAGGTGAAAACCTCGCCCCGTCCCCTCGTAACCGTGCTCGGTGGTGGCAAACACGATGCGACTGTGGCGGGCAAGCATGGCCTCGAGCAGCGGGGTCGGAATGGCGGCCGCTTCATCCACCAGCAGCAGATCGGGATTCATCGCCTCGTGCACCAGCCGATCCGGCGAGCAGTAGCTCAGTCCGGTCAGCTGTTCAGGCGTAGTATCTAGCCCGCGAGCGGCGTGGGCAAACAGGGTCGCTACCGTTGCCTGTGAGGGGGCCGTCACCACTATGTTCAGCGAGGGTTGCTGGCGCAGCAACTCGGCGGCAGCCAGCCCCAGCAGCGCACTCTTGCCACGACCGCGGTCGGCGCTCAGCACCAGTGGCCGACGACGATGGCCGTGCAACACCTTGTGGATGGCGGGCAGCGCCCGTGCCTGATCGCTGCTCAGCCTGCGTTCGGGCCCAATCGGTTGCCATGGCTGCGCGCAAACCGGCGGCTCCAGAGAGAGGGCTGGATCACCTTCCAGCAACCGAACCAGTCGGGCGATAAAGCCGTGGCCGGCCCGGCCCGCCTCCTCCGGCTGGGCCACCAGCCGGATCCGGTCAGGATCCGGCCATGCATGCCACTGTGTTCTGGGCGGGGTCAGCAGCAACAGCAAGCCACCAGCGCATAGAGTGCCAGCCAGCGCCCCGAACGCATCGGGGTGAAAGCCGCTGAAGGCGTTGAACACCAGCGTGTCGCACTCCTGACCGAGCCGCTGCAGCGCCTTGGCGGCGGGTTGCGGGGCATAACACTCGGGCCCGGCACCCAGCCAGAAGACGGTCTCACCAAGCAGGGATTGGGCGCGGGCAATGCAGTCGGCCTCCTCCCCCTCCAGCCAGATCAGGCGCCGCTCACCGGCGCGGGCCAGCGCCTCGCGCAGCAAGGCGACCTCTTGCAGAGTCATGAAGCCTGGCTGTCAGCCGGTTTGCGGGGCTCGAACATGCGATCTCCCATCTGATCGATAAAGGTGTGGGCCTTCTGCACCATGAAACGCTCGGCATCGGCCGGATTGACAAACAGATCGGAGCGGATGAAACGGTGGGTTTGCAGCACGCCGTCCAGCTCTTTGGTGATGCGGCCAGCCAACCGGTACTGGCCCCCTTCCGCCATTGGCTCGGGGTAGATGAGATAGCCGGCATATTCGGTGGGAGTGACTTCGGCGACCACAGCGGGCTGGCCGCCAAACAGGGCAGTGAACAGTTTCTTGAGCATGATGTTTTCCTCAGTGACAGGGCATTGTCACCAAGGGGTTGATGGCTGGCAAGCGGGGGATCTTATTACCAATGGTTATTTGCACTACGAACCATTCTCATTTAGATTTCATGTCATTCCACAAGAGGTAATCATCATGTACGTCTGTTTGTGCCGCGGCATCACAGATACCCAGATCCGCAAGGCGGTGCAGTCAGGTAAAAGCGAATTCCGCCAGCTCAAGCAGTCGCTCGAGGTGGGCGCCCAGTGTGGCAAATGCGTGCGCATGACCATGGAGATCATCGCCGCCGAACTGGACAAGGCCGAGCTGGAACAGGCGCCGCTCTACTACGAGGTGGCCTGAGCAGGGCCTGTCGCCGGTAAAACCGGCCCGTCTTTTCAATCCCTTTCCGCAGGCGAGCTAGCTCGCTGGACCTCTTGTTGTCACTTTTCTGGACTAAGCTCTAAGGATCTCAGCCTCAGGCACGAACCAAGGAGCACTGTCGATGAAAGGAGATCCCAAGATCATTGCCCACCTCAACAAGGTACTGGCCAATGAGCTGATAGCCATCAACCAATATTTTCTGCATGCCCGCATCTACGATGACTGGGGCCTCAAGGCGCTCGGGCACAAGGAGTATCACGAGTCCATCGATGAGATGAAACACGCCGACGAGCTGGTCAAACGGGTGCTGTTTCTGGAAGGACTGCCCAACTTGCAGGATCTGGGCAAGCTGCGCATCGGCGAGACGGTGGAGGAGATGCTGCGCTGCGACCTGTCGCTGGAGATGGATGCCATCCCCGACCTCAAGGTAGCCATCGCCTATGCCGAGTCGGTACAAGACTACATCAGCCGCGACCTGTTCCAGGAGATCCTGGAAGACGAGGAGGAGCACGTGGACTGGCTGGAGACCCAGCTCGATCTCATCGATCGCATCGGGCTGGAGAACTACCAGCAGTCGCAACTGCACCACGGTTCATCCTGAATAGTTATGGCATGAAAAAACGGTTAAAAAACCCGCTGCGGCGGGTTTTTTAATGTCTGGCTGCATAGCTTTTCACACCACTTATCAGCATGAAAAATAAGCGTATTTTTGTTAATCAGATCGCAAAAACAGACGCTTGGGAGTTGCACTATTGGAGCCCCTCACAGGGACATACAATAACAACATGTGAAAGGACTACATCATGCACTTCCTACCCAACAAGCTCGCGCTAGCCTGCGCCATTGCCCTCTCTCTTGCCGCCTGCAACGACAACAGCTCCAACGCCCCGGCGGATCCCGCCGCCGCCAAGGCCTCTCTGATGCAGACCATGGACGAGGCCCTGCGCGAAGGCCAGGCGCTCGACCCCTACGGTTTTGCCATCGATGCCGCTAGCATCGCCAAGCGCAAGGCCCTCGACAGCTCCCTGCTCAAACGGCTGGATGCCCTAGACTCGAGCGTGCTGAGCGAACGGGACCGGTTGTTCTACGACATGATCCGCTGGGATCTGCAGATCAACCTGGCGGGTTACGATCTGCCCCAGTCCCAGATCCCGATCCATCACTTCCGCAACCGGGTGGTGGATCTGGCCGATGAGGTGGGGGCCGCCCCGGCCAGTGGCAGGGCCGCCCGCACCGTCGAGAGTGGCTTCGACTACTTCGAGCAGAGTTCGGCCGAGCGGGTCGCACCGGGGGATGCCGCCTGGCGGCGCGATATCGATCGCCCGGCCGCAGCCCCGGTTCCGGTGAGCAAGGCGAGGGCCGCTACCGCGCCACTGGCCTGGTATCAGGAGCACCTCACCTGGCTCAAGGCCTATAACGGCTACCTTGCCGAGGTGACGCACCAGTTCGAACTGGGCAGCGCTCAGGGCAACACCCTGCCGGACGAGCTGGTGGACCGGCTGCTGGCCCAGCTCAACAGCAAGCTGGATGGGGAGGCGATCGCCGGCGCCTATCTCGGCTGGCAGCAACTGCCGGGAGAGGCGGACGAGGCGCTGCGCAGCGAGTACAAGGGGGTGCTGGACAGCATCAACGGCCGCTATCTGGCGCTGCGCGACTACCTGGATTACCAGCATGGCGGCGCCTATGCGGTGCGCCTTGGCAGCGGCGAGTGCGACGACGGTTTCTGCGGCATGACCAACGGGCGCGACTGGTATCGCTGGCTGCTGAAGAAGCACACCACCACCGACATGACGCCGGAGCAGGTGCATGCGCTGGGGCTGAGCGAGGTGGAGCGGATCTTCGGCGCCATGGTCAAGGTGTGCCATACCGTCGGCAAGTGTGACAGCGACGACGTGGCCCAGAGCAAGCAGAGCGGCCAGATCTACGCCTTCTTCCGCTATCTGAACGAGCCGGCCTTCTTCTACCAGAATCCGCTGGCGGTCTGGTCTGCCGGCCTCAACCCGGACAATGCAGCCGGGGCGACCCTGAGCGGGCCGCAGCAACAGGCGCTGGCCGAACACGAGCGGGCACTGCAGGAGTACAACGCCTTCAAGAGCAAGGCGGCGCTGGTGCTGCCGGACTTCTTCGATGCCGAGCGTACCATTCCCAAGCTGGATTACGAGGTGGTGCCCGTCTCCTATGAAGATGCGCCATACGGCGGGGTCGCCTGGTATCAGGACGGCAACCCGCAGACCGGTCGCAAGGGGCAGTTCTTCCTCAACACCTACTACCCCTATGGTCTGCAGAGCTGGAACATCAGCACCCTGCTGGCCCACGAGGCGGCGCCGGGTCACCACTTCCAGATCACCATCGCCCAGGAGCTGGCCGCCAAGGATCCCGACTTCCCGCAGTACGTGGCGAACGCCTCCTACACCGCCTATGCGGAGGGCTGGGCGCTCTACACCGAATACCTGGCGGATCACGACATGGGGCTCTATCAGGGGCGCGGTCTCTATGATCCGGCGGTGGGGGACGTGAAGGTCGAGGGATCGTCCGCCTTCAACAACCAGTTGCAGTACTTCGGCCGCCTCAACGAGGAGATGCTGAGGGCCATGCGGCTGGTGGTGGATACCGGCATCCACTGGTATGGCTGGAGCCACGATCAGGCCGTCAACTACATGAAGGAGAACTCGGCGCTGGGGGCGGGGGACATCAGCTCCGAAGTGCCGCGCTACATGGCCTACACCGGCCAGGCGACCTCCTACAAGGCGGGCCAGCTGGCGCTGATCCGGATGCGGGAGTCGGCCGAGCAGGCGCTGGGCACAGGCTTTGACCTCAAGGCGTTCCACCACCATGTGCTGGAATACGGCATGCTGCCCATCTCGGTGCTGGAGCAGAAGAACAAGCAGTGGATTGAACAGTCGAAGTGATCACAGTTACGGCGCCCGGCAAGGCAACGGGCGCCGCTTTCGATTAGGATACGGCTCTATTCAAACAACACTGCTACGGATGATGTCCATGGAACAGATCGCCCGTGAGATGGCGCCCCACAAGCGAGTGGCGCTGGTGGCTCACGACAACATGAAGACCCCCCTGCTGAACTGGGTGATGCGGCGCAAGGAGGAGCTCAAGCTCCACCACCTCTACGCCACCGGTACCACCGGCACCATGCTCGGTAAGCAGGCACAACTGCCCATCACCTGTCTCTTCTCCGGCCCCATGGGGGGCGACCAGCAGCTCGGCGCCCTGATAGCCGAGGGCAAGATCGACGTGCTGATCTTCTTCTGGGATCCCCTCAATGCGGTGCCCCACGATCCGGACGTGAAGGCATTGCTGCGCCTCGCGGCAGTCTGGAACATCCCGGTCGCCACCAACGAGGCGACCGCTGATTTCATCATGGACAGCCCCCACATGCGCCAGGCGTTCAGCGTGCAGATCCCGGATTACGCCGGTTATCTCAAGGCGCGTACCGAGTGATCGGCTAACCCGTCATGCAAGAGGGCCGCAACAAGCGGCCCTCTTTAATTGGGAAAATGAATCAGCCAGGGAAACAAACCGGCGCAGGCTTATAACGCACGGGCGAGAATGCGCGCCACCCGATCCGGATCGATATCCTGCTGTTCACCGAGCGCAGTGCGCCCCACCCGCTTGAGGTTGGAGCAGACCGCCGGAATGCAGCTTTCGCTGAGGCCATAGTCGGCCAGCCGGGTGCCCAGCCCCATCTTCTGGAAGAACTGCTCGGTACGGATGATCGCCTCCTCGATGCGCAGGGCCTTGTCCTCGCGGGTCGAATGCCACACCCGCTCGGCAAACTGGGCCAGTTTATCCTGCTTCTGCGCAGCCCGCTCCCGCAGCAGGGCGGGCAGCACCACCGCCAGACTCTGACCATGGTCGAGCCCGTAAAGCGCCGTCAGCTGATGGCCGATGGCGTGGGAGGCCCAATCCTGTGGCACCCCGCAACCGATAAGTCCGTTGAGCGCCAGACTGGCCGCCCACATCAGATTGGCCCGCACCTGATAGTTGGTCGGCTCCGCCAGCGCCTTGGGGCCGTTCTCCACCAGCACCTGCAGCAGCCCCTCCGCCAGTCTGTCCTGCACCTCGCCTCCCACCGGGAAGGTGAGGTACTGCTCGGCGATATGGACGAAGGCATCCACGACCCCGTTGCCGGTCTGGCGCGGCGGCAGGCTGTAGGTAGTGGTCGGGTCGAGCACCGCAAACTGCGGCTGCACCAGCGGGCTTCTGAAGGAGATCTTCACATCTCCCCGGCTCACCACCGAGGTGGGATTGCTCTCGGAGCCGGTCGCCGGCAGGGTCAGCACACAGCCCATCGGCAGCGCCTTGTGCACGCTCGCCTGCTTGCCGCAGATATCCCAAGGATCATCCCCCTCGTAGCAGGCGGCGGCCGCAACAAACTTGGTGCCATCGACTACCGAGCCGCCACCGACCGCCAGCAGGAAGTCGATGCGCTCGCGTTTCACCTGCACCACCGCCTCCATCAACAACTCGAATCTGGGGTTGGCGCCGATGCCGGAAAACTCCTGCCACGTCACCCCCTCCAGCGCCCGGGTCAACTGCTCATACACCCCGTTCTGCTTGATGCTGCCACCGCCGTAGAGCACCAGCAGTCGGCTGCCGGGCGGGATCAGTTCGGGCAAGCTGGCGATCTGCCCCTCACCGAAACAGATGCGGGTCGGATTGGCATATTGGAAGTTATACACGGCGGGCTCCTCGACTTGATCAATGCGGGGACATTGTGCGCCCACGATCCCGACAGGTCAAAAAACGGGAGCCGGCTATCAAATTGCATATTGAGCAGGCTGCCTGCGAAATAAAGAGCGACGGCTCTGCTATGGTCTCCTGGCAGCTTTGCTATGGTCTCTTCGGGAGCTGGGAGTGCTGCCTTGCTCCATCCCGGCGCTGCCCCTTCCAACTCCTTTGCTCACAAGGTCTGACACATGAAACTAAAACATGCATGGATTGCCGCTCTGCTCTCCCTCTCAACCACGCTGACGCAGGCCGCCGAGGTCACCGCCGACGTCGCCACGGCCCCCGGCAAGGCCAACATAGTGGAGGCCGTATACGCCCAGGCGAAGGTGACCGCCATCGACATTGCCAGTCGCAAGGTGAGCCTAACCAATGCCGCCGGTGAAGCGTTCGATATCATCGCCGGTGAACAGGTCACCAATCTGGCCAACCTCAAGGTGGGCGATACGGTGGCGCTCAGATATCTGCAGATGCTGGATCTGGAGCTCATCAAGGGCGGGGCGGGCGTCAGACAGCGGATCGTGGAGGTGGCTGCCGACAAGGCCGGAGCGGGTGAGAAACCGGGAGCCGGCGTGGCCAGAAAAGTGACCCTCTATGGTGATGTCATCGCCGTCGACAAGGCGCAGCAGACCATCACGGTCAAAGGGGTGGATCACACCCTGATGCTCAAGGTACACGACCCGGCGCAGCTTGCCCTGATCGCCCAGGGGGATCAGATCAAGGCCGTCCAGACCCAGGCAGTGGGGATTGACATAGTGCCTGAAAAGAAATAGCGCCTGAAAAGAGATAGCGTGGCTGACTTGTTCCAGCCCCGCTCTTGCTCAAACAGAAAGGGAGTGGCTCTGCCCTCCCTTTTTTACTGCGCAGCTTGTTGCATGGCGCAGTTCACTTAACCCCGACAGGGGCAAGTGCTTGCCCCCCTAGCCACGAATTGCCGTTTGAGTCGTGCCGGCAACCCCTCAGGCGGTTTTGGCCTCATCTTTGGATGAGCTCTTCTTGCCGGTCAGGCGATCCATTGCCTCTTTCAGCATCGCATCTTTCTGCTCATTGAGCGGCTTGCTCTGCTCAGCCCGCTCTTCCGGGGTCAGCTTCTTGTTGTCGGCGATAGCCTTGAGCTTGTCTTCTATCTCGTTGAATTTTTTGCGATCAAACCCGAGTGCCTTATCCACCAGCTGCTGCACCACGCCCCCCTTGTCGGAGCTCATGTCGAGCGCCGGCGGCAACTTGCTGTTCTTGGCCAGATGTTCATAGGTGAGCACCTGCTGGGCCTGACCGGTCATGCGCTGGGTGGAGAGGCTGACCATCTCCTCCCAGCCACCACCCTGACCACCGCTACTGGCACTGTTGAGGGTGGCGAGGGCGCGGTTGTTGGAGGCGCTCTGGGCAAGCTGCTGGCTGTAGGGTTTGATATCCATGAAGACTCCCGTTCTGTGTGCCGACCCGCCGGAGCGGGCCGACTGAATGCGGCGGTATGGGGTCTGGCCCCACCTTTGACAATAAAACCAGCAAGTTACAGGCCAACTTGTCAGATTGGGTGAGATCCCCGCGCTGGCAAGCCTGGCAGCGGTTACAGCCCCGACGCAGCGTCAGAATCATGACTCATCCGCTGCTTTTACCCCGATTTCCGACACATACCGCTGCCCCACAAACACTGCACCCTATAAACCGCAGGAACGCTCCGTCGATCACAAAACAAACAACCAGCGAGGCATACAATTTTGGCGCACATAACAACCAGCCAGCCGTGTCATGGATGATCTGTTTGTCAAACCAATAACAGGCAGACCAATCTGCCGTGCTCGCTCCGCTGCCAGTTCGGAGTTGCGGCCTCCCCACACCTCATCCCCTCGTCTGACTCTCACTCACCGCAACCTTTCGGGCATAACGATGAAAAAACACACCTTGAGTCTTCTCTCCGCCACCCTGCTCACCCTGCTTGGCACCAGTGCCGACGCCTGTACCGGCCTTATCGTCGGCAAGGGGGCCAGTGCCGATGGCAGCGTGATGATCGCCAGAAACGAGGATTTTGGCGTCAACAACTGGAACAAGTACCTCGCCTTCCGGCCCGCGCAGCAGAACGAGGGCAAGGTCTGGAAGCTGGGCAACGGACTGGAAGTGCCGATGCCCAAGGCCTTCTTCGCCTACTCAGCTATTCGTGACTGGGATGCTACAGCCAGCGACCCCGACGGCAAGTATTACGAGGAGCGCGGCATCAACGAGTTCAACGTCGCCATTTCGGCCACCACCAGTGCCGAGGTCAACGACAAGGCCCAGAAAGCCGATCCGCTGATCGAAAAGGGAGTGATTGAAGCCATCATCCCCACCCTGATCCTGCCGCAGGCCAAGACGGCCAAAGAGGGGGTCGAGCTGCTTGGCCGCTATGTGGAGCAATATGGCGCCGGTGAGGGCAACAGCCTCTATCTGGCGGATGTGAACGAGGCCTGGCTGATGGAGATCGGCTCCGGCCACCACTGGATCGCGGTGCGGGTGCCGGACGACAGCTACGCCATGGTGGCCAACGGCCTGCGCATCCACGGCGTCAATCTCGACAGCGCCGATGTGCTGCACTCGCCCAAGCTGCTGGAGTTTGTACGCGAACACAAACTGCTGGATAAAGCCGATCCGAAAGAGTTCAACTTCGCCAAGGCGTTCGGGGTCATCGCTGACCCCTACAACGTGGATCGGGAGTGGCTCGGCCAGAAAATGCTGACCGCCAGCCACCCGCAGCCGACCCGGCAGGCGCAATATCCGCTCTTTATGAAGCCGGATGCCCCCATCGCCGTGCCGGACGTAGCCAAACTGCTGAGCGCCACCTATGAGGGCACGCCGCTGGCGGGCAAGGCGGAGCGGCCGATCCGCATCGATCGCCAGCTGGAATCCCACGTCATCCAGCTGCGCAAGGAGATGCCCAAAGAGCTGCAGGGATTGATCTGGCAGAGCTACGGCGTGCTGGCTGAATCTGTGATGGTGCCGCTCTACAACACCCTGGAATCCTACCCCCTGCCCTATCGCACCGGTAGCGACAGCTACTCCGATGATTCCGCCTACTGGCAGTTCCGCAGCCTGACCGCGCTGGCCAGCGCCGATCCGGACAAGTACCTGCCGCTGCTGCGCAGCATCTGGAGCAAGGAGAGCCGCAAGCTTTACAAGGAGGTGGCCCTGCTCGACAAGAGCCTCAAGCAGGCCTACGCCAGCGACAAGGCTACCGCCATCGGGCTGGCTGCCGACTACTCCTATGGCCAGTTGGAGCAGACCTATCAGATGGCCAAAACGCTGCGCTACAAGCTGATGACGGATCTGACCAAGCGCACCGAGAAGAAGTATTCGCCGGAGGAGTTCAAGAAGATCATGAGCCTGTGATCGGCTCGCCAACGCAAAGAGGCTCCCTTGGGAGCCTCTTTTGTTTCAGCCAATGCAGCGATCAGCGACGGCTGATATTGAGCGGGCCGAAGGTCTGCGCCACCGGCATGATCTCGATGCTGTTGATGTTGACATGGGCCGGTTGCTGGCTCACCCAGAGCACGGTATTGGCGATATCTTCCGGCTGGATCGCTTCCACCCCCTGATAAACGGAGGCCGCCTTGGCATCGTCACCGTGGAAGCGCACGTTGGAGAACTCGGTGCCGCCGCACAGGCCCGGCTCCACGTTGGTGACGCGGATAGCGGTGCCCGCCAGATCGGCACGCAGGTTGAGGCTGAACTGCTTCACGAACGCCTTGGTGGCGCCGTAGACGTTGCCGCCCGGATAGGGGTAGGTGCCGGCGATGGAGCCGATATTGATGACGTGACCGCGATTGCGCGCCACCATGCCCGGCAGCAGCAGGCGGGTGAGCAGGGTCAGACCGCTGATGTTGGTGGCGATCATCTGCTCCCAATCTTCCAGATCCGCTTTGTGGGCCGGCTCCAGCCCCAGCGCCAGACCGGCGTTGTTGACCAGCAGATCCACCTCGCTCCACTCGGCCGGCAGAGCGGCGATGGCGGCGCGGGTGGCCGCCTTGTCTTGCACGTCGAACGCCAGCGGCAGGAACTGCTCGCCCAGCTCGTCGGCCAGCGCAGCGAGCCGCTCGGCGCGGCGACCGGTACCGATCACCTTGTAGCCCGCCTGCACCAGCTGGCGGCTGATGGACTCACCAAAACCGGACGAGGCGCCCGTTACCATTGCTATCATCTGAACCTCCATTATCTCAACCGATATTGTTATTTATGTTGTTGAAACCAATCTGATTTATTCATCGCTCAATTCACGTCCGGTCGCCTTGCGCCAGACAAATACCGCCAGATGGAGCAGCAAGAGGGCCGAGCCACCCAGCGCAAACAGCAGGGCGGTGAGGGCGTTGACCGAGGTGTCGGCGCCACACCACCACCAGACCAGCCAGCCGACCATGCCGATGGCAAAGGTCTGGCCGGCGCAGACCGGGCAGCGCCCCAGCTTGGCCCTGATGGCGGTGGCGAGACAGTTGTCGCAGCTCATCCCCTCTCCTCTTCTCTCCTCTCTCCGGCCAGCTTCAGCACCAGCCGATGGGCATGCTGACCGGGGCCATAGTAGTCGGGCAGCCGCTGGGTGGCTTTGAACCCCAGCCCCCGATAGAGCGCCAGCGCCTCGGCGTTGGCATCCGCCACCTCCAGCCGGATCGCCCCCCAGCCAGCCTCCTGCCCTTCGCGGATCACCTGCTCCAGCAGGCGCCGCGCCCAGCCCTGACGACGGATGGTCCAGCGGATGGCGAGGGTCTGCACGATGAGGCGGTCCCACCCCTTGTGCTCCAGCAGGCAGAGATAGCCCATCAGCTGCTCCTTCTCATCCAGCACCAGCAGGGTGCGGCCTCTGGCCTGGGCGAGCAGATAGTGCCAGCGACTGCGGCCAAAGGCGACCTCGGGAGGAAAACAGTAGCGTTCCAGTTTAACGATGGCGCCCAGATCGCTGGGTCGGGCGGCGCGGACGGTCAACACGGGGAGTCCTTGTTCGGTTATTTATCCTCAGCACCAAAAATGCGACTTGTGTCACAAGTTACCAAGGCAGAATATTAGGCACTGTAACCTCTTGTTTCCCCTCGCGCCATTGTCGTGCTTGTCGGTGCATCGAAGCCCACTGGGGATCCTGCCGCTTAAGGCAGTTTCATCTGTGGAGCCGAAAAATATGAGTACCTACGTCATCGTCGAAGAGCTGGGCGACTGGCCCTGCCATGCCGATTATCTGCTGACCGCCCGCACCTATCTGCAACACGGGGTGCCCACCACCGGCGGCCGCCCCCGCATCATCAACCTCTGCCGCAATCTGGAACACCTCAGCGCCGGCTACTACTGCTCGCTGCTGGCCCAGGCCCGCGGCCACCACTGTCTGCCGGGTTTGCAGGCCATCAGCCAGTTGCAGCCCCAACAGCCACCGGCCAAGCTGTGGCGAAAATTGCAGGGCTGGCTGGCCCAGCAGAGCGAAGACAGGATCCGGGTACGCGCCATTTTCGGCCAGAGCGAACTGAGCGAGCTGGCGGGGCTGGCCCGCTACTACTATGGCCTCAGCCAGCTGCCGCTGCAGGAGCTGACCCTCAAGCGCGGCCGCCACGGCTGGTCGGTGCGCCAGCAGCAGAGCCTGTCACCGCTGGCGCTGAGCCCGAGCGAGAAAGAGCTGATGCTGCACCACGCCCAGGCACTGGTGGGCACCGGCGACGAGGAGCAGGCGGCGCCACTCTACCAACTCGCCATTCTGGTCGACCCCAACGACGGCCGCGCCAGCAGCGATGCAGTGGCGCTGGAGCGCTTTATCAAAGCGGCCGCGGCGCAGGGGATCCGGGCCGAGATCCTGGCGCCGTCCGCCATCGAGCGGCTGCCGGAGTTCGATACCCTCTGGCTGCGCTCCGAGACGGCGGTCGGCCACTACACCTTCGAATTTGCCCGCCGCGCCGAGCAGCTCAAGATGCCGGTGATCGACAGCTCCCGCGCCATCCTCGCCTGCAGCAACAAACTCTATCTCTACGAGCTGATGGTGCGCAGCGGCGTGCCCATGCCGCCCACCATGGTGGTGACCCGCCGCGGCCGCCACCACGTGGACGAGCTGGTGCAACGGCTCGGCCTGCCACTGATGGTGAAGGTGCCCGACGGGGCGCAGGGGCGAGATCTGGCCATGGCCAGCGACGAGCAGCAGCTGGCTCGCCTGCTGGACGAGGGGCTGGCCCGCTCCGCCCTGCTGCTGGTGCAGAGCCGGATCCCCGCCGAGTTCGACTGGCGCATCGGCTTTCTCGACGGTTCGCCGCTGTTTGCCTGCCGCCGTTTCCGGCCCGAGCCCGGCAACCGCATTCGCCGCCGCAAACACCCTCTCGACATGAGCCGCATCGAGGCGCTGCCGCTCAACGAGGTACCGGAACGGGTGCTGCAAACCGCCCGCCGCGCCGTCCATCAGCTCGGCAACGGCCTGTTCGGGGTCGACCTGCGCCAGCAGGGGCGCGACTGCGTGCTGCTGGAAATCATCGACAATCCCTGGATACGTGGCGATATTGAAGACAAGGAGGCGCAGGATCTCTACGAGCGACTGGCCCGTGCCTTCCGCCAGCGGCTGGAGAACCGGGGGCAGAGCGCGGCCGGATAACAACAAGCATCGATTGCAGAGGTGGATATGATGACGACTGATTGGTGGGACATTGCACCCCTTGGCTGGGAGAACATCCTGGTCTGTCTGGTGTGCGGCACTCTGGTAGGGCTGGAGCGCCAGCTGCGCGGCAAGCCGGTCGGCATACGCACCTCCTCGCTCATCATCCTCGGCACCTACTGCTTTCTCGCCATCGGCGCCGTCCTCAGCCCCCAGAGCGCCGATCAGGCACGGGTGCTGGGCCAGCTCATCACCGGCATCGGCTTTCTAGGTGCCGGGGTGATGATGACCCGGGATGGTCAGGTGCTGGGGGTCACCTCCGCCGCCACCGTCTGGATGCTGGCCGCCCTCGGCGCCCTCATCGGTATGCAGATGCTCCATCAGGCGCTGCTGCTCACCGGCGTCACCCTCTCCATCCTGGTCGGCGTCGACTATCTGGAGACCAGCTTCAAGAGCCTGCGCCGCGGGGTGCACAACCGGCTGGAGAACTGGCGCAATGGCAACGGCAATGGTCACCCGCCAGCCGCTCCCCGCCCGGATGAGCTGGGCAGCAGCATCGAGAAGTAGGACGGCGTCGCAAATGAAAAAAGGGCTCCGCTATGGAGCCCTTTGCGTTGGGGCGAGGTCGCACTATTGCAGCAACAGGAAGCGACCGGTGAGGGGTGGCAACTCCACCGTCACGCTGCTGCCGCCGATGGCCAGGCGCTCGCCGCTCTGCAGATCCACCAGAGCGCTGCCACTGCGCAACTTGCTGGCCGGCACAGCATAGCTCTGGGGCGTGCCGGAGACGTTGAGCAGGTAGACTACTTGCTCCGCCGCCGTCTGCTTGATGTCGCCATAGACGCTTCCCTCGGCCACCAGCTTGACCCGCTCCCCCTGATAGAGGGCGGGGTGGGCGGCGCGCAGGGCCAGCAACTGGCTGAGCCACTGTTTCAGCTCGCTCTGCTCGCTGCTCGGCACGAAGCCGGTGGCACCTGGCACCTTGCCATCGCTGCGGGCCACGTGATCGTCACAGAGCCCCTGCGCGGCACAGTCGCCCCCCACCTGCTGGGCAAAGTCCGGCACCTCGTCGCCAAACTCCTCGCCGTAGTAGAGGGTGATGGGGCCGGAGCGGGCCGCCAGGAAGCTGAAGGCCGCCTTGTGGCGCTGCCAGTAGTCCGCCGGATTGAAGTTGCCGCGCTCCAGCAGATCGCCGAAGCGCACCAGATCATGGTTGCCCAGCATCAGATTGGGCATGGCGTGATCCGGGTAGTTCTCCACCTTGTTCCAGCTGGCGTCGAGCACGCTGGCCCCCTGCCCCCCCTTGCCGGACTCCTCCACCGCCAGCGCCTGCACCAGGCCGTAGCGCAACGGGAAGTCGAACGCCGAAGAGAGCGCCGGGTTGTCGCTCGGCCCATACGCCTGGGCGCGGATCTCGTCGGCGCCCTTCCACACCTCACCCACCATGTAGCCGAGGGTACCCCACTGCTGGCCGGCGTTCTTGCGCGCCGCGCTGACCCGCTCCACCTCGCTGCGAATGGCGCGCCAATCATCCAGCCCAAGCTGATAGGCCTGATCGAGGCGCCAGCCATCGATGCCGTACTGCTCGACCCAGTAGCGGGCCACCTCCTTGAAGTAGGCGAGACTCTGGGGCTGGCTGTAATCCACCAGCTGGCCGGGATAACCGGCACCGCCGCTCTTGAGGGCGGGCAGCCGTCCCTCGGGCGAGGGCTTGCTCACCCCCACCTTGTTGACGTGGCCGAACACCCCGTCGAGGAAGACGTAGAGGCCGCGCTGATGCGCACCGTCTACCAGTTTCTTGAGCTGGACGTTGCTGCCGAAGTTAGGGTCCACGTTGAAGAAGTCGCAGGCGAAGTAGCCGGTGGCATCCAGCTTGTCGTCACCGCCTTGCCCCGCGCAGGAATCAAACACCGGGGTGAGCCAGATGGCGTTGACGTTGAGGCTCTTGATGTGGTCCAGGCTGTCGATGATCCCCTGCAGATCGCCGTTGTGCTGGGAGGGGCCGTAGCCGACACCATAGTTGGCGCTGTCGTCGCCGTCGATAAACGACTCCACCATCACCTGATAGGTGCGCAGGTTGCAGGCCGGCTGATCATTGCCGTAGCAGGCGCGGCTGGCGGTGGCCGGCGGCGGGGTGACCGGCGGATTGACCACGGGGGGCGTGCTCTCCCCGCCCGAACTACCACTGCCGCCGCAAGCCGCCAGTAACAGGGCGGCCCCGAGCAGGCCGCCATAGCGTAACGTTCCCTGTTTCATTGTTGTGTTCCCGCTGTGAGAGCAGGCGTCTGATACGCCTGTTTTCACCATGATAACGATGCTCACACAGCGGTGTCTGTGACTGAAAACGTTATCTGACTCAACTGGTTAGAGCACACCGACCGAGGCGAAGCGGTAACTGACCGAGAGCCAGTAGGCGCGGCCCGGTTCCGGAATCCGCCCCACCTGCTCATAGCCCAACCCGGCCTGACTGCTGTGCACCGACTTGGAGAGGTGCTCGTAGTAGAAGGTGTCGAACAGGTTGTCTACCCCGGCCGAGAGCTGCCACCCCTTGGCAAACTGCCAGGCACCGCTCAGGTTCATGGTAAAGAAGCCCGGGGTCTCACCCTGATCCTGACCGGCGACCGTGCCGGAGCCCACATCGACCCGATCCTGCGCGGCCACGGCGCGGCCCAGCAGGGTCAGATTCCACGCCTCGGCTGGCTGCCAGCCCAGCGCCAGCTTGCCATCGAGCGGCGGCATCTGGGCCAGCGGCTTGTTGTCGCTCTGGTTTTCACCGTAGACCACCGCCAGGCCGCCATCGAGACGCCACTGCTCGGCAAACTGCCAGCGCCCCTCCATTTCGCCACCGCGGGTCTGGGCGTCGATATTGCGCACCTTGTTCGACTTGTTGTTATAGAGCAGGTAGTCCTTGATGTTGGCGCTAAAGAGGGAGAGGGTCAGATCCAGCTCGCGGCTGCGCAGGGCCAGCCCTGCGTCCCACTGGCGGCTGCGCTCCGGGTTGAGGGTGAACGGGGTGCTGTCCTTGCTGCGTTCCCAGTAGTCCGGCGCCCGCTCTGCCTGTCCCCACGCCAGATAGCTGGACCAGCGGGGCGACCACTGGTACTCATAGCGACCAAAACCGCTGTCGAGGTGCTCGGTCTCGCTGTAGAGGGTCTGATCACCCGCACCATAACGGGTTGTCTCGACCCGATCCTGACGATACCCCCCCTTGTAGCTGTGGGCCCCCTGCTGGCGCCCCAGCTCGGCAAAACCGCCCTGCTGCTCGAAACGCAGGGTGCGCTGGCGATCCTTGGTGGCATAGTCGACACCGCCCCGGCTGCGGTGCTGATCCCGGTTGCTGTCGAGCCCGGCGGTCAGCAACCAGTCGGCTGGCAGAGCGATGTCGTTGGCCCAACGCCCGCCGGTGTTGCGGCGATCCGGGTTGGAGAGCATCTTCATGCCGCTGTTTGGCCGCAGACTGAAGTTGTCCATGATGTGGTCGATGTAGTTGTCCCACAGGGTCAGCTCGCTGCGCTGCCAGTGAGTGGTGATCTCCTCCTGCTTGAGCTTCAGCCCGAAGGATTCGCGGTCAAACATAGGGCCATCCATGGTGCGGTCCGCATAGGCGGCGCGGGCATTGCTGCGCTCGGCGGTGAATTCCAGCCAGGTGTGCTCCCCTGGCGTCCAGCCCAGCTGGGCGGTGCCGTTCTCGCGGCGATAGAAGGAGCGCACATTGTCACCGTGGCCATCGCGGTAATCGTCACTGTCGGAGTGGGTAAACTGACCACGCAGATAACCATCGGTCGAGCCTGCCGTCATGTCGACCATCTGGTCATCGCGGCCGAAGCTGCCAAAGAGGGCCGAGGCGTCGCTCTTGAAGCCCGGTGCCATAAACTCTGGCCGGTCCCGCTCAAACAGCACGGTTCCCGCCAGGGTTGCCCCCTGCTCGAGGGATTGCGGCCCCTTGAGCACTCTGATCCGGTCAAAAGATTGGGGGAACACATAGGCAGTGGGCGGGTCCATCCGGCCACCACAGCCACCAGCCAACATACCGCCATCCATCTGCACGTTGAGGCGGGACATCCCCATCCCCCGCAGCACGGGATCGCCACCGAGCCCCCCTTTGCGCACCATGCTCATGCCAGTGACGTTTTTGAGATAACCGGCGCCATCGGCAGCGGGCATGGGGGAACCGGGCTTCTTGGGGTCCAGCGTCACCTCCAGAGTGCTGGCGGGGCGGGTTGCCACCACCACCATAGGATCCAACTGTTGAACCGCTTCCTGACCGGCAGCACCGTGACAGGCGAGCCAGCCCACCAGAAGGGCAAGATGAGTGCGCATATGACAAGCCATACATTTGTCCTTATGTATTTGTTTATTTTATTTTTTTCATTCAACCGACCAAACCTTTCAGTAACAGAAAGGTTTACCATCAAGCCGCAAAAAAGGCCTGCGGCGCGAAAGCGGCAAGCCTCTGTCAGGTGAAGCGAAGACTAGTTGGCAAAATGTTGCGCAGGTTTTACCCAAGTTGACTCAGAAAGGCAAACAGGCAAACATTCCAGTAACAGTAATCTGGCGTTGGCTCACAAAAAATGGGGATTAACTGAAGGCTTCTCGCTCATCGATGGGAGAGATGAGGTGATAGACCTCGTGGGCAGACAAGGTACATCCGACGGGCCACTCCAGCTGATGGTAGCGATTGATAAAGACCCGGGCACAGTGACGCTCGCTCTCCAGCTTTGCAAACAGCGGCTGGATGCGCCAGGGGGTCAGATCCAGCACGCCTGTGGTGCCGTCCGATAACACCAGAAACAGGCGCCATCCCTGCACATACTCGACATCGATAAAGACCGGCATCCCTTCGGCTCCGATTGAGATAATTCGCGGCAATTATAAATCGCGATCCCACCCCTATTCGCGCTGCGGGTCACATTTTATCCAGCTGGTTATGCTGTGCTCATTCGCTGTGCGACATCACATTTTTAGATGACAAATGTGCTGGTTTCGACTTTTAACAAACTTGAATGCAACCTTAACCAATTCGATCTGTCATAAGCTCACAGCAAGTAAACACGTCTGTGGACAGACGTCTTCAGTCTTAATCAGGAATAAAGATGACAGTACTAAAACAGCGACTCGGCCCGTTTTGGCCCTTTGCCGTCTTCTGCGTTTTCGCGCTTTTCTCTCTCTCTTTCAGCAGGCTCACCCTCGGTCTCTGGCAACTGGAACGGGTGGATGCCGTGGCCGGTTGGCAGGAGATGCTGCTGCAAGGGATCCGGGTCGATTTTGCGACCCTCTGCTGGGTCTGGGGAGTCCCCGCTATGCTAACCCTGCTGCTGGCCGGCCCCCACACCATCGGTCGCGGCTGGATGCAACTGATGCGCGTCTGGTTGACTGTCGGACTCTGGCTGATGCTGTTCCTCGAGATATCCACCCCTTCGTTTATCACCGAATATGGCGTGCGCCCCAATCGCCTCTATGTGGAGTACCTCATCTATCCGAAAGAGGTATTCGCCATGCTATGGGCGGGCCGCAAGGCTGAGCTACTGCTGGCGGTGCTCTTCAGTGGTACCGTGCTGGCCGGTGGATGGTGGCTGAGCGGCCGTCTGGTATGTGGCCTCAGCTTCCCCCGCTGGTACCTGCGTCCGGCATTCGCCCTGCTCATTCTGGCCATAGGTTTTCTAGGTGCCCGCTCCAGCCTCGGCCACCGCGCCCTCAACCCGGCCATGGTCGCTTTTGCCGAGGATCCGCTGGTCAACGCACTGACCGTCAACTCCGCCTACTCTCTCTTTTTTGCCATCAAGCAGATGGGCGCCGAGGAGGATGCCAGCCGCTTTTACGGCAAGATGACGGAGCAGAAAGTGCTCGAGGTCATGCGCAGAGAGAGTGGCCGTCCGTCCAGTGATTTCAACTCCGATCTGCTACCCAGCCAGACCTTCAACGAAGCGAGCTTCAAGGGCAAGCCGAAGAATCTGGTGATCTTGCTGCAGGAGAGCCTGGGCGCCCAGTT
Organism: Aeromonas sp. 604282; assembly: GCF_049170575.1. Taxonomy (NCBI): domain Bacteria; kingdom Pseudomonadati; phylum Pseudomonadota; class Gammaproteobacteria; order Aeromonadales; family Aeromonadaceae; genus Aeromonas; species Aeromonas sp. 604282. Next base: position 12,780 of record NZ_JAAKMV010000007.1, on the reverse strand, counting down.
TGTCGGCTCTCTCGGCGGCCTGCCGCTTACCCCCAACATCGATGCCCTGTCGCAGCAAGGCTGGGCCTTCGAGCAGCTCTACGCCACCGGCACCCGCTCGGTACGCGGTATCGAAGCGGTACTGACCGGCTTCACCCCGACCCCGGCGCAGGCGGTGGTCAAACTCGGCAAGAGCCAGACCAACTTCTTCACCATCGCGGATCTGCTCAAACAGCGGGGTTACGACACCAGCTTTATCTACGGCGGCGAGAGCCACTTCGACAACATGCGCAGCTTCTTCCTCGGCAACGGCTTCACCACCATCATCGAGCAGAAAGATTTCGACAATCCGGTGTTCAAGGGCTCCTGGGGCGCGTCCGACGAGGATCTGATGGCCAAGGCCGACGACACCTTCAACGCGCTGCACAAGGAGGGCAAACCCTTCTTCAGTCTGGTGTTCAGCTCCAGCAACCACGATCCGTTCGAATTCCCGGACAACCGCATCGAACTCTTCGAGCAGCCCAAACAAACCCGCAACAACGCGGCCAAGTATGCGGATTACGCCATCGGCGAGTTCTTCAAGAGGGCGAAACAGTCCGACTACTGGAAGGATACCCTGTTCCTGGTCATCGCCGACCACGACAGCCGGGTCGGTGGCGCCAGCCTGGTGCCCATCCCCCGATTCCATATCCCCGGCGTCATCGTCGGTGACGGCATTGCACCGAAGAAAGATCCGCGCATCGTCAGCCAGATCGACATGGCGCCCACCCTGCTCTCCCTGATGGGGATCAGTGCTGACTACCCCATGCTCGGCAAGGATCTGACCCGCATGCCCGCCGACTGGCCGGGACGGGCCATCATGCAGTACGACAAGAACTTCGCTCTGATGCGCGGCAAGGATGTAGTGATCCTGCAACCGGAGCGCGCGGCAGAAGGCTATATCTACGATGATGCCAGCGAGAAACTGACACCGGCAGCGCAACCGGACATCTTGAAGGAGGATGCGCTTGGTCTTGCCCTGTGGGGCAGCATGGCCTATCAAAAGAGTCTCTATCAGACGGCAAAGGATGAACGCACTGCAGCCAACTGAGCCGTACGTGCTGATTCAATCAATAGCAAGATAGAAAAAACCGCCAGCTGGCGGTTTTTTCTATCTATCCATATTGTCAGCCCACTGGCCGTTATGGCTGGGGAAAGCAGGGCAGGGAGCGGCTGAACTTGTGCTCGAACACCAGCGAGGTTTCGAGGTGCACCACCTCCTCGCGGGAGGTGAAGTGATCAAAGACGAAGTTACGCAGGTGCTCGGTGTCGGAGACACAGAGGTGCACCAGAAAATCATCCTTGCCCCCCATGTGGAACAGGCTGATCACCTCGGGCAGCGCCAGAATGGCATCGCGGAAAGCATCGATGATCTGGCGGCTGTGGCGGGCCAGCTGCAGGGAGACCATTGCCTGAATGTGACCCCCGAGGGCCTGATAATCCACTTCACAGTGCGCTCCCTTGAGCACGCCATCCTGCTGCAACTTACGCACCCGCTCCAGACAGGTGGAGGGGGCAACGCCCACCAGCGCGGCCAGCTCCTTGTTGGTCATGCCCGCATCCCGAAACAGATGGGCCAGGATATCCAAATCCAGTTGATCCAGGTTTCTCATCTTAACTCCTTGAACCGCTCAATTTTTTAGACTCTGCCCGTAAACCGGGGCAAACACAACGGCCATTGACATCCCCCCTGCCCCGCCTATCCTTGGCGCCATTCACCGGCCGCAACCCTGCGGCCACCACGCGAGGATCCGCCATGCACCCGTATCACCCCTTCTGGAGCCTTGAGGTTCCCCGTGTCGACGGTCAGCTGCTGCTGACCCCCTGCCCAGGCACCCAGCAGGTGCCGCTGACCCTGGCGCTCGATCAACTGCGGTTGGCCGGTGCCCACGGAGTGGTGACCCTGATGACAAGCGCCGAGTTGATCCGACTCGAACTGGCGCAGCTCGGCCAGCAGGTCGAGCACGAAGGGATGCGCTGGTTCCATCTGCCCATCGAGGATGATCTGGCCCCCGACACCGACTTCGAGGCTGCCTGGCAACAGGCGCTGCCGCAGCTGCGCGAGCTGCTGGGGGATGGCAAACATCTGGTCATCCACTGCAAAGGGGGCAGCGGTCGTACCGGTCTGGTCGCCGCCGCGCTGCTGATGACCCTCGGCCAGCCACAGCAAGAGGCGATGGCCGCCATCAAGGCCCACAGACCCAAGGCATTTACCCTGGCCTGCCACCGCCAGTGGCTCGAGCGGCTGGCGCAGGGCGACTGACTACTTGCCTCCCTGGTCGTAGGTAAAGACCTTGCCGATATCTTCCACCCGATAGCTGGTGAGCTGATAAACGTAGTAGTTGAGCCAGTTGGCAAACAGCAGATGACCGTGGCTGCGCCAGCTGGCGCGCGGCGTCCGGCTCGGATCGTTATTCGGGTAGTAGTTGACCGGAATGGCCGGGTCGAGCCCCGCCGCTAGATCACGCTGATACTCCCCATCCAGTGTCAAAGCATCGTACTCCGGATGGCCAGTGACAAACACCTGACGACAATCCTTGGTCGCAGCCAGATAAACCCCCGCCTCTTCTGACTCTGCAAAGATCTGCAAGTCGGTCTGGGCACGGATCAGATCGCCATCAAACGCCGCATAACGGGAGTGGGGGGCGACAAACTCGTCGTCGAAACCGCGCAGCAGCGGCTCATGCTCGTCGAGGCGGTGGTGGCGATAAACCCCGGAGAGCTTCTCGCCGTGGGTCTGCTTCTCCATGCCATACAAGGCTTTAAGCGCCGCCTGCACCGCCCAGCAGAGAAACAGAGTGGAGGTCACGTGCTGATGGGACCACTCGATGATCTCGACAATGCGCGGCCAGTAGACCACCTCCTCGAACTCCACCAGCCCAAGCGGCGCCCCTGTGATGATCATGCCGTCGTAGTTGTTGCCACGCACCTGTTCGAAGTCGTGATAGAAGTTCTCGAGGTGGGCCTGAGGTGTGTTCTTTGACTCCCTGTCATCAATGCGCAGCAGATCCACATCCACCTGCAGCGGCGAGTTGGAGAGCATCCGCATCAGCTGGATCTCGGTCTCAATTTTCTTGGGCATCAGATTGAGGATCAACACCCGCAGCGGGCGGATGTTCTGGGTGACGGCCCGGGATTCCGTCATCACGAAGATGTTCTCCTGCCCCAGCACTTCGGCGGCGGGTAACTGATCCGGGATCTTGATCGGCATGCTTACTCCCTGTACTGCATCGGTAAATATGTCTGGACATCCAGAAGCCTATAATAAAGCTCACGCACTGTCATCAGATACCTTTTGTATTCACCCCCACCTTTGACTAGCATACGGCTCAGTATCTCCCCTGCATCCAAGATAATGACCGGTATCAAGATTTCCGTAGATCGACTGCAAGTCGGCAACTATGTATCCCTGCCACTGGGGTGGCGTGAACACCCATTCCTGTTTTCCAGCTTCAAGATCAAAAGTGAAGAAGAGATCGAGCTGATCCGCCGTCTCGGCCTGAAACTGGTTACCATCATTCCCGACAAGAGCGACGTTCCGCCCAAGCCCCTCAATCAGGTACAGCCTCAGCAACAAGAGAGCGCAGACGCCGCACAGCGGCAAGCCCGAATGCAGCAGGAGAAGGATCAGCGTATAGAGCAGTTGCAACAGTATCGCCGCAATTTGCAGCAGTGCGAGAAGCAGTTCCAGCAGTCGCTGGCACAGGTGCGCAGCGTGATGAGCAAGATCCAGTCCCGCCCCCTCAATGCCATCGGCGAGGCACAGGAGCTGGTCAACGCCATGACCGAGCAACTGCTCTCGGTGGACGAGATGGTGCTCCATCTGGTCTCCGACAGCGAGGATGGCAACAACCTCTACTTCCACTCCCTCAATGTGAGCGTGCTCAGCATGCTGCTGGCCAAGGAGTGCTGCATGACGGCCGACGAGATCCGTCAGGTCGGCATGGGGGCGCTGTTCCACGATATCGGCAAGTTGAAGATCCCGAGCCAGATCCTGCGCAAGACCGAGTCGCTGACCAAGCCGGAGCAGAACCTGATGGCCCAGCACCCGCGCTACGGGCTGGATCTGCTCAATCTGGCCAAGGATTTCCCGGCCGAGGCGAAGGGGATCGTGCTCCATCACCATGAATATCTCGATGGCAGCGGGCCGGAAGGGCTCAAGGGTGGCCAGCTCGATCCGCTGACCCAGATGGTGTCGCTGATCAACGAGTACGATAACCTCTGCCACATGCAGGCCAAGGTGCCCTACTCAGCCCTGAGCGGCCTCTACAAGCAGCGCAAGGCGCAGTTCAATCCGGAGTACCTCAGCATGCTGATCCGGTTGATGGGGATCTATCCCCCCGGCAGCGTGGTGCAACTCTCCAACGGTCAGGTGGGGCTGGTAATGTCGGTCAACGCTTCCCGCCTGCTCTACCCCTCGGTGCTGGTCTACGATCCGCGCATTCCCCGTCAGGAAGCGGCCATCATCGATCTGCAGCAGGCCGAACTCTCCATCGCCAAGGTGATCCATCCCAAGCGGTTGCCGCCGGCGGTGTTCGAGTACCTCAATCCGCGTACCCGGATCAGCTACTACTTCGAGCACAACAAAGCCTGATTGTGTTGGCCCGAGGCCAACCGTTGCCACCCGTTTAATTCAAGGAGCCTGCCATGCGTATCGAGATCATCAGTACCGGAGACGAAATAGTGACGGGTCTGGTGGTGGATACCAACGCGGCCTGGCTCAGCGCTCTGCTGCTGGAGCAGGGCTGGCAGGTGCGCCGTCGCCTGACGGTAGGGGACAACCTCACCGACCTGAAAACGGTGCTGCAAGAGAGTGCCAGCCGCGCCGAGGTGGTGCTGGTGTGTGGCGGGCTCGGGCCCACTGCCGACGATCTCACCGCTCAGGCCGCCGCCGAGGCCTTTGACCAGCCGCTCACCCTCTTCCCCGACTGGCTCGCTACCATCGAAGCGCGCTACGCCAGCCGTGGTCGCTCCATGGCACAAAGCAATGCCAAACAGGCCTGGTTGCCGCAGGGGAGCGAAATCCTCGACAACCCGGTCGGCACTGCCTGCGGCTTTGTTGTGCGAAGTGGCCAGAGCCAGCTCTTCTTCACCCCGGGCGTGCCGTTCGAGTTCAAACAGATGGTGCGCGAGCAAATTCTGCCGCGCCTCAAACAGCTGGCCGGTGCGCAGATCGATACCGAGCTGCGTCGCTTTTACACCTTCGGCATCTCGGAATCAGCCCTCAGCGATATGCTGGATCAAGAACCCTGGCCAGCCGGCATCGAGCTGGGTTACCGCTCCTCCATGCCCCTTATCGAGCTGAAACTGATCGGCCACGGCGCTAGTGCCGCTGATATGGAGAGCGCCGAGCGCCGACTGCTGGATACGATCCGCCCCTGGCTGGTTGGCAACGGAGATACGGAACCGGCACAGCAGATCCTTGCGCTGCTGCAAGACAAACCGCTGACTCTGCTGGAGGGGGAGAGTGGAGGTGCGCTGCTGGCGCTTTGTCACGGCCATCCCCGGCTGGAAGCACGCTTCAGCGCGCAACTGGCCGATGAGCTGGCGCAACTGCCGACCGCCGATGCGGGCCTGCAACTGACCATAGGGCGAGAGGGCGTAGAGGGGGTACCACTGCTGCTCAGCGCCGATGGCATGCAAATCGGTCAGACGGTCAAGGTCAGCCACCCCGACCCGGAGAGTCGCCGCAAAATCCTCGCCTTTGCCGCCCTCGACATGCTGCGCCGCCATATGCTGGGTGAGCCGGTGCTCGGCGATTACCTCACCCTGGCCAGAACAGCCCAGCGCAGCTGATAAGAACCGCCATTCCCCTGCCAGCGACTCTATGTCGCTGGCGCTGCGATCCGTCTTTTCACTCCGTTTCCAAACAGCGCCCACATTTATCTGGCCGCCATCACCGATTTGACTTCAATTCATTGACCATTCAGAGGAAATATCTGAATACTGCCCACTCTCAGGGTTGGCGACTCGCTTTATTAATCATTGAGAGATTAAATGACAGTAAAGGAGCGAGCCGATCGCTCCGTTCTCATCCAGCAAGGAGATGCGGTGTTAAGCAAAGAGTGGTTGCTGCTATCAAGCGATATGGAACTGGTCTGCCTGCGGATTGCCGCCGGTCTCACCAAACCTGTCACGGAACAAGATGTGCAGGCTCTGCTGCTCGCTTCCAACTGTCGCCGCTATCAGCCGCTGCCCGAGGGGATCAAACAGGCCATCAGCCTGCTCAATACCCTGCTCACCAACCCTGCCGCCCCTGTCCCCGCCAACCCCATCCCTGTCGGCAAGCGTCAGGATGCCCGACTCGCCGTAATAGTGGAGAAGGATCGCATGAGCGCCATCGCCCAGATCACTGCCGACTGGGGGGGCAAGTATGTGACGCAGGAACAGCTGAAAGAGGCGATCGCCATCAGCGAAATCAAACAGGGGGTGAGTGAGCAACTGCTCACCGCTGCCATCCAGTCGGCCAAGGAGGCAGCCCCCGGCAGTCAGCTCAAGCTGGTGATTGCCAACGGCCAGCCAGCTGTCAATGGTCAGGACACTCGCTATGAGCGGCTGGTGGAGACCCCGGCCGAGCGGATCCTCAAACCGCAGGAGCTGGGTCATGGCAAGGTCGACCTGCGGGATCTCGGCTCCATCGTCACCGTCAAGGCAGGCGCTCCGCTGATGCGCCGTCATCCGGCCACCGTCGGGGTACCCGGTTTTACCGTGACCGGTCAGGATCTGCCCGCCAAAGATGGCAAAGACAGCCCGATGAGTGCTGGCGAGGGCACCTTCATCTCCCCCGACGATCCCGACCTGCTGATTGCCGGTCGGGCTGGCCTGCCCTGTCAGGAGAAAGCGGGCATGAAGGTGGACGAGGTGCTCAGCGTCAAACAGGTGGATGCCCGCCACGGCCACATTGATTTTGAAGGAGGCTTAATCGTCAGCGGCGACGTCAACCCGGGCATGAAAATACGGGTCAGCGGTGACATCGTCATCGGTGGATTTATCGAAGGAGGTTGGATCGAAGCAGGGGGCAGCATCACGGTACGCCACGGTATCATTGGCCGCCGCAACGAGCAGGGAGAGTACCTTTGCCAGCTCAATGCCCAGGGGGAGATCCACGCCAGCTATGCCCAATACGCGCAGCTGGAAGCGGGTGGAGATATACAAATTCAGAGCCAGCTCAGCCACTGCTACACCCGCAGTGGACGGGATATCAAGGTGGGTGACACTAACATGCGTAAAGGCAATCTGCTGGGTGGAACCAGCATTGCCAATCGTCTAATCATGGCCCCCAGCCTGGGGGCCGAGGCCGCCAACCATACCCGGCTGCAGATCCTCGGTGGCTACTTCACCCACAAGGAACAGGAACACCAACTCAAGTTGCGCCAGCTGGAGTGTCAGGCCCAGCTCGACAAGATCAAGGCACTGGTGATGAAACTGCTGCAACTGCCCAGCGATAAACGCAATCCTGATACCTTGCGCAAGCTCAAACCAATCCGCGATCACCAGCTGGCGGAGCTGACCCTCATCCACGAACAGATCACGGCAAACAATGAAGATATGCAAAACTTGATGGCACAAATGGAGGTCATTGCCACCCAGCATCTGTTCTCCGGCATCGAGGTCGAGATGGCCTGCTTTAAACGCAAGGTTACCATCACCCGAGGCCCCACCCGTCTGACCATTCATGATGACACGTTGGAGATGACCCCTTACGAGGGGCACAAATAGATCAACCGACACCGGCAGCTCGCTGTGCCGGCCGTGATCCCGACGCCGATTTTCGCTACACTCGCCACTTCCTTGGCCCCACCGGGCGGGCCACCCAGACTCAGGTAGTGAGAGATGTACAAGCTGATCGCATTGGATATGGATGGCACCCTGCTCAACCCGCAGGGCCAGATTACTCCCCGCACCCACGCCGCCATCAGCGCCGCGCGCGCCAAAGGGGTAACCGTAGTGCTGGCCTCTGGCCGTCCACTGGAAGGCATGAGCCGCTATCTGGAAGAACTCGGCCTCACCACAGAGCATGACTACGTCATCTGCTACAACGGCGCCCTGGTACAACAGGTTGCCGATCAGCGCATCATCCGCAGCCAGCTATTGACCGGCAGTGACGCCAGCGCCATCGCCAGACTGGCCGACGAGCTGGAGGTGAACGTCCACGGTTTCTCGGTCACCCGTGGCCTGATCAGCCCCCGTGTCAGCACCTACACCGAGCACGAATCCCGCCTGATCGGTATGCCGATCAATTTGATCGACTTTGCCACTCTACCTGCCGACGAGCAGATCATGAAGGTGATGATGATCGACGAACCTCCCCAGCTCTCCCGCGCCATCGAGCGACTGCCCGCAGAGCTCTATGAACGCTATACCGTGGTACAGAGCGCCCCCTTCTTCCTCGAGTTCATGAACAAGCAGAGCAACAAGGGGACCGGCGTCGCCGCGCTGGCCGAGCACCTTGGCCTGACCGCCGCTCAGGTGATCTGCGTCGGAGATGCGGGTAACGATCGCCACATGATCGAGTACGCTGGCCTCGGGGTTGCGATGGGGAATGCCACCGACGAGATCAAGGATCTCGCCCAGCACACCACTGCCCGCAACGATGAAGATGGCGTGGCTCAGGTGATCGAGCAGTTCGTACTGAACGCCTGATCGCAATCGAGCGCTGCTGCGCTCGATAAGGAAATAAAAACGGGGAGGCTGTCAGCCTCCCCGTTTTTTCTGGTCAGTTACCTGCGTGATGAGCGGTAATTCGCTCGTATCACTGGTTCGCCAGACACTGGGTATGGGAACCTGGTTGCAGGTAAGGCATCAGCAGGGGAGCCATGCCCTTGAGCACCTGCACCGGCAGTGCCGATGTGAAGCGGAACTTGTCGGACTGGCTACCCGGTACATAGGCGGTCAGGGTACCGAAGTGATCATCCCCCAGATAGAAAACGAAGGTCGCGGTTCGGTTGCGCGCCAGCGAGCTGGTCACATTGCCATAACGGCCTACTGTTTCAATCCGGTTATCACCGGTGCCGGTCTTGCCCCCCATCTGCAACACAGTGCCGTCCTGCAGAGTAAAAGCACCGGCGATACGTCTTGCTGTGCCCCCTTCCACCACCTTGGAGAGCGCACTGCGCAGGGCGGCCGCCACCTCTGCCGGCATCACTCGGGTTCCCTCGGTGTGTTGTGGCTCAAACTCGGTCTCGAAGGGAGTCCCCTTGGCAAACGAGAGGTGCTCGATCCGCAGGGTCGGCGAACGGATGCCACCATTCTGGATTATGCCCATCAGCTCGGCCAGTGCAGCCGGACGATCACCGGAGCTCCCCAAGGCGGTCGCCAAGGACGGCACCAGATGGTCGAACGGATAACCAAGCTTGGCCCAGCGCTGATGAATATCGAGAAACGCTTCCACCTCCAGCATGGTGCGGATCCGGCTATCACGAGCACTGCGATGACGGGTCTTGAACAACCAGCTGTAGACCTCCTGGCGTTCGTCACGGCTGGCAGCAACGGCATCGGCAAAGGTTGCCTTGTCAAACTCCTTGAGATAGGCCAACAGCCACAGCTCCAGCGGGTGAACCCGGGCGATGTAGCCCTGATCCGGCAGTGAATACTTGCCCGGGCCATAGCTCACATAGAGCTGATTGATCCGTTTCGCACTCAGCTTCTCGCGCGGCAGCCGCTCCGCCAGGAAGGCAGCAAATGCGGCTTCGCTGGCTTCCGGCATCAGGTAGCGGTGAACCGCCGCCAGACGTACCGCACTCGGCTTGAGGCCATCGAGGAAGGTGTCGAGCTGCTCTTCTGGAGTCTTGCCGCGATATTTGCGCCAGAAGCGCAGCAGATAGGTCTGCCCCTCTTTGTCAGCAAATTTGGCCAGATACTCCTGACGACGGGGATCCTTGTCATCCTTGAGCAACTGGGCACGGTTACCCTCCTTGTAAAGGCTGTAGCGCACGATGTCGCGCATCAGCCGCACAAAGGGCAGGTTGATGGACTCGCGCAGCGCATCTCGGATGGGGGGAATACGCCCGTTATCCTCGCGACGGAAGTTGTTGAAGGTGTGCATGCCGCCACCGGTAAAGAACCCCTCGTTGGGGCTGGCGGAGTATTTGCGATCCAGCGCAGCTTCCAGCATGACCGGCAGGCTCTTGTCCTGAGCCGTGATCAAATAGGAGATGGCCCAGCGGCTAAGGTTGTCCTGAGAGAGAGCAGCCAGCTTGCGCAGGTTTTCGACCGGCATCCCGGCATAGTTGTCGTGCAACTCGGCCACGATCTCCAGATAGGTGGTCAGCACCCGCAACTTGGCGGTTGAGCCCAACTCCAGCTTGGAGCCTTCGTTGATATCGAACGGCTGATCGGTGTTGTCGGTCTGCACCCGCACCTTGAACCCTTCCGGCGATTTCTCGAACAGGGTGAAGCTGTAGCGCACATCGCCCGTCTTCTCAGGCGAGAGCAGGCGCTCGCCAAACAGCCCTACCTGGGCGGCAAACGCCGGATCGGCCAACTGCTGCAGATAACGGGATACTTCATTTTGCAGCGGCATGTTGAGGCTGGTATCGGCCGTCAGATCCATCCGGTCGAGGTCATAGAGCTGCACCCCGAGCTGACGGCTCAGGCGAGTACGGGCAACCTGCAACCCCTTGTTGTTGTTCACCCGGGTGATAGCCGGGGACTGCAGGAAGTCACGGAACGTAATCTTGGCCTTGAGCGCCGCCTCCATCAGAGGTGGCGTGATCATTCCCTCCTGCACAAACAGGCGCAGGTAGCTGTCGGTCAGGGTAGCCAATGCCTCTCGCCCCTGAGCCAGATAGTAAGAGGGACGGCGGTGCGCAATCATCAAAGAGACAACCTGACGCAGGGCAAGCCCCTGCTCGGCCAGTGGTGCGTTCTGGTTGCGGGCGGGGTCCAGCAGACGGTTCACGTCATCGACATTGGCACCAAACCAGACCCAAAGACCATCTCCCAGACCATGCACTTCACCATATCCCGGCGCAGCCGAGAGCGGTACCGAGTTGAGGTAGGCCCAGGCGACCAGTTTGCGCGCTTCGAGGGTTTCCGGCCCGAGACGATAAGCCCGCACGCTGGCAGAGGCCATCTGACGGATCTTCTCGGTCGGCGACAGGGTCAGGCCATCCGGCGAGTGGCGATACTTCTCCACCTGGGTCGCCAAGGTACTGCCACCGGCAGATTGATCCTGCATATCGAGCGCCTTGCCCACCTGAGAGAGCGCCGCCTTGGCAAAACGGGGCCAGTCGACCGCCGGGTTGGCCAACGGCTCTTCATTGCTCAGCAAGTCGCGGTTCTCGATAAACAGCAGCGACTGGATGACGAGCGGCGGAATGGAGTCAAAATCCGGATAGTGATGGGTCGGATACTTGAATTGATAGAAAGGTTCTGCGCGGCAATCGTGCAACGTCAGGCCAGCCTGCACCTTCTCGGTATAGGGCACGAAGAAGCCACGACTGGCGTAGTCATAGAGTGCATCAGAGAAACGGACCTGATTGCTGACTTCATAGCCCCGTTGCAGCAGACGCTCCTGCATCATCGGCAATTGCACATAGCCTAGCCGCTTGTCGAACGGACCATCCTCAGGGAAAGCGATCTGCTTACTCTGACCAGGCTCGACCTGATAGGTGAGCTTGGCGGCATAGCGGGAGATCTCCTGAGATTGCAGCTTCGAGGTTTTCATCTCATAGCCAACCAGAGCGATCACCGCCCCCAGGCACAATAAAAAGAGAAAACAGAACAGCCAACGCCACCAGGGACGACGCTTGCGCTTTGGGTTCCCGTCCGTGGTCTGGACAGATGAATCTTGAGATGCCACTTGTGTCAAATCCGTCTGTTCTGATGCGCCCATATCAGCCCCACCATGGTTGCGCAATTTATTGTGTTTCACTCAAGCTTAGTCTTTTCAAGTCAATGGCTTGAAACTATTGACCGCTTTGTAGTGATGGTAACAGGGCAATTCTAAAAAGGGGAGCCGATTGTTGCAGGAGTGGCAGAGATCCGAGCTGATAACAAAACACCGGCCAATGGCCGGTGTCTCTTAAACGAAAGCGCTACGCTTACTTGTGAGAGCTCATGCCCTTCAGTTTGGTGCTCAGCTCTTTACGCTCTTTGGAGAGCTCGGCGTTCTTGATGATGTGGTCATCCACACGCTCTTCATAGTCGGTACGCATGTTGGCGATGATCGCCTGCACATCATCAATGCTCATACCCGGCTTGATGTAGTCGCTCAGGTTGTCGAGCAGCAGTACGCGCTTCTGGTTGTCACGAATCTTCTTCTCGTTATCCGCAATTTCACGCTTGAGTTTGTTCTGGCGACGGGACATACGCACATATTCCAGTACATCGCTGAAGGTGGACTTGTTTACTTGTTCCATATCGATACCACTGACTTAAGGTTGATAAAAACTGGCCAAGTTACACCTGGAACCCGGCAAACCCAGCGCGGGACAGGCAAACTCAAGATGCCCTTACTCTACCGAGTTATAAGCGAGATACAACCCTAATCACGCACCATGAACAGAGTTTGGCCAAAAGTAAACCAGTTAAAATGGCCAGTAATCCATCAGATAAGGGCTTGATATAGATACAAGATGGAGAAGATGACAGGGCTTTAGTTCTCTTCCTGCAGATAAATACTAACACTGGCTGTCTAACACGCTAAAAACACCAAAGCCCTGTCGTCAGACTGGGCTTGTGCTGGCTCTGGTGTGCAAATCTGTGGCTCTTATGAGCAAACCGCCCATAGCAAAAAGGCCTTCCCAATCGGGAAGGCCT